>CAMODE010000041.1 GCA_946611235.1 uncultured Caryophanales bacterium | reverse complement strand
TCTAAGTATGCTCCTAAGACAGAAACATTTATGATTAATCCAGATAAGATTAAAGATGTTATTGGCCGTGGTGGAGAGATGATTACAAAAATTATCTTAGAATGTAGTAATGTAAGTGCTGTAACTGATATTAATGCTGTTAAAGTTGATATTGAAGATGATGGTAGAGTAATAATTTATCATACTGATAGAGATATTATAAATGCCACTGCTGAAAGAATTAAGAATATTGCGAGAGAAGTAGAAATTGGTAAAACTTATACTTGCAGAGTAGTAGATATACAAGACTTTGGTGTATTTGTAGAATTATGGCCTGGATGTGAAGGTTTAATACATGTATCACAACTTGATACAAAGAGAGTAGAAAAACCTAGTGATATGTTTAAAGTAGGAGACGAAGTTATTGCTATTGCTACTGGTTATGATAAGAAAGGTAAACTTAATTTATCTAGAAAAGAGTTACTTAAATAGTAATTCTTTTTCTATATAAAAATCCAGTATTTCTTAATAATACTGGATATATAAAATATACGAACTAATGTTTAAAAAACTATTAATTTTTATCTTCTTTCATTTACTTATAAGTTATTATTTGGTATAATATATATAAGGAATATTTGATAGTTGGGTGGCCAAATTCTGCAAAAGGAAGGAGGCGATATTTATGTTTAAGAAAGATTTTTAATCTTAACTCTTTTCATACTTATCTTCCTATTAGTATTTTTACTATATATAGTATTAATATGAAAAGAAGCACCTAACCCAGCATTGAATTAGGTGCTCTACAAAATATTTTGTGGTTCACTCAACGCGAAAATATCAAGTGTTCCTTTTTATTATATGAGATTTCTCTCATCTGTATACATAATATCATATTTTTATTAATTTGTCAAAAGTAAAAAATCTTATTGCAATATATGAAAAAATATAGTACAATTTAATTATAAGATATGGAGGGCTTTATATGAGATTAAATAGAAAAGGTCAAACACTTATTGAATATGTACTTATTATATCTTTAATTACGGTATTAATAATAGGAATAGTTAAAATATTTGGGGGATATTTAAATGATGCTATTACGAAGATGGGGTGCAATGTGTCTGGTAAAGAATATGTAGAAGGAGAAAAGGTTGGTACAGGTTATTGCCTAGGAGATGAAAATAAATTATTTGAATAATAGATAAATCGACATTTGATTTATCTTTTTTTTATTATAATAAAGCTATGAAAATATATATAGATTTATTTTTTATATTTAATATTATTATTGATGCTATTATTATTATGGGTGTTAGTTATATATTAAAGAGAAAGACTACTACTAAAAAAATTATTATATCTAGTATATTTGGTGGTATTTCTTCTTTAGTATTATTTACTTCTATTAATAAGATATTAATAGAAGTAATAGCAATTATTATAATGAGTATAATAGCTTTTAAATATAAGAATATTAGATATACTATTAAAAATATTTTTTATATGTATATTGTTAGTACATTACTTGGAGGACTATTATATTTATTTAATATTAAGATAAATAATAGTTTTTTATATTATTTAGTTATTATTATAATTAGTATTGAAGTTACTATTTTATATGTTAAAGAAATGAATAAATTAAAAAATAATTATAATAATTATTATAAAGTAGACATATACTTTGATAAAGATATTTTATCTTTAATTGGATTTGTTGATACGGGTAATAATTTATATGATCCATATAAGAAAAGACCGATAATACTTGTTAATAAGAAGTATGAAAGGGATGATAAATATATAATAGTACCATATAATACTGCTTCAGGAGAAGGACTTCTTAGATGTATTAAACCTAAATATATTAGTATAGATGGTAAGATAGTTAATAATGTATTAATAGCATATTCTGATAATATTAAGTTAATAGATGGAGTAGATGTAATACTACATAAAGATGTTATGAAAGGGGAATAATATGTTTAAATTATTAAAAAGAATTTTTAGTAAACTTAATTATTTATTTTATGTTGGTAGTACAGATATACTTCCTGAACCATTATCTAAGGAAGAAGAAGAGAAGTATGTTAAGATGTTTTTAAATGGAGATATGAAGGCAAGAGATAAACTTATTGAACATAATCTAAGACTAGTAGTCTTTCTTGCTAAGAAGTATGAGAATACTAAAATAGACTTAGAAGATTTAGTTTCTATTGGTACTATTGGTTTAATAAAGGGAGTTAATACTTATCAAAATGATAAGAATATTAAACTAGCTACTTATGCATCTAGATGTATTGATAATGAGATATTAATGTATTTAAGAAAAACAAAGAAGAAAAGAACAGAAGTATCTTTTGAAGATAGTCTTAGTTTTGATTCAGAAGGTAATGAACTACATTTAGAAGATGTATTAGGTACGGATAATGATATAGTAACAAAACCAATAGAAGATGAAACAGATAAGTATCTTATGTATAAAGAAGTCAATAAACTTGGTAAAAGAGATAAAGAAATTATTGAACTTAGATATGGTCTTAATGGTAAAAAAGAAATGACGCAAAAGGAAGTAGCTAATCTTCTTGGCATATCACAATCTTATATATCAAGAATAGAGAAGAAAGTTATTAAGAAATTATCTAGTATTATTAGATTATAGCACTTTTAGTGCTTTTTTTGGTATTGATAATTATTTATTGTTATAGTATAATATTAATAGATTAATAAGGAGGAAATATGTTCGAAAAGATTAAGAATTGGATTAAAAATAATAAGGGTTTTAGTGTTATTATACTACTTGCTTTAGTATTAGTTATTATTCTTGTTATTATATTTATTAGTTTACTTAAGAGTAATTCTTCAAATAAATATGGTAATAGATTGGATGGTATTAAAGATGTAGAAATAGCCAAAGAAGTATATGATGGTGTTAAAGATGAAGTAATGGCTACGGAAGTAGTAGAAGAAGTTACTACAAGATTACAAGGTAAGATAGTATATACTACTATTACTTTGAAGAGTGATACTAGTGTAGATAAGGCTAAGGAAATTGCTAGTAATACTTTAGACAATTATAGTGAAGAAGAACTTGCATATTATGATTTTTCTTTCTTTCTTAAATGGACTACTGACGAAGGGGATAAGGTTATTACTGGTAATAAACATAATAATATGGATAGTATTACTTGGATAAAGAGTTAGGAGATTATAATGAAGAAGAGAAATAATAAAGCACTTATATTAACTTTAATTGGTATTGTTTTTGTTACTTTACTTGGTATTTTTATATTGAATTATAGTAAAGATGATGCTTCTTTTTCAATATTAGAAAAGAAATGGATTAATGACAATAAGCGCAATGTTGTTGATATTAGTGTATTTAATGATGTACCTGTATATGGTAAAAATGGTAAGGGAGTTATATTTGATTTCTTAGATGATTTTACATCTAAACATGGCATTAATTTTAATAAGGTATCTTATCTTACTTCTAATAGTAGTGTTTCTTTAAAAGGAAATGCTTTTAGAATTGTTAATGATAATACGGATTTATCAAATAATGATTTACTTGTTTATGAAGATCATTATGTTTTGGTTAGTAAGGATAATATTCATTTTGATAGTATTAGAGATATGGGAGATATTAAGGTTGCAGTATTATCATCAGATGTTGGTCCTGTATCTAGTGCTCTAGCGGATAATAATATGATTAGTTATGTTTCTAAAGAAAGTATTAATGAAATAGAAACGGCTTTTAATAGTGAGGAAGTAAGTTATGCTATTGTTCCTTATAATATGAATATTGATTTTATTTTAAAGAATGATTTTCATATTGTCTTTCATTTATCTGATGTTGTTAAAAAAAATGTTTTAACTATTGAAAATAAAACTTTATATAATATTATGAAAAAATATTATACTGGATTTAAAAGAGATAATCAGAATTCTTCTTATAAAAATAATTTTTTAGATGAATATTTTTATGATAAAGAGATAAGTGAAGCTGATAGAATGGGTTATAATAGTAATCCTTATAATGTTGGATATATGACTTATATGCCATTTGAAGGTATTGATAATAAAAATGTTATTGGTACTTTAGCTAATTATTTTAATGATTTTGAAAATATTTATGATGTTGATTTTAATTTTATTTATTATGATAATATTGAAAAGTTAAAGAAAGATTTTTCTAATGGAGAACTTGATATTGTCTTTGGCAATTTTAATACTGATGGACTTAATATTGATGTTATTAAAACTAGTTCTTTATTTAAAGAAGAGTATGTTATATTATCTAATGATTTTTATGATGTTACTTCTCCTAGAAGTTTATCTGGTAAAGAAGTATTATTGGTAAATGGTACATTTATTAATAATTTAGCTTCTAATAGTGGGATAACTGCTAAAGCATATGATAATACTGATGAACTTCTTAGAAAGGTATCTAGTAATTCTATTATAATGATCGATAAAGATACTTATGATTATTATAAAATTAAGAAATTTGGTGATTATAAAGAATTATATAGAGGAGTATTACCTAATGAATATTCTTTCTATATTAGAGATGTTAATAAAAATACTAATTTTGCTGATATGTTTTCTTATTATGTAGAGACTGTTAATTATAATAGTATTAAATATAATTATAATACTAGTATGAATAATTATAGTTCTGGTAGTTTACTTGCATTTATTATTACCCTTCTTGTTATACTATTATTAGTAGGATTATTTATTTTCTTTAAAAAGAAAAAAAGGAATGATACTATTATAACTAATAATGATAAACTTAAATATATTGATGCAATGACATCTTTAAAGAATAGAAATTATTTGAATTTAAAGATGAAAGAATGGGATGACAATACTATTTATCCTCAAGGATTTGTAGTAGTGGATCTTAATAATATTAAATATATTAATGACAATCATGGTCATGAAGAAGGAGATATGGTTATTAAGAAAGCTGCGAGCACTTTAATAGTTAATCAAGAAGCTAATACAGATATTGTTCGAACTGATGGTAATGAGTTTTTAATATATATGGTTGGTTATGATGAAAAAGATGTTGTTAATTATGCGAGAAAGATATATAAGGAACTTAAAGAACTTCCTTATGGATTTGGTGCTAGTATTGGTTATAGTATGATACTTGATGATGTTAAGACAGTAGATGATGCTATTAATGAAGCTACAATTGATATGAGAAATAAAAAAGAAGCTATGCAAGGAAAAAATAATTGAAGAAATATTTTAAGAGAGTAGTAAAAATTCTAAGTTTAAATGAACTTAGAATTTTACCTTCATATTTGTCTTATAATTTTGTCTTAGCAATTATTCCTACATTTACAGTTATATTATTAATTGCTAGTTTATTCTCAATATCAATTGATTCAGTTATTAATTTAATAGATGATACGATTCCTAGTTATATTGGTAATGTTATTATTAGTGTTATATCTAGTAAGAATTATACTTTATCTATTGGAGTATTAAATATAGTAACTTTATATGCTTCATCGAAGGGTATGTATGCTGTCGTAGAGGCTTCGAATAGTTTATATAAAGTAGATAAAAGAAATATTACTACGGATCGATTGAAATCGATTATTATATTACTTTTACTTGTTTTTTCATTATTAATATTAATTCTTATTCCTGTACTTGGTAGTAAGTTATTAGATTTTTTAAGTAAATATAATATTGTTACTAGTAATATTACAAATATATATCATATACTTAAATGGCCTATTACTTTTTGGGTTATATTTATTAATGTTATACTTATATATATGATATCTCCATCAGTTAAATTAAAGGTAAAAGATGTTATGGTAGGAGCTTTTACTACGACAGTGTTATGGAGTATATTTACACTTTTATTTAGTTATTATCTTACTTATTTTACAAAGTATGATGTTTTATATGGAGGACTATCCAGTATTACGGTATTATTAATATGGATATATTTCTTAAGCTATATTCTTATTCTTGGTATTGTTATTAATACGAGAAAGTATAATAAAGAAGAAAATAGATAATAATATTTATGATAGTATTACTTATATTTAAGTAATCACAGACTACGATTTAGGGTAATACTATTATCTCCTTATATTTAGGACCTATATGGTTTAAGTGAGTAAAAAACTGCTCACTTTTTATATTGTTAATTTTATTAGAATAAAAGATATTATTCCAGATGTTATAGAAGATAATAATCTTCCTTTTAGATAATATTTATATTTGATATCTTCAAAGGATGATATTACTTGGAGATGAATAGATAGACCACTAAAGGATATAATGATGGATGATAATACTACTTTTAAGGTATCATTTATATTTAAATTCGATAAGTATGATAAAGACATAGTCATTTCTAATAGGCTTCTGATAAAAAGGGATAGATAGGTATTTAGATTAAAAATATGAGTTATTAGAGTAGTAAGTATTAGAAAAAGAGTAACGGTTCCTGCAATTACTAAAAGAGAGTTTACACTTTTATAAATAGAAGATGATAAAACATCTCCAAAGCTTTGACTTTTAGTAGGCTCTATTATATAATTGTTATTAGGATGATTGTTATTTCGATATATTATTCCAATGATAATATTACTTAGAATATGACTTATTAATATGATAATAGAAAGAGTAGTATTTTTTAGATAAAAGACACCTAGGGTTTGAAGAATAAATAGAGGACTCGCAAAATTACAGAAGAGTAATAAATGATTTGCTTCTTCTTTAGTTATAGTAGAGGTACTTAATGCTTTTTTAATTATGATAGCATTGGTAGGAAATCCGGATATTAAGGATAAGATAAATATTATGACAGCATTATTACTTATATTGAATATTTTTGATATATATTTGGTTATGAAATTTGGTAAGATGTTGGTATTATATGTTATTAATATATCGGATAATATTATCATAGGAAACATTGATGGTACTAAGGTATTATACCAAATATAAAGGGAAGATAGGATGGAATCTGATACGAGGTTTTTATTTAGTAGTACTAAAATTAGGGTAATAAAAGTTAAAACAACAATTATTTGATTAGAATATTTTTTCATAATTTAATATATGATATAACAGAGTAAAAAAGAAATGGAATGATATTATGTTTATTAAAAAAATAATTAAAGATAATTATAAATTTATTATAGTAATAATACTACTTATTTTGTTTTTTTATTTAAAACTACCATATTATATTATGGCTCCTGGTGGGGCAATTAATATAACAGACAGAGTAGAGTTAGATGGATATAATATAGATAAAGGTTCTATTAATATGCTCTATGTTAGTGAATATAAAGCTACTCCTAGTATATGCTTATACTCTTGGATAATGGATTATGATATCAATAAAAATGAAGATAGAAAAATATCTAATGAAAGCATTAAAGAAGTAGAAAATAGAAATAAGATTATGAGAGATAATTCTTTAGATATTGCTTTGATGGTAGCTTATAAAAAGGCTGGTAAATATATTGATGTTAAGAGTAAGAAGAATATTGTTATTGCTACAACAAGTGATAATAATCTTAAGGTAGGAGATATCATTCTAGAAGTAGATAATAATAAAGTAGATGATGTTTCTGAAGTAAAAAAGATAATAAATAGTAAGAAAGAAAATGATTATGTTACTTTTAAAGTAATTAGAGATGATAAAGAAAAAAATGTTAAGAGTAAGATATATTTGGATGATAATCAAAAAGTAGTTGGAGTAGTAATTATTACTGATTATGATTATGATATTGAACCAAAGCTTGATTTAAAATTTAGAAATAGTGAATCTGGTTCCTCCGGTGGTCTTATGCTTACTCTTACTATTTATAATGCACTAGTAAAGGATGATATCATAAAAGGAAGAAATATTGCTGGTACTGGTACAATATCATATGATGGCACAGTGGGAGAGATAGATGGAATTAAATATAAAATAATGGGAGCCGCTAGTGACAATATTGATATTGTGTTTGTACCTAGTCCTAATTATGAAGATGCAATTAAAACTAAGGAAAAATATCATTACAAGATGGATATAGTTAAAGTAGATACTTTTGACGAAGTATTAGACTACTTAACTAAGTAAAAAAGAACTAAAAGTAATTATGGAAAAAGTTACAATAAAGATAAAGAAATGACCTATATAGATTACTTTATGGCAGCTTTATATAGTAAAAGTTATGTAGAAATATATAAGATACTAAAGTATATAATATTAGTGATAGATTAAATAAATTAATGGAAGGTGTAATTGATATGGTAAACGATGGATTTATCTTACATGAATGGGAGAAAGAAAAGATGGTTCAAAATAACTTAATAGAATTAGCAGAGAAAAGAGGACAAGAACTAGGAATCGAACAAGGAACTAAAACTATCGAGATAATTAAGAATTTATTGAAACAGAATATTGACTACATTGTTATATCTAACGCTTCAGGTAAGACAATTGATGAAATAAAAGAAATAGAAGAATCTATGAAAGAAGAAAAATAATTATTTCTTCTTTTTATAATATATAATGGAATTTACTGAATATATGGTTGTTTATTTGTGAAGCAAATAAACTGTTAGCCGCTAGGCGCAGATATAAAAATACTTGATATTACTGAAAAAATATAGTAAAATTAACTAGTAGGATGTGAAACAAAGATGTACTTAAAAGAAATAAGAGCATATGGATTTAAATCTTTTGCAGATAAAGTAACAATTAGTTTTGGTAAAAATATAAATGGCGTAGTAGGACCTAATGGATCTGGTAAGTCTAATATCGTAGATGCTGTTAGATGGGTACTAGGAGAACAATCAATGAAGTCTTTAAGAGGTGATACTACTACTGACGTAATATTTTCTGGTAGTGAAAGTAGAAAAGCTCTTAATTCAGCTTCTGTTACTTTAGTCTTTGATAATGAGGATAAAACACTTCCTATAGATTTTAGTGAAGTATCTATTAAGAGAGTAGCCTATCGTAGTGGTGAAAATGAATATTATTTAAATAATGAAAGAGTAAGACTAAAAGATATTACCGAGTTACTTGCAGACTCTGGTACGGCTAAAGAAAGTTTTAATATTATAAGTCAAGGTAAAATAGATGAAATACTATCTAATAAACCAGAAGATAGAAGAGTAATATTTGAAGAAGCTGCTGGGGTATTAAAATATAAAAGAAGAAAAGAAGAAGCTTTAAGAAAATTAGAAAAAACTAATCAAAATTTAAATAGAGTAAGTGATATTATTAATGAACTAAATAATAATATTATTCCACTAGAAGAAGCTTCTAATAAAGCTAAGAAGTATGCAGAGATTAAAACTAGATTATCTAATATTGAAATAGCTTTACTTGTTAAAATGATTACGGATTTAAATTTTATTTATCAGGAAGATAAGAATAAAGTAAAAGCCCTTGAAGATGAACTAGCAGTACTGTCTTCTAATAACAGTTCTTATGATGTCGATATACTTAAATATAAAGATAAAGTAAAAAAAGTAAGAGATGATATTAATAGTAAGCAGGAATTATTACTAGAACTTTCTAAGAAGGAACAAGAAATTACTTCAGATATTAAGTTATATGAAGAAAGAAATAAATATAAAGATGAAATAGGTAAGATTAGTAATAATATTATTTCTTTAAAAGAGGATATTATTAATATTGATACTATTATTAATAATTTAAATAATGAGAAAGAAGTATATAATAAAAAATTAGAAGTAATAACTTCTAGTGTTAAGAGTATTACTGATAAGGTAAATGAACTTAGTACTAAGAAAAGTAATCTTAATAATCAGATTATTAAAAATAATAGAGAGATAGATAGCTTTAAATATAGAGAAGAATACTTAGATAATGCTATATCTAATAATAGTACTATTCCTAAACAAATTAAAAGTATCTTAGATAATCCTAAATTTACAGGAGTACATAATGTTATTGCCTCGCTTATTGATACTGATAGTAGGTATAATACGGCGATTAATATTGCTCTAGGAGGAGCATCTTCATACTTAGTCGTAGATACTTCTAGTACTGCTAAAGAACTTATTTATTATTTAAAGAATAATAATTTAGGTAGAGCTACTTTTTATCCAATAGATAAAATTACTGGTAAATATATTACTGATGATGTACTTAGTATTTTAAATAATATGGAAGGTTATATTGGCATAGCAAGTTCTCTTACTACTTATGATAGTATATATACGAATATTATATCTAATGTACTAGGTAATGTAATTATCTGTGATAATATAGATAATGCTAATATAATTAGTGATAAGATAAATAAAAGATATAAGATAGTAACATTAGATGGACAAGTAGTAAATGTAGGTGGATCTTTAACAGGAGGTTCTATTACTAAATCTCAAAATGTTTTATCATTGAAGTATGAATTAGAAGAAGTACAAAAGAAGAAAAAATTACTAGAAGAAAAGAATAAGAATTTACTTAGTGATATTAATAGTATTGATAAAGATATAAATATTAAAAATAGTGAATTATATAGTAGTCAAAATGAAAAAACAAATATAGAGACGAAGATTAATTCAATAGATGAAACTATTAATATTAATATTAAGAATAAGATAGAAAAAGAGAATGAATTAAAAGATTTAGATAGTATTACGAATAACGAGTCTCTAGAAGATGAATCTTTCTCTAAATTATCCAAAGTAAGAGAAGATATTTCAAATATTAATAAAGAAATATCAATCCTTAAAGTAGAAGAAGATAATATTAATAATACTATTAATGAATTAGAAGAGACTTCTAGAAGTAGTAATAGTTATATTAATAAGAAAGAAAAAGAATTAAGTAATTTAAATATTAAAATTAATAGAGCAGATGTATCTCTTGATAATTTACTTAATAATCTTAATGAAAATTATAATATGACTTATGATTTTGCTAAAGATAATTATTCTTTAGATATGGAAACAAATATCGCTAGAGATGAAGTAGTAAGACTTAAGAAAGAAATTGAATATATTGGTAATGTTAATTTAGATGCACCAGAAGAATATGATAAAGCTAAAGAAAGATTTGATTTTCTAACTAATCAGAAGGAAGACCTTATTAATGCTGAGAATACTTTATATGATATTATTAATGAAATGGATAGTATTATGAAGGAAAAACTTCTTACTACTTTTGAAAAGGTAAGAGAAGAATTTAAAAAAGTATATAGGGAATTATTTAGAGGTGGAAGAGCAGAACTCTCTCTAACAGACCCTAGTAATATATTAGAGACAGGTATTGAGATAAAGGCAGAGCCCCCTGGTAAAAAACTTCAAAGTATTAGTCTTTTATCTGGTGGAGAAAAAACTTTTACAGCAATTAGTTTATTATTTGCTATATTAAATATTAGACCAGTACCATTTTGTTTATTTGATGAAGTAGAGGCAGCTTTAGATGATGCTAATGTTGAAGCATTTGGTAAATACTTAGAAAAATATAAAGATACGCAGTTTATTATTATTACTCATAAAAAGAAGACAATGGAGTATGCCAATATTTTATATGGTATTACAATGCAGGAGTCTGGTGTTAGTAAGATTGTATCGGTTAAGTTAGAAGATATTAATAATAAGTAATTAAGAAAAAGAGAGGGAGTTAAGGTATGAATACAGTTGCTAATTTAAATAATATTGTTTTATACCAAAATGAAAATGGTAATAAAATAGTAGAAGTATTGTATGATAGTGAAGATTTTTGGTTAACACAAAAGACTATGGCTGAATTGTTTTCGGTTAAGGTTAATACCATAAACTATCATTTGAAAGAGATATTTGATAGTGGCGAACTTGAAGAGGATTCAGTTATTCGAAAAATTCGAATAACTGCTAGCGATGGAAAAAAGTACAATACTAGTTTTTATAGTTTAGATGCTATAATAGCAGTTGGCTATAGAGTTAACAGCTTTGAAGCTACACAATTTAGAAAATGGGCTACTAATACCCTTAAAGAATATATAAAAAAAGGGTTTGTTGTAAATACAGAATTACTTAAAAATGGCCATAAATTTGGCAAAGATTATTTTGATGAATTATTATTAAAAATAAAAGAAATTAGAGCAAGCGAAAGAAGATTCTATCAAAAAATTACCGACATATATAAAGAATGTAGTTATGATTATGATAAAAATAGTGAAACAACTATTGAATTTTATAAAAATGTTCAGAATAAGCTCCACTTTGCTATAACAGGAATGACTGCATCAGAAATAATTTATAATAGAGTAGATTCTAATAAGTATAATATGGGGTTACAAACTTGGAAAAATGCTCCTAAAGGTAAAATATTAGAAAGCGATGTAGTTGTAGCTAAAAATTACCTAGATAAAGAAGAAATAACTGAATTAAATAATTTAGTATCAATGTATTTAGATTATGCTGAAAGACAAGTTAAATTAGGCCATATAATTTCAATGAAAGAATGGAAAGAAAAATTAGAATTATTTCTAAAATTAAATGAGTACAACATTTTACAAGATAATGGAAAAATTAAAAGAGAAATTGCAGATTCTTTAGCGCTATCAGAATATGAAAAATATAGAATAAAACAAGATCAAAATTATTTATCTGACTTTGATGAGTTAATTGAATTTACAAAAAATCAAGAATCAAGTAATTAAAATAGGAGGAATGGTTATAATGAAAGAAGGGAAAGCAAAATATTTATTAGTACCGTCAAATACAGTTATACAAGCATTATATGTAAAAGAAAAAGAATCTGGTTTTAATGATAACTGGGTAGAGGCATATTGGAAAGAGAATATAGTCTCTTCTGAAGTATTTAATAGATTTAATGTACCAGAAGAATACCAAAGAATTATTATTAGAATAAATAATTATTTATTTAATAAAAGTCTTAATGAATATATTACTAATATAAATTTTGATATATGGAGAATATATAGAGAGAATAATATTAAAAGAATAGATGCTTTTATATCAAAAGAAGACTCTGATCTTCATCATATTATGAGTAATTCATTTATATATTATAGAGTTTCTTTTGATACTAGATTAGATTATTATAGTTACAGTGAAGTATTAGATTTTCTTAAAAGAATAGATAATGATAGGTATTTAAAAGGGTATCTAGATAGTATAACTAATATTATGCTAAATAAGTATTATGATAGAGATAATAATGTATTTAGTACTAAAGAAGAAACATATGAATTAGTAAAAAGAAGAATAAAAAAATAATTAGTCAACATACTAATTATTTTTTCTTGACTAAATAATGAAACTATTGTATGATATTAGGCACATGAGGGGGATATAATGAATATAAGGATGCCTAAATTTATATCTAATTTTATTAATAAAATATTTAAAAGGAATAATAAGAATAAAGAAGTAGTCTCATACTATGAAATTCCTAATAGAAATAATTTGTCTGAAGATAAGATAGAATTATTAAATAGTTATAAGGAAGAGTATTTAAGTAAACTTAAGAGTAATAAATATTTACTTGATATATCTAAAAAAGAATTATTTGGTGATTATATTATTTATCAGCAGTTACTATTAAATCATTTACTTAGGAATTCTACTATTAATAAAATAGATAATAATGATTTATATTATAATTTAAAAATAGAAATGTTAAAGATGTATATACTATATACTAAGATAAGTGATATATATGATGAAATGGTATTAAGATTAATTGCCTTAAATGAGATAAGAAAAGAAAAATTATTATTACCAAAAAAAAAGAGATTAATATCTAATGAAATGGATTCTTTTATTAGTAGTATAGTAGTTAATAGAACTTCATTGTATTCTGCTTCAATGAGAACTAAACTATGTATGACTAGATTTAATAATATATTAAATAATAGTATTTGTGATGAATATATGATTAATATAACAATACAAAAGAATAAGAAAGAAGTATTTAATGATGCTAGAATATATATACCTGAAGTACTAGATGATGTATCAGATAGTACAATGGAGGATATAGGAATAATTGCTTATTTAGAAATAGAATTGGAAAAATATGTATTTAATCATAAAGATGATGTAAATTTAATTATTAAAGAATTAGATGATATTAAACAATTTGATTATAATAAAAAAAATAAAGACGGTTTACTTAAACAAATAGAGTCAATAGAGACTAAATACTATTTCTACTATAAATATGGAAGAAATATTATTACCAAAGAAACGTTTAATGACTTATATGAAACTAAATTTAAGATACTTACTTGTGATATTGGTAGTTTAGAAGAAACTCTTATTAACGAGAGTGATAGGGGATATGAATATTATAAGCAAATAGTAGAGAGAAAATATAATGATATCATAAATGGTAATAATGAGATATTTAATAATATTTTTGGAGAAAAGAATGAAGCAATAACTAATTTTAAGAAAATACCTAATGTTATGATAGAGTGTGATTGGTATGAAAATGAAAGACTAAAGTTAATACTTGCTTTTGATAGAGAAAACGGATTTAGTGAAATGCTCTCTAATGCAAGGGTTAAAAGTAATTATTTTATTAATATGTCTAATGACCCTCATGTTATGAATAATGAATCTCTTTTAAAACTTAGTACTTATGTTTCATTAAAGACAATATATGAATTGACATATTTAGGTTTTGGTCTTGTAAAAGGTTATAATCCTCAATATAGATTATACAAAATTATGAGAGATAGAGAAGAAAAGTTGGGATTAAATAAGGAATATATATTACCTGACGGAATTGAAGAATTACAATTTAATAATAATATTTTTAATATGAGCAAACTTAGAAGAATTCTAAAAGATAAGGCTTTGATTCTTCCTGGTTCGCTTAGAAAAATAGAAAATTATGACAAATTAAGGTTACTGAGTTCGAATAAAACTAATGATATAATTATATTTGATGATTATGAAAATTCGTGGATATTAAAAAGTAGATATAAATTATCAGAATTACTTATGCCTTATATTAGTAAAGAACTTACGAAGTCACGACAGGCATATTATTATTGTTGTAATATGAGTTTAGCAATAAAAGAGCAAGATACCATTAGATTGATATATAAAAATAGAACACCATTTTATCCTGAAGATTTTCACTATACTATGGATACGATTATTTCTAATCTTATTAATAACGGAGAATGTGATAGAGTAATGTTACAGAATGTAAATAAAAACAAATTAAGAAAACTGGTAAGATAAATTAAAAGAGTAAGATAGTTATTTTTTCTTACTCTTTTTAATATTTAGTTTTGGAATATGTATGTTTTTTAGTTTAGTAGTAATTAGATATAATATTTTGACAATAGGGTATAACCATTTATTTATTACTAAGTCATAAGTACCAACGGTTTCATATACTTTACCACCAAAACCAATTTTAAAGTTATACTTATTATCTGTTTTATCCATAGATTTAATGGAACCTAGATTAAATATTTTATATCCTTCATTTAAATATTTTTTAATTATTTCCCATTTAAGTAGATGTGATGAATAGAAGTCATCAAAGTCTTTATTTCTTCCTTCATCTAGAAAATAGATTTCTCTATTATTTTTAATGATGAGGATAGCTCCTGCGACTACTCCTTTTGGATATTTAGTATATAGATTAGTAGCTCTTATTATTTCATTATTATATCTTGTTATTAATCTATCAGAATTCATTTTTTTATTAATGAATTCATTTGTTTTAACAATAGTAATATCTTGCATAATTTGATTTAATTTATCATTATTTTCTTCTTCTTCTTTTAATAAAAACCTATAATTATTGATATATTTTTCTGGATCTATTTTAGCAAAATATATTTCAGCTTTATTATCACCTTTAAAATTATTTAAGATATTCTTTACTTTATCAGCATTGAAATTATTAGTAAGATTAAGAAGTAGTTCGGGATTATTGCTATCATCTTTAAAGATATATATGGCTCTTTCTAATGATAGATTAATATTTCTTCGAGTATTGGAATTAAATAATTTAAAAGTTTCATTAGGAGTTTTTTCCGTTTCTAAAACTACTTTTAAATTAGATTTTTTTCTTTTCTTAACAAAAGATAATTCATCTAATATTTTTATTAAGTTAGTATCAAAATATAATACTTCTCCAGATTTATTTAGTATTTTATATGTTACTTGGTTATCTGTAGTTAAATATACATATTTTTTTTGTTTTAGATATTCTTTTAGTGTATTTATAAAATCTTTAAATAATGTTTCATTATCATAATCTACTAGAAAACTACCTGGTACATAGCCTATTTTTAATGGACCAATATTTTTTTCTAAAAGAAGGGTAGCAGCCATTAGGGTATTATCACTTTCGTTAAAAAAACCTAAATAGTATCTTTGATACTCTTTTTTTAAATTAGCAAATTCTACTGATTGCATATAATTTCTAGCACTATGTAATTTGGAATAGTTTTTATATTGTACTTCGGTTAACTCAATTATTTTCATTTGAACTCCTTCTTTCTATATGGAATATTATAGCATAAAAGATGTAAAAAAACTATTATTTTTGAAATAATTATGTTATACTTATTATGATAGGAATAGAGGGATATAAATGAAGATTAGTAATAAAGAGATTAAGGAATTAGATGCTTATTTTAGACTGGCTAATTATTTATCTGTTGGGCAGTTATATTTACTTGATAATCCTCTTTTAAAAGAACCTTTAAAATGGGAACATGTTAAGAAGAAAATAGTGGGTCATTGGGGTACCGTACCTGGTCAGAATTTTATATATACGCATTTAAATAGAATTATTAAGAATAATGATCTTAATATGATTTATATATCTGGACCTGGTCATGGTGGTAATTCAGTTGTTGCTAATACTTATATTGAGGGTACTTATACAAAGTATTATCCTGAAGTAACAGAAGATATAGATGGACTTAAAAAATTATTTAAACAGTTTTCTTTTCCTGGGGGAATACCTTCGCATGCTGCTCCAGAGACTCCTGGTAGTATTAATGAGGGGGGAGAACTTGGTTATAGTGTAAGTCATGCTTATGGAGCTATACTGGATAATCCTACTTTAATAGCTGCTACTGTAATAGGAGATGGGGAAGCTGAGACGGGGCCACTTCTTACAAGTTTAAATTCGAATAAATTTATTAATCCTAAAAGAGATGGAATTGTTCTTCCTATTCTTCATTTAAATGGTTATAAGATTAGTAATCCTACAGTATTATCGAGAATTAGTAAAGAAGAACTAGGTTCTTTATTCTATGGACTTGGCTATAAGGTATATTATCTAGAGGGTTCTGATCCGATAGAAATGCATAAGAAGATGGCTAGTACTTTAGATAAAGTAGTTAGTGATATTAAAAAGATATGGTATGATGCTAGAGTTAAGGGTATAGTTAAGAGAGTTTTTTATCCGATGATTATACTTAGAACTCCGAAAGGATGGACCGGTCCTAAGGAATATGATAATAAGAAAATAGAAGGTACTTTTAGAAGTCATCAAGTACCATTTAATTTGAATACAGAAGATGATTTAAAATTATTAGAAAGATGGCTTAAGAGTTATAAACCTGAAGAATTATTTGATGATAATGGTAAGATTAAAGAATATATTAAAAAGTTAGTTCCTTATAGTACTATGGGAGATAATCCGAATGCTAATGGAGGTGTTCTTCTTAAAGAACTTAAAGTACCTAGTATTGATAAATATGCTGTCGATGTTAAAGAAAAGGGTATGATCGAGAAAGAAGATATGAGAGTACTAGGAGAATTTATTAGGGATATTATTAAGAATAACCCAGATAATTTTAGAGTATTTGGTCCTGATGAAACAATGAGTAATAGACTTAATCATGTTTTTGATATAGATAATAGGAGTTGGTATTTAAATAAAAAGAGTACTGATGAATATTTATCTTGTGATGGTAGAATAATGGATTCATACCTTAGTGAACATACTTGTGAAGGATGGCTCGAAGGATACTTATTAACTGGTAGACATGGATTCTTTGCTAGTTATGAGGCTTTTATTCGAATAGTGGATTCAATGGCTAGTCAGCATGCTAAATGGCTTAAAATGTGTAATGAAATTAATTGGAGAAAAGATATTGCATCACTCAATTATGTCCTTACTTCGAATGTATGGCAACAAGATCATAATGGATATACACATCAAGATCCTGGTTTTATTGATCATTTAGCTAATAAGAAAGCTGATATTGTAAGAGTATATTTACCACCAGATAGTAACTGTCTTTTATCATGTTTTGATCATGTTATTAAGACAAAGAATTATATTAATGTAATCGTAGCCTCTAAACATATGAGACCACAGTGGCTTACAATTGAAGAGGCAAAAGAGCACTGTGCTAAAGGTATTAGTAAATGGGAGTTTGCATCTAATGATGAAAAGGGAGTAGATGTAGTACTAGTGTCTATTGGTGAAGCACCAACACTCGAGAATATGGCAGCGGTACAACTACTTAGAGAATATCTTCCTAGTGTAAGAGTTAGATTTATTAATATTGTTGATTTGATGAAACTTGAGCCTAGTACAAGACATCCTCATGGACTTACTAATATGGAATATAATAATTTGTTTACCAAGGATAAACCTATAATATTTAATTATCATGGTTATCCAACACTTATTCATGAATTTACTTATGAGAGATTTAATAAAAATATTTCAGTTCATGGATATATGGAAGAGGGTACAATTACAACACCTTTTGATATGCGAGTTAAAAATGAAATAGATAGATATCATATTGTTATTGATATTATTAAACATTTGGATATAGCAGAAAAAGAAGAAGGTAAAAAAATAATTAAACTTATGAAAGATAAATTAAAATATCATGAAGAATATATTAAAGAATATGGTATTGATACGGAAGAAATAAGAAACTTTAAATGGAAGTAGGTGGATATATGAGTGAGGATAAGTTTTTAAGTAAATTATATGATATATTAATTGATTCTGAAATTATTAGCTTTGATGATAAACCTGATTTAAAAACTAAAAAAGAAAGACTTAATAAATATCTAGATAAATTAGATAGAGTACAAAATAAAGTATTATCTAAAGAAGAAAATATTAGAAGATTAAAAGAACTATATTATGATAGATATATTATTAAAAAAGAAAATATACCTGATAGTTATTTTGAAACATTGTCTAAGCAGTATCTTGATGAAGGACATGGACATCATAATTTAGTCAATCCTACTAGTGATAAAGATAAAAAAACCAAAGAAGAACATATTAATACAATAATTAGAGAACAAAAAGATAGTTTAGATTCATGGCTTGATTATTTTCTAAGTAGAGACTCTGATTATCTTCCTATGTGGGCAAAAGTATGGGCCTTTCAAGGAATGCTTAGTATAGGTAATTTAAATAAAGCTAAAGATGGCTATGGGAGAAGAAGTGAATCTAATGTTAATCCTTTTGTAAGTTTAGATTCAGAGTTATTAGGTAAATGCGTAGAATACATACAAGAAGTATTTAATAAGGAAGACATTACTGATGATGAAATAAAAAAATTGGTTTCATCTGGTAGTTTCCCAAAATTATACGGAACATTACTAGCTAATAAAAAAACGATAAGAGTAGTAAGCAATAACGGTATATGGGTTAAGTATAATTATGAAACTGAAGAAGAAGCTGAAAGAAAATTAAAAGATGGCAAGGAACCAGAATATTTAAAATTATATAATGATTTACAAGGTTATAATACAGGATGGTGTACTGCTGGTAGTAGAGAAACCGCTAAAAGTCAAATATGTGGAGGTAAATCATATAAAGGTGGAGATTTTTATGTCTTTTATACAAAGAATGAAGATGGTGAATATAAAATTCCTAGAATAGCAATTAGAATGAATAAGAATTCAATTGGAGAAATAAGAGGAGTGGCTCAAAGTCAAAATATCGAATCTAATATGGAAAAAGTACTTGAAGAAAAATTGAAAGAATTTCCAGATGCATCTTTATATAAAAAGAAAGTAAGTGATATGAAAAAACTTACGGAAATATATGATAATTATAAAGATAGAGAGTTAACTATTGAAGAACTAAGATTTTTATATGAAATAGATGAAAATATAATAGGTTTTGGATATCAAAAAGATCCGAGAATAAAAGAAATACTTGATAAAAGAAATATTAAAGAAGATTTAGCAAAAATATATAATATAAATGAAGAAGAATTAGGAATAACTGAAGAAGATTTAAAAAGAGATTTGATTTACTATATTGGAGATATTGATGATTCAAAATTAAAGCATATTGGTAATTGGAAACTTCCATCGAAATGGTTAAGAGGAGACTTATCACTAAAAATAACTAAATTAAATGGCTTAAAATTTCCTGAAATTATATATGGTACTGTAAGTCTAGAAAATCTCAAACAGGCAAACGAACTTAACTTACCTTCAAATATAAAAATTTTATATTTAAATGGATTAACAACGGCCGAAGGCTTAATCTTACCTCCAAATATAAAAATTTTATACTTAAATGGATTAACAACAGCCGAAGGCTTAATCTTACCTCCAAATATAGAATTTTTATACTTAAATGGATTAACAACGGCCGAAGGCTTGATATTACCTCATAAAATAGGAAAGGATTTAGCTTTAAATGGGTTAAGAACAGCTTATGGTTTAATATTACCCGAAATCATAGGAGAAACTTTATATTTAGGGAAGCTAAAAACTCTAAAAGGAGTAACATTACCAAAGGAGTGCAAAGAAATTTTTTATAAATCTAACTATCATACTCTAGAGGAAATTAAAGAATTACAAGGGCGAGAAGAATTGGAATCATTAAATACGTCAAATGTCTCTAAAATATTTGATATTTTTACTAAAACAAATAAAAGGAGAGGCTTTATAAGTATTATATATATTATATTATTTGTTATTGCAATAATGATATTTAGTGTTATACTTGGAATTGTAATTATTAAGTGGAGGTGATTTAAATGAACTATACTATTATTAATAGAAAGACAAAGTTTAGACCTAATCATATACAAAGAATTAATGAAGAGAAAACTAATGTTGCTAGTATTTCTAAAGATATAAATAAAAACTTATTAGAGGTATTTTCTCTTCTTAGAGAAAGACTTAAAACTGTTTCTGATAAGTTAGATTTTGAAAGAGTAGTTAGTAATGTTCTTAATATTATTAGAGAGAGAAAAATAGAACTTGCTAGAGTAAAAAGATTAGAAGATATGAAAGCTAATGCTGGTTTTACTTTGATTTCTATTATTATTACTCTTGGTATAGTTTGTTTTTCCTTTATCACGTTTCTTATTATAAAAGGTATTCTTCATTAGGAGTTTATTATGGAATTTGATATTGTTAATGAAAAGAATGAATTTAAGTTAGGTAATATTTTATCAATATTTAAACTAGATAATAGTGATAGAGAAATTGCTGTATTTACGATTAATGCTTTTGATAGAGATGATGATTCTCTTAATATTGCTTATATTAATAAAGATAAAGATGGTTATGATTATCTAGAAGAGATTGAAGATAAGAGTGTCTTTAATGAAGCAATGCTTGTAGTTAAAGATATGATGAATATGATAAATAAAAAATAAGGTATCAATGATATCTTATTTTATTATATTATTAAATTCTTCAGGTATTATACTGGTAAAAGTAAATAGTTTATGAGTAATTCTAACCATTACTTTCTTTATTACTAGTTTAAGGTATAGATATCTAAAGTTTACAAAAACAAAAAATATATAGAAATATAAATTAATTTAATTATTTTGTTATTTCTTACGACATTTCTTATGACATTTCTTGCGACATTTCTTACGACATGGTATAATTAGATTACAAGAATCAGGAGGTTAGAATGATAAATGCAATTGAAGATGTAAGAAATGAATTTAAAGTTAAACTAACGGATAAGTTCGAAGAAGAAGTTATTTCATTTTTGAATACCAATGGAGGCAATATCTATATTGGTGTTAATGATAACGGGGACATTGTTGGTGTGAATGGTAATATTGATTTATTACAAAGGACTATTAAAGATAGAATAAAAGATAATATTATGCCATCCACATTAGGACTATATGATGTTGTAATATTAGAGGAAAACAATAAAAAATATATTAAAGTGATTATTGCCCGTGGTAGTGATGACCCGTACTATATTAAAGGTATGGGAATGACACCTGATAGTTGCTTCATTAGAGTTGGTAGTTCAATACAAAGTATGCCTCATGATATGATTAATAATAGAGTTAATAAAAGAACAAGAACTTCGTTAAGAAATATAGTATCACCTAAGCAAGATTTAACTTTTAGTCAATTAAAAATATATTACGAAGAAAAAGGATTTATTATTAATAATAATTTTTTAAAGCAATTAGACTTATATACTGATGATGGTAAATATAACTATAATGCTTATTTGCTTGCTGATAATAATACAATATCTATTAGATTTGGTAAATACGAAGGGACAAATGTTGCTCAATTAATTGAAAATGAAGATTTTGGTAATTGCTCTATTGTTAAAGCAACAAAGAATATTTTAAATAAGATAGAGATTGAAAACAAGATATTTACTAAAATTGAATACCCTGAAAGAAAGGAAATAAAAATGTATGATTTTGCAGCAGTAAGAGAAGCAGTGGTTAATGCCATTGTTCATAATGATTGGTCTAATGAGTATGCTCCTAAGTTTGAAATGTTTATTGATAGATTAGTAATATCATCAAATGGTGGTATTCAGCCTGCTACTACAAAAGAAGAATTTCTAGAAGGATATTCGTTACCTAAAAATAAAGAACTAATGAAAGTTTTTAATGATTTAGATTTGGTTGAGCAAATGGGTACTGGTATAATTAGAATTCTTCAAACTTACGATAAAAAATCGTTTGAATTTTTTCCAAACTTTATTAGAGTTACATTTCCATTTAATGAAAATAAATTTAAAATGAGAAAGCAAGAAAATATTAAGAAAGATGAATTAACAGAAATACAAAATTCTATTTTAGGGTTAATGCTTGATTCTCCAACTATTACACAGAATGCTTTATCAAGAATATTAGATGTTAATATTAGAACAATACAAAGAAATATTAAAATACTTGTAGATATGGGATTGATTGAAAGAACTGGTGCTACTAAAAAGGGTGAATGGGTAGTAAAAAGTGTAGAATACAATAAATAAAAAATAAGGTATCGATTTGATATCCTATTTTATTATATTATTAAATTCTTCAGGTATTATACTAGTAAAAGTAAATAACTTGTGAGTGAGTGGATCTTCAATTTCTAGTATGTGGGCATGAAGGGCAAGTCTACCTAAGGGATTTGCTTTACTTTTATAACGAGAGTCTCCAACTATTGGATGATTAATATCAGACATATGACATCTTATTTGATTTCTTCGACCAGTAGATATTAATACCTTTACCATCGAGTATTTATTACTTTGTTTAATAGTTTCATAGTCAGTTATTGAAAATAGTCCATCTTTATTTTTAGAGGAGTATACTTCTAGGATTTTAGATTCTTTTAAGTATGACTCGATATGCCCTTTAGGAGGAGTTACTCCTTCGACAATGGCAATATATTCTCTTTTTTTAGCTAAATTATTCCAATTATCTTGGTATAATTTTTGGACTTTTTGATTCTTAGCAAACATAATAACTCCGGATGTATCAAAGTCTAACCTATGTATTACAAATACTTTTTTCTTTTCTTTTTTTAAATAGTCAGATACTTTTCGGTATAAAGTATTTTCTTTTTCGTTTTTATTACTTATTGTTAATATTTTAGTGGGTTTATTTACTACAATGATATTATCATCTTCATAGATTATTTTTATGGTTTCCTCATTATAATTATAACCATTACTTATAGTAATAGTGTCTCCTATAAGAAGGTTATAGTCGTACTTTGTTACTACTTTATCATTAACACTTATAAGTTCTCTTTTGAGTAGTGACTTAATATTATTCTTTGATTTACCTTCTAGGTTGTTTCTTAAATAGTTATATAGAGTATCTTCTTTATTTACAATTAATTTCATAATTATCTCGTATAATCTAATTATGTGATTTTTCACATATATTAGAAACTCCTTTCTTTATAATTATAATAAATGTAAAGTAAAATGTAAAGTTTATTGACTTCAAACAAATAGAATTTTATAATGAAATAGAAGGTTGTGAAGTAAATGATAAGTAAATATGATACATACGAAACAGACGTTATTAGAAAATATATTGTGGTTAAATTTGGTGAAATGAAAAGCCAGTTTAGTAATTTAGAAGAATTATATAGATTTGCTAGAAGTATACAAAATGATTATTTTATTGATGGTAATCTTAGCAATGATTTTAATTATATAGCTGGATATGTAAAGAAAGCAGAAGAAGATATTCCTAAAGAATTTATTATAGATTCTTATCCTATATTTAGTAATGATTTTGATTCTGATGATAAATTAAAGAATATTACTTATAATGTAAGAAGTAAACTATTAGGTAATAATCTTAATGATCCTCTTACCGATAAGTGTTCTTATAGTAGTAATCTAGTATCTAGATATGCTAGCCAGTCTGATATTGATTCAAGAAGAGTAATTATATATCCAGGCTTTACGAAAGAACATAGTCTATTACATTTTGGTAGTGGATATCATGCATTTAATATAGTTACTGTGAGTGATAAGAAATATATTGTTGATTTAACTTATAGACAATTCTTTTTAAAGGATAAATCTTCTTTAGAAAGAATCGGAGTCTGCACTCTATTTAATACTATGCCTGGTAAATTTATGACTTTAGACGATTCTAGGAAAAAAACAGCTTTAGAGCTACTTAAAAATGGTTATATTGAAATGACTGATGAGAATGTAAAGAATTATTTTGATGGATTTGCTCTTTCATATAGGAATGCAACTTATTATGAAGATACTTTAGACTTTAGTTTTACGACTAATTATACTCCATATGATTATATAAGATTTATTAATGGAGAAGATAGTCAATTAAATCATGAAGGTATAGATAGACTTGGATATCAAAAGAAGGTACTTAGAAACCCTAATATAACTTTTAGTAGATAATTCGACAATTTTTTTAGATGTAGTATGGTATTGTTATTTAGGTGACTAAATAATATGAGAACATACTACATTTTTAATGTTAATAAATATTATAAGTATATGTATAAAAATAATCCTTTTAAAATGTATAAGATTTTTGAAGAAATATATTATTCAAAAGATTATGATAATATTAAAACATTTAGAGTTATGGAAGAAGTAGCACTTCCTTTTAATAAAATAATGCTTAATGAATATATTTATTATGAGTATAAATTAAAATATGGATATAAAAGAAGAGATAATATTCATATACTTAATACTGATGAGAAGACTACTCTTAGAATTAATAATTATAATATTAAGATAGAAACAGATAGTAATTATAGTATCTTTTTTGATGATATTAAAAGTTATAATACTAATTTATTTGTATGTGATTTTGAGAATAAGGATTATTTTTGGTTATCAAAATTAAATTCTTTACAAAAAGAGTATTCCATAGTAAAATAATATTACAAGGAGGAAATAAAATATGCTTTGGGATATATTATATGTTGTAATTGGTTTAATCGTTGGATTAGTTCTTGGTTTCTTTATTGCGAGAAAGTTAATGAAGAAAGAACTTAAGAAGAATCCTCCTATTAATGAACAAATGATAAAGACAATGATGAGTCAGATGGGAAGAACTCCTTCACAGAAACAAGTTAATCAAATGATGAAACAAATGAATAAGTTTATGTAAATGTAAACTTATTTTTTTTGCATAATATTACTTGATTTATTTCTTATTTGTGATAGTATAGAGATTACAACAATAAAAAGAGGATATGTTTGAGGCGCAAAAAATTCACCGCAAAAATCTTTTTAAAAAAATAAAATATGAAAGGAGTAGAATATGAAAAATGATATAGCATTAATAGATGAGAAAAGTATTAGGAATAAAATATATATTATACGTGGTAAAGAGGTTATGATAGATAGCGACCTTGCTGAAATATATGGATATGCGACTAGAGATTTTAACAAGCAAGTAAAGAATAATATGAATAAATTTGATAGTGATTTTATGTTTCAGTTAACTGAAGAAGAATTTAAAAACTTGATGTTCAAAAAATCCACATCAAGTTGGGGGGAAGAAGAAAACTTCCTTACGTTTTTACCGAGCAAGGTATATATATGTTAATGACTGTATTAAAAGGTGAAAAGGCTACTATACAGAGTAAGGCATTAATTAGAATATTTAAGAAAATGAAAGATTATATTATAGAGAATAATAATAATTTAGTAAGCTATGATGATATTCTTAAATTATCTCTTCAAACTAATGAGAATACTAAGGATATAAAAGAAATAAGAAAAGAAATGAAAATAATTAATGATAAATTTAATAGTAGTAATAAGCTTAAAGAAATATTAATATTAAATGGAAGAAGAGTAGAGTCGGATAATATTTATAGTGAAATATATAGTATGGCTAAGAAGAGTATTTATATTATTGATGATTATATTAATTTAAAAACTTTAGTATTATTAAAAGATATAGATAGTAAAATAAAAGTAACGATCTTTAGTGATAATGTAAATAATAAATTACATAGATTAGAATATGAAGATTTTATTAAGGATTATCCAAATATTAATATTATTTTTAAAGTAACGAATAATATTATACATGATAGATATATAATACTTGATTATGGTATGAAAAGTGAAAAGATATTTCACTGTGGTAGTTCTTCTAAAGATTCTGGTAGTAGGATTACTTCAATTAATGAGATTAATGATAAAGAATTATATAATAATATAATAGATAATCTTTTAAATAATAATGAATTAGTATTTAAATAATATATCTAGTTTTGTCGAAAGCCTTTACAGACTTTTTTCTTTTATTTATAATTTAATTAATATAAAGGAGAGATTATGATACATACTATTGATATGGATAATGTAAGGAAAGTACTTAGTATTTGTAGGTATTATGATGATATTATTAATTATGAAGATGATGATATTATATCTTTTGAATTAATTGATTTTTATAAAGATTATGTTTTTAGTTATAAGGATGAAGATAAGATTATGTTAGTTGATAGTTGTATGTATAAGTATGTTAGTGATTATAATTATAGGAAGGGATTAAAGAGTATTATTAATATTCGTGATATTGATTTAAATAGTTATAAAAAGACGAATAAATTAATTAGAAAGATTATTAGATATGATGATAATTATGAGAATGAGAGGGTTAGAAATATTGTGGTAAGTAAATGGATATAGTATTGACTTTTAATAAATTATGGTGTATATTATAGGTGTCTTTATTAAGACAAGGCATTAAATGTTAATCGCTTTCGGGTGGTGCGAGCAATAAATGATCCCGGTCGTGAAATGTTAATCGCTTCCAGGTGGTGCGAGCAATAAATGATCCTGGTTGTAAATGCCTTAAAGTTCTTATTTTATAAGAACTTTTTTCTTTTTGCAAAAATATAGCAAACATTTGTTTATAAATGGTAAAATATTTCTTGACTTTATTCTTTCGATTATATATAATAAATATTAAATGAGGATTGGTGATAAGAAAATGGAAGTTAAAACTGGTTATTTATATCATATTAAAGATGAGTTTTTTGAAAAAATAAATGAGAAAAGTATTATGATTAATCATGATAACGGTAAGTCGAGACCTTCTTATTTAGCTATTAATGATAGAGATATTTTATGGTTTATACCACTTAGTTCTAAAATAGATAAATATAAAAAAATTATTAAACATAAAATAAATAAATATGGTAATTGCAGAACCATATTAATAAGAAATATTTCAGGACTTGAAGAAGTTATTTTAATTCAGAATGCATTTCCTACATTAAAAAAATATATAAAAAATATCCATACGATTGAAGGTAAACAGATAAGAGTTTCTACTCCTGTTGAAAAAGAAATAATTGATAATTTTAAATATATGTTATCACTAAAAGAAAATGGCTTAGATTTGTTTTTTACAGATATTGATAGAATTAAAGAGATAATGGAAGAAGAAAATAGTATTTTAGTATAAAGTGGTGATTGTATGTATATAGATGTACTTTGTGAAATTGGTGCTAAAGCAGTAGATAATGTATTTGAGTATAGAGTTCCTAAAGAATTAGAAGGTAATATTAAAATAGGTATAAGAGTTAGTATTCCTTTTGGCAAGATGAGTTTAGAGGGGTTTGTTATTAATATTAAGAATAATACTAATTATGATAAAGATAAGATTAAAGATATAACTTCTGTTATTGATAATGAACCTGTTATTAATAAAGAAATGTTAGAACTTGGTAAATATATGAGTGATAATTTGCTGTGTTCTAAAGTTAGTGCTTATCAGGTAATGCTTCCTAAAGCTTTAAAGGCTAAAGCTGGTACTGATATTAAGATTAAATATAATAAGTATTTAAGAAGAAATAAAAGTATTGAAGAGATTGATAATTATATTAAGAATTGTAAGTATGAGGGACAGATTAATTTACTTTGTAAGTTAAAAGAAGGAGATATATTAATTAGTAAGATGTCTAGTACGATTAATACGATTATTAAACATGGACTTGGAGTAGTAGTAGAGATAGAAGAAAAAAGGTACAATTATATGGGACTATCTAATTATAAAAGGGTTATTTTAACTGGTGAACAAGAAAATGTTAGAAATAGAATTATATCTTCTTTTGGTAAGAGTGAAACCTTTCTCTTATATGGAGTAACAGGTAGTGGTAAAACAGAAGTATATATGAGTGTTATAGAGGAGGCTATAAAAAATGGCAAAGAGGCTATTATGTTAGTACCAGAGATTAGTTTGACTCCTCAGATAGTAGGTAAGTTTATATCGAGATTTGGAGATGTTATATCGGTACTTCATTCGAGATTATCGGATAGTGAGAGATATGATGAATATCGAAAGATTACAGAAGATAAATCAAAGATTGTAATTGGAACTCGTAGTGCTATCTTTGTACCTTTTAATAATATTGGAGTAATTATAATTGATGAAGAGCATACTTCTTCTTATAAACAAGAGAGTCATCCGAGATATAATGCTAAGGATATTGCTATTTGGAGAAGTAATTATCATAAATGTCCAGTAGTACTTGGTAGTGCTACTCCTAGTTTAGAATCTTTTGCAAGAGCTGGTAATAAAGTGTATACTTTGCTTACTTTAAATAAAAGACCTGGTAGTAGTACTCTTCCTGATGTGCAAATAGTAGATATGAAAGAAGAAATTAAGAAGGGAAATTTTATTTTATCTAGTATTTTAAAAAATAAGATTAAAGAAAAGTTAGATAAGGGAGAACAAATAATATTATTACTTAATCGAAGAGGGTATTCTAATATTATTACTTGTAAAGATTGTGGTCATACGGAGAAGTGCCCTAAATGTGATATTTCTTATACTTATCATAAGACTAGTAATAATTTGAAATGTCACTACTGTGGTACTTCTAAACCTTTAGTGGAAAAATGTAGTAATTGTGGTGGCACGAATATTAAAGATTATGGACTAGGAACAGAAAAATTAGAAGAAGAACTAAATAAATTATATAAGGCTAGAATAGTTAGAATGGATATTGATACTACTAGTAAGAAGGGAGAACATGAAAGAATTATTGATGCTTTTGGGAATCATGAATATGATATTTTAATTGGAACACAGATGATTGCTAAAGGACTTGATTTTCCAAATGTTACTTTAGTTGGGGTAGTAAGTGCAGATAGTACTTTAAGTACTCCGGATTTTAGAGCGAGTGAAAATACTTTTCAATTACTTTCACAAGTATCAGGAAGAGCTGGTAGAAGCGAATCAAAAGGAGAAGTTATTATTCAGACATATAATCCTGATCATTATTGTATTACTTTATCGAAAAATCATGATTATTTATCGTTTTATAAAGAAGAAATGAAAATGAGAAAACTTCTTAAATATAGTCCGTATTATTATATGGTAGTGGTTTCTATTTCTTCTAAAGATTATGACTTAGGATTTAAAGAATCGAATAAGATTGCTAATTATTTAAATAATAATTTAAGTAGTGAAACAATAATACTAGGTCCATCGATGGCTAGTATGTTTAGAGTTAATAATATTTTTCATTATCAAATTATTATTAAATATCGAAAAGATGATAATTTGCTTAAATCTCTTAGATTTATTGATGATATGTATAAAAAAGATAATAAGATAAATGTTGAACTTGATTTTAATCCAATTAAGTTATAAAACTATTGTTTTATTTCTTTTTTTATTGTATAATTTCATTAGAATAGTGATGGTGATAAGATGAAGAAATTAAATAGGAAAGGTTTTACATTAGTTGAATTACTTGCAGTAATAGTGGTTACTTCTTTAGTTTTAGGATTATCTGGATATGGTATTATTAATGCATATAAGAGTGCCAAAGAAAAAACGGTTGTTTTAAATGAAACAAGTATAATGGAAGCTGCTAGAATATATTCTAGTGAAGCTAATAGTTATGATTGGAAAGAACTTAATAATAGTCAATATTTTTGTACTACTATTCAAAGACTTAAGAATGTTGGGTTATTAAAAAAAGAAGCTACTAGTGAAAAATATGGTGATTCTTTAATCATAACTGTTGTTAGGGATGCAACTAAATATACAATTAATAGTATTGATTTTTTGGAAGATGATGCTACTGAATTGAAAGATTTATGTGATATTAAGTTTTTTACTATTCATTATGAATATAATTCAGATGGTGATAATCAAAATGTTCCAATTGATCAGATGGCTGAAATATGTACTGAAGAAAATTGTATGGTAACATATGTTAGCCCTTTGAAGCCTAAAAGAGTAGGATATCGCTTTGTTTCTTGGAATACAGAACCAGATGGGAGTGGTATGAATTATTTGGCAGGAGACGCTATTAATTCTTATAGTGAAGATACAATTACTCTTTATGCTCAGTGGCAAGTAGATAATTATACAATTGATTATAATGCTAATACAAATGGAGTAGATGGTAGCACTCCTAGTACGACATGTGTTAGAGGTAAAAATTGTACTTTAAGTGAAAATGGATTTAGTAAAGATGGTTATAAGTTTATAGGTTGGAATACTAAGAGTGATTTATCTGGAAAAACGTATAAAAATAAAGATACTGTATATAACTTAACATCATCAGATAGTGTGACTTTATATGCTATGTGGAAGGCTAAATATAAGGTTATTATTAAGTTTAATGCTGGGGAAGGGGCTTCGATTAAAAGTTCAACAATTTCGGATGATGGAACTAAGTATTTATGGGAAATTAATTCTAGTAATGGAATAATTTCTAGATCAAAAGACAATGGTAACACATATACAGATAGTTTCTTTAGCATTTTATATAATGAAGAAAAAGATTTGCCTAAATATAACAATGGGGAATATATGAAAATTACTAATCCTGGGTTTACTGTTTCTACTGGAAGTGTATGGAAATGTATTTCTGGGGAATGTCTTGGTAAAACATATAATCAGGTAGATAATTATAATTCGGATTCTTTCTGTAATGCTAAAGAGGATAATTGTACTGTGGTGCTTTCTGTTAATTGGGAAAGTAGTAGCTGTTTATCACCAATTATTACTCCGAGTGATGGAATTGCTTCTGAAAAATGGCATAATAGTGGGCATACTTTAACAATAACTAGTGAAAATGTTGGAAATCCAAGTTATGAATATAAGATAGATGATGGTGACTATCAAACTTATAGTAATCCTATTTTTCCAGCTGAAGGAATACATACTTATACTGCTAGAACTAAAATTGGGTCAACTTATTGTGGAGAAACGCAATATATATCTAAATTAGATTCGACTCCTCCTAGTGCTCCAATTATTGATAATCCTTCTAATGAAGAGTGGGTTAATTATAGTTTTTCCCTAACTTTACATAGTGCAGATAATTTATCAGGAATTGCATATTATCAATATCGTTACAAAGGCCATTCATGGCATACATATGCTAATTCTTCTGTTGAAGATTTTGTAACAACTCCTTTTTCTGCGGAAAGAAATGAGCCAGTTTATGTGAGAGCATGTGATAATGCTGGTAATTGTTCGGAAGAAAGTTCTACATATATTAGAATAGATAAAACAAAACCTACTATTTCATTTGGCATGAAGCATAACAATAATGTAGTATCCCCTTCAAGCAATGAATATAGTTTGATGCAAGCTTCGGTACCAAAATGGATTAATTATGTCCCTAAACTCGAATGGACTTCGGTGGAAAATGGAAGTGGAATTAAAGAACAGGCCTTTTCTTACAATAAAATTAATTTAAATTCTTTAAATTCTAATCCATTAACTCGAATTGTTTACAATGGTGATCAAATTAAAGAACCATTTGCTATTGATGTTAGTTCAAGTGGATATAGACATGTTAAGTTTGAAACTTGTGATGAAGCTGGAAATTGTGCGGAAAGTAATGTGTTTTTGAGGCTCGATTTTATCAAACCAACATTCACTGTTAATGTTAGGAAAAACGGATCGGATGGTGAAATTGTTAATTTAAATAGTAATATCTATGGACTTAGTTCATCAGATGATTTAAAGTGGATTAATAATTCTCTTTATCTTGAATGGGATACTATTGACTCTTTAAGTGGAATTAATATAAATTTAAAAGATAATATTTCATATAATAAAACGGGTTTAAGCACATTATCTACCGATATTAATTCTACAGCATCAAAAACTGGTGATTCAAATGGAAAATTTAGTGTTAAGATGTCATCTAGTGGATATCGTTATGTTAAATTTAATATATGTGATAATGTAGGAAATTGTACTGATAGTGAAGTGTTCTTTAAAATAGATAAAGTACCTCCAAGCGTTAGTTTTCAATTGCTAAATGGAAATACAGTTGCTAGCAGTACTTATTATAGTTCGGCTCCAAGTGATGATTTGAAATGGTTTACTTTTAAACCAACACTTAGATGGATTGCTTCAGATCAATTTAGTGGAATAAATTCTACTGGTAGATACTTTTTTAATAATCATAGTTCTGAATCTTTAAATGAAGCATTTCCTACTGCTGGCGGATATGCTTTGAGTGGCGTTTCTAGCGGAAACAATTATGTTTTTGATAATCTAGTCGATAATGGTGGATATCGAAAATATAAAGCCACGATATGTGATAATGTTGGTAATTGCGCTGATGATATAAAGTATTTTAAATATTACGCAAATACTGCTGTAGGAAGCTATGTTAATGCTGTTAGTGGCATAAAATGTCGAAGTGGTCCTTCAACCAGTCATTCAACTATTTCATATTTTGGATGTGGAACCTATTTGCCTGGCTTAGTAAAGTCTTATACAGGAAATTGGTATTATAATGCTAGTTCTAACTGTTATGTAAGTGGAGACTATTTAGTTTCTTCAAAACCAAATTGCTCTTCTAGTTCTGGAGGTACTTCACCTGTTGGTCAGTGTGGAGCATGTAGTAATGATAATCAATGTGTTTTTGGTAATAAGCAAGGAAGATGTTATAATGGACAATGTCAATATAAAAAGAGTGAAAATAATTCCGATTGGGAAATGTGTAATTGATTTTGGAGATGCTATATATGAATAAGAAAAAGAAAATAATATTATTTACTATTGTAGCTACCTTAATAGTTTTGATTATTTTTGTTGCTGTAGTTGTATTAATTGGAAAAGATAGTAATGGTGACAATTATATTTATGGAAAATGGGTTGCCAAGTCTTCAGAAGTTTTTGATAATGGTCTTATTACTTCATATGTTGAAATTATTGAAGATAAATATGTTGTTATTTCTAAGTCTCAAATAAAAATATGTTATATAGTGGATAATAAAGATATATGTAAAAAAGTTAAATATTCTATTGCTAATAATAATATGGTAATAGAAGATAATGATTTATACCTTTCTGGAGAAGAAGAAATTATTTTAGAAGAGAATAGGCTAACGATGAAATATAATTTAGATGGTAATGAATTATATTCACTAATTCATTTCGAAAGAGAATAGATTTGTTCTATTTTCTTTTTTTTTTAATATATTTAATTAGAAAAGAGGAATATATATGATTAACAAGAAAAATTTATGGTTTTTAACTTTATTTAGTTTAGTGCTTGTATTATCTATTTATTATGTTACTATGCCAAGCGATGTATTTGATTCTAGTACTGTTGCAAAAGAGGATAACATTGTCATTGATGATGTCAGTCTAATAGCAAGCATGAAACTTGAAGATGATGCTAATGTTATGAAAGAAATTGATGATTTAAAGAGCAAATTAACACGCAAAGATATTTCTTCTGATGAAAAGAATAACCTTTTTGATGAACTTAAATTGATAAATAAGACCTCTTCAAAAGAAGAAACATTAGAAAATAAAATTAAAGAATTATGCAATTGCGAAAATTTTGTAAAAATTGATGGTGACAATGTCAGAGTGGTTCTTGATTCTGAAGATTCTAACACTAGTACTGCTAATAATATTATGAGACTTGTCCAAAATGAATTTGATAATAAAATGTATATTTCAGTTAAATTTAACAAATAATGGTTAAAAAAACCTCACTTAATGTGGAAAAACGAATACAATATTATGAAAACGTAATTCACCCAGTAGGGAAGTGAGGTATTTATGAATAGTGGGATTTTAACAAAAAGAGAAAAAGAAGTATTTGATCTCTTAGTAAATAATAAGTCGACAAAAGATATAGCAAAAGTTCTTGGTATTAGTGAAAAAACAGTTAGAAATCATATTTCTAATACAATGCAAAAACTTGGGGTTAAGGGTAGAGCATCTGCTGTTGTGGAGCTTATTAGACTTGGAGAGATTTCTTTATAAGTATTTTCTTTAAAAAAAAATCAAGGTTAATCTTGATTTTTTATTATATCTTATTTATAATTATTTTGATAGGAGAGTAAAATATGAGTAAGAAAAATATTAATAGAAAGATATGTTTATTATTTTTATTGGTACCTGCGATTATTATTTTTATTATTATTTTAAATAATATAGATTTTGATAAGAAAGTATATATGCCTAAACTAGGAACTATCGAAGAAGCTAATATATTAAAAGAGAAATATAAAATGACTATTAATACTAAATATGAATATCATGATGAAATTGGAAAAGATGGAATTATTTCTCAAAGCATTAAGGAAGGTGAAGAGATTACTGATGGATTAACTTTAGATATTATTGTTTCTTTGGGAAAACTTGATAAAGATAAACTTGCTAGTGATAATATTAATGAACTTGGTAAAGTTCCAATTATGATGTATCATGGTATTAGAGAAAGAACTAGTAGTAGTACTGGTACTATTGGGGGTAATGTTGATAAAGATGGCTATAATAGAACTCCCGATGCTTTTAGAGAAGACTTGGAGTTCTATTATGAAAAGGGTTATCAGATGATAAGATTAGATGATTATATTAATGGGATAGTTGATGTTGATTATGGAAAAAGTCCAATAATTCTTACTTTTGATGATGGTAATGAAGATAATATCAGAGTAACAGGGTTAGATGATAATGGTAATATTATTATAGATGAAAATAGTGCTGTTGGTATATTAGAATCTTTTAAAAAGAAACATCCTGATAGTAAAGCGACTGCTACATTTTTTGTTAATGGTGGTATTTTTAATCAAACTGAATACAATGAAAAAATATTACATTTTCTTATAGATAATGGATATGATGTTGGCAACCATACCCAAACTCATTTGGATATAAAGAAGTCTAGCGGGGATCGGGTTCAGAAGGAAATTGCTTATGTATATGATGAACTAGAGAAAATCATTCCAGGAGAGTATGTAAATATTATTGCACTTCCTTTTGGTAGCCCTTATGTTAAAACTCACGAAAATTATAAATATGTCCTAGAAAGTAATTATAATGGTAAGACATATGATACTAAGGCTGCTTTAAGAGTAGGATGGGAACCTGAAGTTTCTCCATTTGACAAAGAATTTGATATGACATTTTTAAAAAGATGTAGAGCTTATGATAATAATGGTAAAGAATTTGACATTGAAATGGTTTTCAAAAATTTAGAGAAAAATAAGTATATATCTGATGGTAATATTGATACAATTGTTATTAAAGAGTCTGATAGTGAAAGATTAAATAGTACTGATAAAAAAGTTATTACTTACTAGGAGGAAATATGAAACTAAATAAAAAAGGTTTTGCTATAACGGCTGTACTATATGGCCTCCTCATATTATTTGTTGTACTTGTTAGTTCCTATTTACTTGTTTTATCTGCAAGAAAGAATAGAGTAGATAATATGGTTAAAGATATTGAAGATGAGTATTTTGAAAAAAAGAATTTTTCTTCTGATACCTTGAATATGCATACAGTTATTATTCGAAAATATGAAGATGGGACATTTGTTAATGAATCAAGTATTGATGTTTTAGATGGAAGTAATTCAGAAAAAATAACGTTATCTTCTATTAATAGAGATTTTAATCATATGTCTTGTAATCCTTCAATAGAAGTTGATACTGGAAGAGGGAATTATTATCAAAATCATTCGGGAAATGTTGATTTAATTTTTGAAAATATTATTACAGATTCTATTTGTGATGTTTATTTCGATTAAGAGGGTGAATAAATGAGTAAAAAAGGATTTACATTAGTTGAAGCACTTTTAGTTATAGCAATAATTGGGGTACTTTTACTTACCTTAATACCAAGTGTGATTACAATAATAAATAAAAATAAAGAAAAATCATGTCTCAGTACTAAAGATAGTATTCTTAGTACTGCTAAAATGTTTGTAGCAGAAAATAAATATAATCTAAATATTGATTGTAATAGTAACGTAAGTGGTTTTCCGGTAGTTAAAATTGATGAAAGTGAAATATCATTAGAGATATTAAGACAGTTTGGTAATTTATCTGATAAGAATATCGATAGTAGATTTCCAGAACTTGAAGTAACATATAATTGTTCTACTAAAGAATTTAGTTATAATTATGAAAATGAAAATATTGTAGACTGTAAAAGTTAAGAAAAACTATTGTATTTAAATAAAAATTATGCTAAAATTAAAGAAGAATAGGAGAGATATATATGGCACTTAGTAAACTTAAAAAATTTGTAACAGAAGAAGTAATGGATGAAGCTAATGAAGATGAATACTATGATGCTGAGAAAGTAGCTGGAATAGGTAATGGTAAGATGATTTTATTAGAACCCCGTGCTTATTCTGAGAGTCAGCAGATAGCAGATCATCTAAAAAAAAGAAATACTGTTGTAGTTAATATGAAAAGGGTAACTCCTGATCAAGCTAAAAGAATTGTTGACTTTCTATCTGGTACAGTATATGCAATAGGAGGAGATCTTCAAAAAATAGGAGGAGGCATATTTTTATGCACTCCTAAAAATGTTAATGTAGAAGGTACAATTTCCGAAGAAGATGAAAAAAACAAAAAGAAAAATGATATTGATTTAGAATGGTAAAAAGATAAGAGTGGTGACTTATGAAGAGATTTACGATAACTAATAATGGTTATAATGTTGATGAAGTAAATAGGTTTATTGATGTTGTAATTAAAAGATTAGAAAAATTAAATAATGAGAATTCTTTATTACAGATGAAAATCTCTTCGCTTGAAGAAGAATTAAAGAAGGAAAAAATAAATGAGGCTAAAATGGCTGAGGCTATTATGGCTGCACAAAGTACTTCCGAAAAGATTAAATCTTTGGCAAGAGAGGAAGCTAGAGTTATTGTGGATGAAGCTAGAAATAATGCTAATTCGATTGTTCATGAAGCTTTAGTTAATGCTCAAAAGACCGAAAATGAGGCATCACTACTTAGAAAAAATATTATTGTTTATAAAAATAGAATTAAAAATATAATTAAAGCCCAACTTGAATTAGCAGATGAATTAGATAAATATGATTTAGATTAATTGTAGTATCAAGGTTTCTGCCTTGGTACCTTTATTATGAGAATAAAAGGAGGATATATGATAAAAGATGTTTTTATGGAATCACTTCCTAATATTTGGCCAATGATTGTTATTATACTAGTTATAGTATCTAGTCTTAGAATAGCATATTTAATAACTAAACATAAGAAATTCTTATTGCATAAGGAATTAATATATTTAATTGCCATAACATATATATTATGTTTGTTTTATGTAGTGACATTTCAAGATTCTAATTACGGTATATCTAATTATGTACCCTTTAAAGAGATATTTAGATATAGTATTGGATCTAAAAAATTTATTAAAAATATTTTGGGAAATATAATGTTATTCATTCCATATGGCTTTTTATCTTCTTATTTGCTAAAAAATAGAAAAATAAGTGTGACTTTTATATTATGTTTAATTGTTTCTATAACGATAGAAGTAGTTCAATATCATATAGGTAGAGTATTTGATATTGATGATATTATTCTTAATGTCTTAGGTGGAATAATTGGAGGATTATTATTTATTGGCATAGATGCCATTAGGAGTAAAGTTAGAATATTAAAAAATGATACAGTAATTGATATATTAGTAATTTTAATTTTATTACTAGTTATAATGTATTCATTTAATATAAATATATTTGGTATGATATGGGGGTAATAAGATGTTTGATATAATTAATAATACCGATAAAGAAATAGTGGAAATTAATAAATTAGATGAGTATTTAAAGTTTGTTATAAAAAAATTAAATATTGAAAATGCAATATTTAATATTATATTTGTAAGTAATGAAGAAATTCATAATATTAATAGAGAATATAGGAATACTGATAGAGTAACTGATGTTATATCATTTGCTTTAGAAGATAATAAAGATATTGTTTATGAAGATTTTAGGTTACTAGGAGATATTTATATAGCTATTAATGTGGCATATGATCAAGCAATTGAGTATAATCATTCGAGAGAAAGGGAAGTATGTTTTTTAGCTACTCATGGAATACTTCATTTACTAGGATATGATCATATGACTGAAAAAGAAGAAAAAGAAATGTTTTCTCTTCAAGAAGAATTATTACAAGAGTACAATATAGTAAGATAAACAGGAGGGTAAAATGGAAGAAAGTTTAAAAAGATTATTAAAAAATAGTTATAGTCCTTATTCTGGTTTTAAGGTTGCTTCGATTGTATTAATGAAAGATGGTAAAAGCTTCGGAGGAGTTAATGTTGAGAATGCTTCCTTCGGCGCTACGATATGTGCTGAGAGAGTGGCAATTAATAATGCTGTTGCAAGTGGATATAAAAAAGGTGATTTTAGTAAGCTATATGTAATGTGTGATAGCCCTAGAATATCAACTTCATGTTTTCTATGCAGACAAGTGATAAGTGAATTTTTTTCTCCAGATGATGAAATTATCTTATATAGTAATGATTATGATCGTGAAATATATGCAGTGAGAGATTTATGTCCATATCCTTTTGGTAGTGATGATTTAAAATAATTTTTTCTTAACATGATAGATATGATGCATTGTTACTACCATTATATTGAGAATTGAAGAAATAATTAGACTATATAGTCCTATCTTTAATAAACTAAATAATATTAGAGATAGGATTTTTATTATTCCTCCATATAAAGTTCCTTTCATTGCTTCCTTAGATAGTCCCATACCTGTTAAAGTACTTGTAAGTGGTGCTTGAATATAGTGGAGGAGAAAAAAAGGGGCAGTTATTCTTATATAGTTAACACCTAGATTAGTATTATATACCAAGTTTAATAACTTGTTTGGAACTAGTATAAATAATATCGTACATGGAATACCAATAAGTAGTGAAAAGATAATTGCTTGTTTTAATTTCTTTTTTGCATAAGGTATATTATTATTACTATAACTATTTGATATTACTGGAAGTATTGCTGATGAAATAGCTAGGGTAAAAAAAGAAGGAAGGAGTAATAAGGGATAAACATATCCGTTAATAATACCATACTCTAGAGTTATATAGTCTGCTGTATAACCAGTATATTTTAATATATTTGTAAGTAGTATTGGCTCTAAGAAATAGGTAATAGAGCCAATTAATCTTGATCCAGTAGTGGGAAGACTAATACCTAGTATTTCTTTTAGTAAGATATTATCTTTTTTTAGGTCTTCCTTTTTTATTTTTTCTTTTGGTAAAAAGAGTAATAATATTATAATAGAAGAACCTTCACTTATTATATTTATTAATACGACAGTTGTTACTACTACTACTAATGAATACTTTATCATATGCGATACGAGTATTATAGTTAAAAGTAATCGTACTATTTGTTCAGTAATATTTGATAGAGTACAAGGAAAAACATTTTCTTTACCAAAAAAGTATCCCTTTATAATAGATGATATAGCTATAAAAGGAAGGGTAGCACCTATAGCTATTAATGGGTAGTAGGTATTTGAATTATGTAGTAAGTTATTTGCTAAATATGGTGATATAATAATTATTATTAAGATTAAAAATAAATTATAAACAAGTATTAAATAAGTAGTAGGTATGATTATTTTTTTACTACTTTTTTTCTTTTCAGATACTAATTTAGTTATAGCTACTGGTACTCCTAAATTACATAATGTTATAAATAAATTAAAAGTAGGAAGTACTAACATATATAAACTTATTCCATCGGTACCAATACTTCTAGTTAAGGCTATTTTTATGATCATACCAAGTATTTTAGTAATAAATCCACCAATTATTAAAATAAGAGTTGATTTTACAAATTTATTATTTTTCATAATAAAATATATGTTTTATAGTAATTAAAAAGTATAAAAAAAATATATTTATTAATACTATTAGTGGTGAATAATATGGATAAAAATAGATATAAAGAAATTGTTGATAATAATACTCCCAAAGAAGAATGCTTTAAGAATAGCATAATAGCTTTTTTGGTAGGAGGCCTTTTAGGTGCAGCAGGAGAACTACTACTTAGATGTTATATGATATGGCTTAATTTGCCAAGAAAGGAGTCTGGAGTACTTGTTACTCTTACTTTTGTAACAATAGCTTCAGTACTTACAGCCCTTGGCATATTTGATGTATTAGTATCAAAAGTTAAGGCTGCTTTAATTATACCAATTACAGGATTTGCTCATTCAATGACTAGTGCTGCTTTAGAATATAAGCATGAAGGATTAGTATTAGGAATTGGTTCTAATGTATTTAAACTTGCTGGTACTGTTATTTTATATGGTGTTGTATCAGTATATATATTTGGCTTAGTTAGACTTTTGGTGATGGGAGGATAATATGACTACTAATTATAAAAATGTTTATATTATGGATACTTATACGGTATGTGGACCTTATGAAAATGATGGGCCTTTATCTAATTACTTTGATAAGAGGCATGAGAAAGAATTATATTTTGGAGAGAAGAGTTGGGAAAAAGCCGAAGTTAAACTTTTAAAAGAAGCAAATAGTAATATTTTAAAAAAGAACAAATTAAAAGAAGAAGATATCGATTTATTAGTATCAGGGGACTTACAAAATCAGATTGCAGCTTCTGATTATATGGCAAGAGATTTTAATATTCCTTTTATGGGAATATTTGAAGCATGCTCTACTATCGGTGAAGGAATATTACTAGCAAGTACTTTTATAGAAGGAAGATTTGCTAAAAAGGTGCTTGTTAGTACTTCTAGCCATAATATGTCAGCAGAAAAACAATTTAGAAATCCGACGGAATATGGAGCTCCTAAAAAGAGGACTACTACTTTTACTTCAACTGGGAGTGCTAGTATCTTACTTACTAATAAAAAAAGTAAGGTGAAGATAGAAAGTACTACTATTGGTAAAGTAATTGATATGGGAATTACAGATGTTAATCATATGGGAGCAGTAATGGCTCCTGCAGCGGGAGACGTAATCTATAATCATTTAAAAGATACAAATAGGGATCCTTCTTATTATGATTTGATATTAACTGGTGACTTAGGTGTATATGGTAAAAAAATATTAAAAGAATATATGATGATGAAATATAATATTGAATTAGGAAATAATTATAATGACTGTGGTACAATGCTATATGATTTGGATAAACAACCTGTTTTTGCAGGGGCTTCAGGACCAGTATGTTCGGCTTTAGTTGGATTTGGTTATATATATAAAGAGATGCTTAAAGGTAAATATAAAAGAGTACTTCTTGTACCTACAGGAGCTATCTTTTCTCCGACATTTACTTTTCAAAAAGAATCGATACCAGGAATAGCGAACGCTATTAGTTTGGAGGCTGAATAATGACTTATGTATATGCTTTTCTTTTTTGCGGTTTTATTTGCTTAATAGCCCAAATTATACTAGATAATACGAAACTTACCCCGGGACATGTTACTAGTTTATTTGTAGTAATAGGAGCAGCTCTAGATGTCTTTGGCATTTATGATAAATTTGTTTTATATGCAGGAGCAGGAGCACTTCTTCCAATTACTTCCTTTGGTCATCTACTCATTCATGGTGCTATGGATATGGCCCATGATATTGGACCTCTTGGTCTTGCTTTTGGTATTTTTAATTTAACTAGTGCGGGTATTTCCGTTGCCCTAGTATTATCGTTTATATTGGCAATAATATTTAAACCAAAACACTAAAAAACAAGTATAAACTACTTGTTTTATTTTAATATTTAGTTTATAATCTATTTAGTAGGTGACTAATAAATGGAAAAGAAAGAATTAAGAAAAACTTTATTTATAATACTTGGGGTATTATTACTGGGAGTATTAACTGTACTGGGTACATATGCTTATTTTGCCTGGAGTAGTACTTCTGAAAATAAAGATGCTACGATTGAAGTATCTTCAGTTAATGGATTAGGTCAGTGTGATAAAACTGCCGATAATCAAAAATTATTATGGCCAGTATCAAATAGAAATAATGGTAGGATCGTAAATATTGATGCTAAACAAACATTATCTGAGTATGCATATATTGTTTGGACATTAACTATTGATAGTATTAATACTCAGGAAACAGTTACAACCGGGTTGAAACATCAATCATTTAAATATGAACTTGTAAATACTACTACTGGTGTAAGATATGGCAGCGGTAACTTTGAAGGAAAAGATGCAGGAGATACTATTACTTTTAGTAATAATATGGAAAATTTAGCTTATGATACTGATTATGCGTTTACCTTATATTTATGGATAGATGGTACTATGGGAAGAAATCCTACTGATATGACCGATCAAACTTATCAGTTTAGTTTAGTATGTGATATCACTGGAGAAGCTTCTGATAAAACTAATTTAGGATCGTAATCTGCTACTATTTGTAATTTATTATAATACTTTATCTTATGATAGAGTATTTTTTTGTTTGCTTTTATTGTTTGCTTTACACAAAAAAGTGTCAAATTTTGCATTTTTTTAAAGAAATTTATCAAATTTTTACAGAAATGGGTACCTTTTGACTGATATTACTATGAGGAGGTAGAATGAGAAAAAATTTAATTGTTTTACAGGAAGGTAATAAGGATTGTGGAGCGGCCTGTCTATTATCAATTATTAGATATTATGGAGGTGATGTATCGTTAGAAAGACTAATAAATTTAACAAAGACAGATAAAGAAGGAACTAACTTTTATAATTTAAGTGAAGCGTCTAATGAAGTGGGACTTAGGGCAAAGTCCTATAAAGTAGATGGTGATATTAAATTAGATAAGATTAATACTCCTTTTGTTGCCCAAATAAATAATAAAAATTATATGCATTTTATAGTAGTATATAAAATATATGATACCAAAGCACTTATTATGGATCCATCAATTGGTAAAAGAATAATTGATTTGTTCGATTTTACTAATATATGGACTGGTAATATTATGTTATTTGAAAAAATCAAAAGTCTTCCCATATATAGAGAAGATAAACCAATAAATGACGCAATAATAAGCGTAATATTAAGAAATAAGAGTACGATTATATTTTTATTAATATTATCCCTAACATTTACCTTTTTAACTTGTATATGTTCTTTCTATTCGCAAATAGTATTTGATAAAGTTATTGATACTACTATTAGTAATATAACGATAGTAACAATTTTGTTCTCTGTTTTGTATATAATAAAATTAGTTACAAGTTATATTCGTAATTATCTTTTGATTTATTTAAATCAAAAATTAGATATTAGTATTATAATAAATGCATTTACGAAAGTAATTCTACTTCCTTTCTATTACTATAAGAATAAAACTACTGGTGAGGTGTTATCAAGAATAAGTGATTTATATGCAATAAAGAACTTTGTATCAAAAATAATTTTAAGTATATTTTTAGATACTGTTATCTTTATTGGAGGAATATGTATTATGTATTTTATAAGTAGAAAGATTCTTTTCATACTATTTATAATATCTTTTATGTATATTATTGTAATACTTATTTTTAATTACCCAATAAAAAAGTATACAAAAGAACTTCAAAAAAACACATCTAATGTTAATAGTTATATTGTAGAATCTGTGAGTGCTTTTGAAAGTATAAAGGGTCTTAATATTGAAGATAATATTATTCTTACTTTTTCTAAAAAATACGCTAAGTTACTTACTTCTTCTTATAAGAAACAGACTACTGAGAATATTTTAATAATCGTGAAAGAAATGATATCGGATATTGGTCTACTATTTGTTAGCTACTTAACTATTAGATTAATTATTAATAATACATTATCAATAGGTAATTATATGACAATAACATTATTAACTAGCTATATTATTACTCCTGTTAAAGGAATTATTGATGTAATAAGTGAATACCATTATGTTAATAATTCTATTATTAGAGCTAATAATTTATTAGAAGTACAAGAAGAAAGGGTATATGATAAAAAAAGACTAAAAGTAAAAGGTAAAATTATTTTTAATAATCTTAGTTACTCATACAATAATAAAAACGATGTCTTTAATAATATTAATTTTTATATTAATGAAAGAGATAGAGTACTAATACTAGGTAGTTCTGGTAGTGGTAAATCGACGATTATGAAATTACTTTATAAGTTTTATAGTGTCGATAGGGACAAAATATATATTAATAATTACGATATTAATGATTATAGTTTAAGTGATATAAGAAGTAGTATTACTTATATATCACAAAATGAAATACTATTTACTTCCAGTATCAGAGATAATATTATTATGGATAGAAGTGTATCTGATGAGGATTTTTTAAAAGTATGTAAACTAACTTATACTGATGAAATAATAAAAAACAATATACTCGGATATGATTATATGCTTGAAGAGAATGGTGTTAATTTATCAGGTGGTCAAAGACAAAGAATAATACTTGCTAGAAGTTTACTTAAGAATAGTAATATAGTTATGATTGATGAAGGTTTAAATGAAATAGATATTAATTTAGAAAGGAAGATTCTTACGAATATTTTTAATGAGTATAAGGATAAGACATTTATTATTATATCTCATCGAAAAGATAATATGGACTTATATAATAGACTGATTGAAATAAATAATGGGAAACTTAAAAATTATGAAAGAGGTGTTGTATGAAGTATTATATAGATAGTGAAATCATACTAGCTAAAAAAGTAGAACCTTTAATATATGTTTATATAATGATAATAATAATTATTTCACTTTCCTTAATTATATTTATGATTTTATTTCATTATAAAACTTATTATAAGGTAAAAGGAATAGTAGAGAAAGATACAGACTATTATATACGAGTATATATGCCTCTAGATGATATAGATTATGTAATAAGTAACAATGAAGTTATAATTAATAAAGTTAAATATAAGTTTCAAGTAGTTATGATCGATAGTGAGTATATAAGTGACAATACAAATACCTATCAGGCTATTTTAATAAAAGTAGATCTTCCTTTGAAGTATAAGTTTAATAATTTAAGTTTAAATCTTCAATTTCTAAAAGAAGATAAAAGGGTAATTGATTATTTAATTAGGAGGTAAAAAAATGAAAGAACTAAGAAAAGAAGAAATGAAAAAAATAGATGGAGGAGCTTCTGCAATAGCTGTATCTAGTATTATTGGAGTGGTTGTAACCTTCCTAATTGGAGTATTTCACGGCTACTCTAATCCGGAATCATGCCGTAATTAAGAAAGGAAAAAAGTATGAGAGAATTAAAAAAAGAAGAAATGAAAAGAGTTGAGGGTGGTAGTATGACTGCTGCTATGCTGGGAGCTATCTATAAAATTGTCGAAACAATCTATAATTTAGGAGATGCACTTGGTAGTTCAATAAGAAGAGTTATTGAAGGAAAAAATTGTAGTTTATAGTATAAGAGGGGAAACCCTCTTATATATATTTACTTGGGAGGAGAAGCAATAATTATGGGAAAACTAGAAGAAAAGACAATTGAAGAAATATTAGTAGAAAGTAGTATTAAAAATAGTATCAAAGGATTAAGAACTAGAAAAATTAATAATATTAAGGATATTACTAATGATATTATTAATGAATATAAACTTCCTAAGGGGTATACTATTCCAATATTAAGAGATGTAATCTTTAAATATCTTTTTGTAACAGAACCAGATATCTTTACTAAGATTTTAATCAAAGCTTTTGATATTAAAGAAGAAGCTAAAGATGCAATGATCATGGCTGGGTATGAAAGTTTATCTGGAAAATATGATGGTAAGAATAATAGATGTGATATTTTAGTAAAGATTAATTCTAAGAACTATATTAATATTGAAATGAATAGTAATAGTGATAACTCAGTATTAGAAAGAAATTTACTCCAAATATTTAGAATTTGTGGCCAAGTAGTTAAGAAAGGAGAGTCTTATAAAGAATTAAAACATTATCGAATAATATTATTAAATTTAAATAAATCAAAGAAAAGTAATAAAGATGAGATAATAATCGATGAAGATGATAATGGTATAAATAAATATGTTTTTTATAATCTTAAGACAGCAATGGTTGCTAGTAATTTAGTAACGATTTATCAAGTGGATGTTGAAAAATGTAAGCATTTATTATATAATAATAATGAAATAAATGAAACGCCATTATTAGCTAGATTAGGTGCTATATCTGATGAATACAAAATATCTAGGATAATGGATATGTTAGGAGATGCTATTACGATGGAGGAAAAAAATAAACTTAGTAAAATACTTGAAGATGTTAATAATAATGATACTATTGTTCAAAACTGGATATTTGAAGAGAATGCAAGACTTAAATATGAGGGGGATATGGAAACTAGTTTTAATGATGGAGTAGAAGTTGGAAAAGAAGCAGGAATAGAACTTGGAAAAGAAGCAGGAATAGAACTTGGAAAAGAAGTAGGAATAGAACTTGGAAAAGAAGCAGGAATAGAATCTTCAAAGGTTGAAATGATTAAGAATATGCTAAATCAAAATATTGACTATAGTGTTATATCTAATGTTTCATGTAAAACAATTGAAGAAATAAAAGAAATAGAAGAATCTATGAAAGAAGAAAGTTAAGATTTCTTCTTTTTCTTAATAAAAAATGGAAGAAAAACATCTTTTTTAACAAAATATGAAATAAAATAGGTAAAAACTTATTGTAAAATATGTCAAATAATGTTATAATCGATGTTGGAAAAAGCGGAAGGAGGGATAGAATGTCTGCAGGAACTAAAGTAACTGTTAGTGTTAGAAATAATGATGTTGAATTTGCTTTAAGAAAATTTAAAAATCAAGTAGCACGTAACGGGAATCTCTCTAAAGCTAAAGAAAGAGCTGAAGGTTATAAGAAACCAGGAGTAAGACTTAAAGAAGAAAAGAAAAAAAATACTATTAATTCTAGAAGAAATGCTAGAAAAAATAATTACTAAGAAGGTGATTTTATGACATTATCAGAAAAAATTAATAATGATTTAAAAGAAGCAATGAAAAATAAAGATGCTTTTAAACTAGGAGTAATTAGAATGGTTAAAGGTGCTATGCAACTTGCTAAGAAAAGTCCTAGAGAAGAACTTACCGATGATGATGTTATTAATGTTTTGTCTAAGCAAATAAAAATGCGTAAAGAGGCTATTGAACAGTTTGAAAAAGCTGGTAGAGAAGACTTAGTAGAACAGAATAAGAAGGAAGTAGAAATATTATCTTCTTATATGCCTGAAGCTTTATCTGATGAAGAATTAAATAAGATACTAGATAAAGTATTTGACGAAGTAAAGCCGACTAGTCAGAAAGATATGGGAGTTATTATGAAAAGCGTTACTCCTTTAGTAAAAGGAAGAGCAGATATGTCTCTAGTTAGTAAATTAATTAAGGAAAGACTTGGATAGTCTTTCTTTTTTTGGAACATTTATTGATTGCCTGCATAATATATAATGTCATAAGTTAATGCTTATGTTTAATATATATTTAGCTCTCTTTATGAGGGCTATTTTTAATTTCCTAAAAAAATGCTTGCATTTTAGAATAAATATAGTATATAATGTTACAGAGAGAAAGGAAGGATTCTATGAATAAAAAATTAGTTATCGTGGAGTCACCACATAAAAGTAAGACAATTGAAAAATATTTAGGAAGTGACTACAAAGTAGTTTCTTCGGTTGGACATATAAGAGATTTATCTACTTCGGGAAAATTTGGCTTTGGAGTAGATATTGATAATGGATTTAAACCTGATTATAAAATTATTAAAGGTAAGAATAAATTAGTTAAAGAATTAAAAAATGATGTTAAGAATGCTAGTTTTGTATATTTAGCTACCGACCCCGATAGGGAGGGAGAAGCTATTAGTTGGCATTTATATGATACATTAGGACTTAATGATAATAATTATAAAAGAATAGTATTTAATGAAATAACAAAAAATGCAGTACTTAATTCTTTTGATAAGGCAAGAATGATTGATGATAATTTAGTTAAGTCGCAAGAAACAAGAAGAATACTTGATAGAATAATTGGTTTTAGACTTAGTAAACTTATGCAATCCAAAACCGGTGGTAAGTCTGCGGGTAGAGTACAAAGTGTTGCTTTAAAACTAATTGTCGATAGAGAAAGAGAAATAGAGGCTTTTATACCAGAAGAGTATTATGAAATAGATGCTCATTTTAATGACTTTGATGCTAAATTAGATACTTATAATCATAAAAAAATAGAAATAAAAAAAGAAAATGAAGCTAAAGATATACTTAGTAAACTATCTAATGCTTTTAAAATAGAAAGTGTTGATAAGAAAGAAAAAGCTAAGAAAAGTAAAGCACCTTTTACAACAAGTACTCTTCAGCAGGAAGCTTCTAGTAAGTTAGGCTTTAGTTCGAAGAAAACAATGAGCATAGCTCAAAAGTTATATGAAGGTATTAATATTGGTACAGAGACAGTAGGTCTTATATCATATATGAGAACGGACTCAGTAAGACTTTCTGATGAGTTTATTAAAAGTACATATGGTTATATTAAAGAAAACTATGGTAGTGAGTATGTCGGTTATGTTAAAACAAGTAATAAAACAGAAAATGTTCAAGATGCTCATGAAGCTATTAGACCAACTTCGATTAATAGAGAACCGGAAAAAATTAAAGAGTATTTAACGAATGATGAATATAAATTATATCGAATTATTTATTATAGAGCTTTAGCATCATTAATGAAAGATGCTAAAGTAGAAGCTACAACTGTAATACTAGATAATAATAATTATCAGTTTAAGACTACTGGTCAAATACTTATCTTTGATGGATACTTAAAAGTATATAGTATGTATGAGGATTCTGAAGATAAAATTCTTCCTGATTTTTCTACTTATAAAAGTAATATAATTGTATCTAATAATATTGATTATACTATGCATACAACTAAACCTCCTAGTAGATATACAGAAAGTAAACTAATTAAAGAAATGGAAGAATTAGGAATAGGAAGGCCTTCAACATATGCTAAAACGATTGAAACGATAATAGAGAGAGCCTATGTAAAACTAGTAGAGAAGAAATTTGTACCTACAGAGATTGGAATAGAAACGACGGATAAATTACAAGAGTTCTTTAAAGATATTATTAATGTTGAATATACGAAGAAGATGGAAGATGATCTTGACAAGATAGCAGATGGTGATTTAGAATGGAATAAATTACTTGAACTATTCTATAAAGATTTTGAACCTAAAGTAAAAGTAGCCTTTAGTGAAATGGAAAAGAAAGCACCAGAAGAGACAGGAGAATCTTGTCCTAACTGTGGTAATCCTTTAGTAGTAAAACAAAGTAAATATGGTAAGTTTGTTGCCTGCTCAAATTATCCAGAATGTAAGTATATTAAACCTACGGAGAAAAAAGAAGTAAAAGAAATAATGCCTTGTCCTAAATGTGATGGTAAAATAATTGAAAGAAAGACAAAGAGGGGTAAAATCTTTTATGGATGTAGTAATTATCCTAAATGTGACTTTGCTACTTGGGATGAACCAATAGAAGAATCTTGCCCTAACTGCAATGGCATTCTTACTAAAAAGAAAGATAAGATTAAATGTACTAGTTGTGATTATGAGAAAGACATATAGAAATATATGTTTTTTTCTTGATATTGAGTTTTAATTATGATATTATATATATCATTAGAGGAGATGGATTATGCCTATATCATATATAACATTAATATTAATGAAATTATTAAAAGAAAGAGAAAAGAAAACTATAATATCGTTAGAACAATTATCAAAAGTAATTAGTGAGTTTCTAGCGGAATTACCTGAAGAACAAGAAGAGGTACTATTAGAAGGAAAAGATCTAAGTGAAGATAGAGATTATGAAACGTTTAGTTATGAATTAAATGCAATGATTAATAAATATTCTAATGATATTTTTCAGTTTGAGAATTTTATTATTTTAAATCCTAATATTGAAATGGATAAATTGGATGACTTGATTAATAGTGAAGTAATTCAATACTTTGAATATATAATAGAACAGGTAAATGAATTTGTTAAAAATAGAAAAACAGCAATTTTTAAAATAATTGGAATTAATGTTAATGAAGAATTATATGATAATATAATGAGTTTAGAAGAAAATATTGAGGATGATTATGAGGAACTTGCCAAACAAGAACTCTCAAAAGAGAATATATCTAGTGAAAAAATATTATCTAATTTAAAGATAAATATTTTTAAAAGAAATCTTCTTACTTATTATTTAAAAGAAAACTGCTCTATTCGCGAGTATAAAGACCTATGTCATCTTTTTATGAATAAGGCAGATTCACTTAGCTGTGATGCTCTTAAATTATTAAAACTTAAAATAAAGAGTAGGAAAATAAATAATGATTTACAAAGCAACCCTTTTCTTAGAGCTTTATTCATTGTTGATACTAACAGAGAACTTGCTTTTGCTAAATATTTATCTTCAAATATTGAAAAAAAAGATAAAACAGAAGAAATATCAAAGCAAAGATATTACAAAAGAGTCATTGATATTATTGATAGAAAAGTTAATAAAAAAGAATATGATAGTATATATGATAGCCTTACTGTTGCAAAATATGGCCTTATGTATGTAATGGATTTACTATATCGTAAAGAAAGTATTTCAGATTATTTATTTATGGGTGGCAATATAAAAGAAGATACTCTAGATGAAGATTATTCTTTTGCTGAAGATATAGTATTCTATTTTATAAATGAGGTGCTTGAATATACTGATATGGAAGTTTCTAAAAACGACAATAAAGACTTTGAAAATACTATTAAATCGATCTTAATAGAAGCCTATTATGAACTTACTAAAGATGAAAGAGTAATAGAGACTATTAAGAATAATCTTAATTATGGTAAATATCATTTTATTACTGGATTATTTGATAATATTATTAATAAGAATAAAACTAAAATTAAAAGAAAAGAAGAATAAGTATAATGAATAATGTTATTTACAAAAGAATATTTATATAATAAAATATATATAGAAGAGAGAGGAAGATATATATGAAATATTTGGATGATTACGATAATTATGACCATCATTTTATAGGGGAAGGTTATTTTTGCAATTTTGATGAGTTACCAGATGTAGTTGGTTGTTCAAGAAAATCTGGACAAACATTACGTAGTATGGGATATAGAGATATACGTGCCGAGATACGAAAAGAGGTATCTGAACAGTATGAGAAAGATGGTCATACTTTAAAATTGGTATATAGAAAGAAGAATAATTAATCTTCTTTTTTTATTGACATTTATTTTGTCAAATTAATGAAAAGATATTTACAAAGTAAATCTTTTATAGTAGAATATAATCATAGAGTGGCACTAAGTGGGAGAAAGTGGGGGATAGTATGTTAATTGGAGAATATCATCATAATATTGATGAAAAGGGAAGATTAATTATACCTTCTAAATTTAGAGATGAAATTGGTAGTGAGTTTATTGTTACTCGTGGATTAGATGGATGTTTATTTATCTATTCTAAATCGCAGTGGGAAAAGATTGTCTCTAAATTACAAACACTTCCATTTACTAAAAAAGATGCACGAACTTTTAATAGATTCTTTTTATCTAGCGCTACTGTATGTGAATTTGATAAGCAAGGTAGAATTAATATACCATCAAATCTTATTAACTATGCGAGTATTCAAAAAGAATGTACGATTATTGGGGTTAATGATCGCCTAGAGGTGTGGGCAAGTGATAAGTTTGACGCACTAATCGAAGAAAATACTTCTGCTATTGAAGGGGTAGCGGAAAACTTGTTTGAAGGATTTGATATTGATGCATAAGACAGTACTTTTAAACGAAGCAATTGATAATCTTGATATTAAAATAGATGGTATATATGTTGATGCTACACTTGGCTTTGGGGGACATAGTGGTTTAATTTTGAAAAGAATAAAAAGGGGCTTTCTTTTCGCCTTTGATCAAGATGATATGGCAATTGAGTATAGTGAAAAGAAACTAAGTGAAATTAGTGATAATTATGAAATAATTAAGTCTAATTTTGCTAATCTAAAAGAAGAACTTAATAAAAGAAATATTAGTGAAATAGATGGTATTGTCTTTGATTTAGGTGTATCATCACCACAACTAGATATAGCAGAAAGAGGTTTTAGTTATCATAATGATGCTCCTCTTGATATGAGAATGGATAGGAGTAAAGATTTTTCAGCTTATAATGTTGTTAATGAGTATTCTTATGAAGAATTAGTTAGAGTATTAAGAGACTATGGCGAAGAAAAATATGCTTCTAGTATTGCAAAGAATATTATTAAAGAAAGAAGTATTAAACCTATTAAAACTACTTTAGAGTTAGTAGAAGTAATAAAAATGAGTATGCCATTTAAGGCTATGAAGGAGAGTCATCCAGCAAGAAAGACTTTTCAAGCTATTAGAATTGAAGTTAATAATGAACTTGAGGTTCTTAAGATAGCATTAGAAGATGCTATATCAATGCTTAAAGTAGGAGGAAGAATATCGGTTATTACTTTCCATTCGTTAGAAGATAGAATCGTAAAAGATATATTTAATAAGTACTCAAAGGTAGATAGTAGTCTATCTAGATTACCATTTATACCAGAAGAATTGGAACCTAAATATAAACTTATTGCTAATATTACTCCTAGTAAAGAAGAACTAGAAGAGAATAATAGGGCTAGGTCTTCAAGACTTAGAGTTATTGAGAGAATAAAGGAATGATAATATGAAAAAAAAGAAAAAGAAGGGGCTTACGAAATTAGAAAGATTTATATGTAAGAGTAGTATTTTTATGATGATACTGCTACTTGTAGGCATTGTCTTTACTAGTGCAACAGTATCTAAGATGAATATTGAACTTCAAAAGATGAATGAAAAGGTTGAAGTACAAGAAAATACTAATGAAAGTTTAGTTATGAAAATAAATGAAATGGCTTCTTTAGAGAATATACAAATTGTAAGTAGAAATTTAGGTTTATCATATAATAATGAAAATATATTGACAGTAGAATAAGGTGATTGTTATGAAAAAGGTTAATAAAAGTAACGATAGATTTCGAGTAAGTAATATTGTTATTTTTGTTACCTTTTTTTTATTTATTGTACTAATTGGAAGATTATGTTATATATGCTTAGCGGACTATAAAGTGGGAGATTCGACAATTAGTTTGTTTATTAAGAATCGAAATACTGAAGAAGAAGTTATTGTCCCTAATAGGGGAACTATTTATGATAGTAATGGGGAAGTGCTAGCTACTGATGTATCTAGTTATACTCTTCTTGCTTACTTATCAGAAAAAAGAGTCGATGCTAAAGGTAATAAAAACTATGTTGAAGATATCGATGATACTAGTGCTAAATTAGCAGAAGTATTAAAAGTAGAAGCGGGTAGTATTAAAGATATATTACAAAATGGTAAAGAAAATAATAAATATCAAGTAGAATTTGGTAGTATTGGTAAAGGTATAACAGAGATTACAAAAGAAGAAATTGATAATCTTCATTTACAAGGAATTGATTTTATTAAAGATATTAAAAGATATTATCCTAATGGAGACTTTGGTTCTTATATACTTGGTTATACGGTAAATAAAGATATTGATGGTATTAATCGTATAACTGGAGAACTTGGAATAGAAGAGTATTATAATGATGAATTATCTGGTAAACTTGGTTTTGTTACTTATGAAAAAGATAAGTATGGATATAAGATAGCTAATGGTAGAGAATATGTTGAACCAGCAAAAAATGGTAGTGACGTTTATTTAACTATTGATTCGAATATTGAGATGTTTACGGAGAATGCGGTTAAGAAAGCACAAGAAGAATCGGAAGCTGAATGGGTACTTTTAGTAGTGGCGGATGCTAAAACTGGTAAGTTATTAGGTTATTCTAGTACACCATCTTTTGATCCAAATCTTAGAAATATGACTTCATATATTGATCCTTTAGTAGGGTATTCTTATGAACCAGGTTCGACGATGAAGATATTTAGTTATATGTGTGCTATTGATTCTGGTAAATATAATGGTGATGATACGTATGAATCTGGTAGTAAGACGTATACTTCAGAGATAGATGATAGTACGGTTACTATTAATGACTGGAATAAAAAGGGATGGGGGAGAATTAGTTATGATAAGGGATTTGCATTATCATCTAATATAGCAGTAGCTAACCTCGTAGAAACAACGATTAATAAGAATGAACTAAGGGCCTGCTACGAAAAGTATGGTTTTGGTAAGAGTACTGGTTTTACTCTGGCTAGAGAAGAAGATGGTAATATTGATTTTAAATATCAAGTAGAGGCTGCAACAGCGGGATATGGTCAGGGTATTAATACGACTCCTATTCAACATATTGAAGCTCTTACGGCTATTGCTAATAATGGAGAAATGTTAAAACCTTATGTTATTGAAAAAATAGTAGATGCTGATACTAAAGAGAATATTTATACCGGAGAAAAAGAAGAACTAGGTAATGTTGCTAGTCTTGATACAATTAATAAAATGAAAGAATTAATGAGAAGTGTAATTAATGGAGATAATACTAATTCGACGGGTTATGCTTATTATATGGATGGATATGATCTTATTGGTAAAACTGGTACTGCGCAAATATATGATTATAAAAAAGGTAAATATATGACAGGGGACTCTGATTATATTTATTCGTTTTCTGGTATGTTTCCAGGAGAAAATCCGGAAATAATAGTATATGCTGCTATCAGAAGACCTAAAGATACAACTAATTATATTGCTCCAATGATTAAAGAAGTAGAACAAAATATTACAAAGTATTTGAATATTACGGAGAGGATTAAAGATAAAGAAGAAGTAGTAATAGAATCTTTCTATAATAAGAATATTAATGATATTAAGAATAATTTAGAAAGTAATAATATTAGAGTATTAGTACTTGGCAATGGTGATAAGATAATAGAACAATATCCTAGTAGGGGAACTACTATTTATGAAGATGATTTAGTAGTACTTAAAAGTAATGAATCTAGTAATATTATGCCTAATTTAATTGGATTATCTTATAAGGAAGTTAATAATATTCTTAAATTAATGGATATAGAGTATTCGATAGAAGGTAATGGCTATGTATATGAACAGAGTATTGGAGAGGGTAATATTATTGATGCTCCTGTCGTTATTAAGTTAAAATCGAGGTGGTAATAATGAGTGAAGATACTAATGAAAGATCAAAAATTATATATATGATACTTATTATGTTAATATGTGCTATACTTGGCGTATATCTAGGTAGTACTCTTATTAAATAGAAGAATTCTCTATATGGAGAATTTTTTTCTATTTCTTCCGCCTTTGGCGTATCAAAGTAACAGTGTTACTTTGAGGACTAGTATTAGGTATATCCTTTATTAATGGGTGAAAAAATAAATTGACATATAATAGTTATTATTATAAAATTAAATTATAGAAAGGAAGATATTATGAGTATATATGATTATGAAGTAAAGAATAGAGATGGAAGCAATGTTAAATTAAGCAAGTATAAAAACAAAGTCTTATTAATAGTGAATACTGCTACTGGGTGTGGCTTTACTCCTCAGTATGAAGGACTAGAAATGTTATATGAAAAGTATCATAATAAGGGATTAGAAATATTAGATTTTCCTTGTGATCAATTTGGACATCAGGCTCCTGGAACAGATGATGAAATTCATGAGTTTTGTACGATGAAGTATGATACTAAGTTTGAACAATTTTCTAAAATAGAAGTAAATGGAGATAATGAACTACCTTTATATACATATTTAAAAGAAGAAATACCTAATGAAGAAGTACATGGACTTAAAAATAAAGTTGCTATAAAAACTATTAAAAAGATAAGTAATACTTGTCAAAAAGAAGGAGATATTGTTTGGAACTTTACGAAGTTTTTAGTTGATAGAAAAGGAAACGTCATAAAAAGATATGATCCTACATTTAATCCTAAAGATATGGAAGAAGAAATACTAAGGTTATTGGAGGAAAAATAATGTACGATATAATCATAGTAGGAGCAGGGCCAGCAGGACTAACATCGGCGATATACGCTAGGCGGGCAAATAAAAAAGTCTTAGTTCTTGAAGCAAAGTCTTATGGTGGACAAATAATAAATACCCTAGATATTGAAAACTATCCAGGGGATAATCATATATCTGGTTTTGATTTAGCTACTAAAATGTATGAACAAGCAAAAGAATTAGGAGCAGAAATAAGATTTGAAAAAGTCGTAGAAGTAAAAAATAAAACTAATTATAAAGAAGTAATTACTACTAATAATAAATATAAATGTAAAGCCTTAATACTTGCTACTGGAAGTGAAAATAGAAAATTAGAATTATCTAATGAAGATAGTCTTATAGGTAAAGGAGTATCTTATTGTGCTACTTGTGATGGAGCCTTTTATAAAGATAAGATAGTAGCAGTAGTAGGAGGAGGAAATACCGCCTTAGATGATGCTTTATATCTAACAGATATTTGTAAAAAAGTATATCTAATTCATCGAAGAGATACTTTTAAAGGAGAAGAATCTACTTTAAATAAATTAAAAGAAAAAAATAATATTACATTTATCTATAATAGTAATGTAACTAAGTTAAATGCCAGTGATAAATTAGAAAGTATTATTGTTACAGATAATACTGGTAATAAAAAAGAATTAGAAGTATCAGCTATCTTTATCGCAGTAGGTCAAATACCAGAAAATCAAAACTTTGCTAAAATAATTAAATTAGACGAAAAAGGATATATTATTACTAAAGAAAATTGTCATACGAATAAAAAGGGAATCTTTGCTGCAGGAGATGCTCGAACTAAAGATTTAAGACAATTAGTTACTGCTACTAGTGATGGAGCAGTAGCTGCTACTGAAGCAATAAAATATATAAATAATATAAAATAATTATGAAGAAGATATTAATAATAATATTTTCACTTCTTTTACTAATAGGTTGTACTAGTAATAAAGAAGAAAATAATATAATAGAAAGTGATGATTTTATGGATAAAGTAAATATAACAATTAATAATAAAGAATATACCTTAGAGTTAGAAGATAATCAAACTACTAGAGAGCTATTTAATATATTACCACTTAATATTACTATGGAAGAATTAAATGGTAATGAAAAATATATCTATTTAGATAATAAGTTTATTACTAATAGTAGGGTACCAGAAATAATAAATAAAGGTGATGTAATGTTATATGGAAATAACTGTTTGGTTATCTTTTATAAAACTTTTACTACTTCTTATAGTTATACTAAGATAGGTCATATCAATAATTTAGAAGACTTAGATAATAATAGTATTATAGTAAATATATCTAAATAAAACAGCTATTCCCTCGAATTTTAACAAAAATTAGCATATTATTCCCTCGAATTTTAACAAAAATTAGCATATTATTCCCTCGAAATTTCGCAAAAACATATTGAAACTATACAAAAAATGTGATATATTTGTAATAGAGGTGGTGCAAATATGAAGAGAAAGTTTTATGATGAGTTATTAAAATGGAAAAATGTTAAAAATCATAAACCATTGTTGGTTAAAGGTGCTAGACAAGTAGGTAAAACTTATATCATAGACAAGTTTTGTAGAGACAATTACAAAAATATATTAAAATTTGATTTGATACACGATAGTTCAATTATTGATATTTTTAATGAGAATAAATCATTTGAACTAAAAGTTGCTGATTTAGAATTACTTTGCGGATGTAAACTAAATGATCCAGATACAATATTATTTATTGATGAGGTACAAAGATCTGAAAAGTTTATCGAAGCATTGAAATATTTTTATGAAAGTAAAAATGAATATAATATAATTTGTGCTGGTTCACTTTTGGGTGTTGCATTAAATAGAATGAAATCGTCTTTTCCAGTTAGAAAGGTAATTGAAAAAACACTATATCCGATGGACTTTGAAGAATTCCTTTGGGCTACAGGTAATGAACGCTTTATAGAAGTAATAAGAAAGCATTATATATCAAATGAACCTATATCTGAGAGTATTCACATTGTATTATTAGATTTAGTAAAAAGATATATATGTTTAGGTGGAATGCCTGATGTAATTCAAGATTATATTGATAATAAAGAAGACTTATTATTAATTGATAAAGAAATACCTAAAACAATAACAGAACAATATTTTGAGGACATGTCCAAATATAATGAAAATCCCAATGATTATGTCAGAATTAAAAGAATTTATGATGATATACCTGTGCAACTCAGTAAGGAAAATCAAAAATTTACTTTTAATAAGTTAGATAAATTTGATAACAGAAAAAAAGATTATATAAGTCCAATTGATTGGCTAATAAGTAGTAGTTTAATACTGATGTGTAAAACATTAGAAGTACCAAAAATTCCTCTAAAAACTAATGTTCAAAAGGAATCTTATAAATTATATCTAAATGATACTGGACTTTTAATGTCTCTATCTGAAACACCATATAAAATGATTTTTTCAAACGATGATTATTCTTATAAAGGTGTAATAGCAGAAAATTATGTAGCTTCTGAATTAGTAAAAAATGGTATTTCACTATATTATTGGAGTAGAAAAGGTAAAAACAAAGGAAATGCAGAAGTAGACTTTGTAATACAACAGGAACTAAATCCGATTCCAGTAGAAGTAAAATTTGATACAGGAACAAAATCAAAAAGTCTAGATATATATAGAGAGGAGTATAAACCAAGTTATGCGATAAGGGTATCACAAAAGAATTTTGGATTTAATAATAATATTAAATCAGTTCCTTTATACGCCGTATTCTGTATAGATGGTATTGATATTGAGATAAATGGTTAAAAAGATATAAAATCATTTATCTTTTTATTTACTAAATATTAGCAAACAAATGTATAATAAAATTATTGACTAAGATAAACATATTTTATATAATAATTATGGTGATGGATATGGATAAAGTATATATAGCAATAGATTTAAAATCATTTTATGCATCAGTAGAATGTAAAGAAAGAAATTTAGATCCTCTTACTACTAATCTAGTAGTAGCGGACTCTTCTCGTACTTCTAAAACCATCTGTTTAGCGGTTTCTCCTTCTTTAAAAAGCTATGGTATTCCAGGTAGAGCAAGATTATTTGAAGTTGAACAAAAAATAAAAGAAATAAATATAAAGAGAAGAAAAAAAATAAATTATAAATATTTTACTGGTAAAAGTACGAATAATAATGAAATAATAAATAATCCGTATCTAGAATTAGATTTTATTATTGCGGGGCCTAGAATGAAATTATATATAGACTATAGTACTAGAATATATAATATATATTTAAAATATATATCTAAAGAAGATATTCATGTCTATTCGATAGATGAAGTATTTATTGATGCTACGAATTATTTAAAGATGTATAAAATGACTCCTTATGAACTTACTAATAAGATAATTAAAAATATTTTAAAAGAAACTGGAATAACCGCTACTGGGGGTATTGGTACTAATTTATATCTAGCTAAAGTAGCTATGGATATCATGGCTAAACATATTAAAGAAGATTCTGATGGAGTAAGAATAGCTTACTTAAATGAACAATTATATAAGGAAAAATTATGGAGTCATACTCCTCTTACGGATTTTTGGAGAGTAGGAAAGGGATATGCTAAGAAACTTGAAGATAATCATATATATACCATGGGAGATATTGCTAGATGTTCTTTAGGAACTTTAAATGATATTAAAAATGAAGAATTATTATATAAATTATTTGGAATAGATGCTGAAATATTAATAGACCATGCTTGGGGAGTAGAACCATGCACAATTAAGGATATTAAAAACTACAAACCGAAAACAAATAGTATATCTTCTGGTCAAGTATTATCTTGTCCATATGATTATATTAAAACTAAACTTATTGTTAAAGAAATGGCTGATTCATTATCTTTAGATTTAGTAGATAAAAACTTAGTAACAAATAGTATAATATTAACAATAATGTATGATAGTGAAAACTTAACTAATGGATATAATGGAATAATTAAAAAAGATTATTATGGAAGATATATACCTAAAGAAAGTCATGGTAGTATATTACTAGATAGATGTACTTCATCGTCTAAGATAATAAGAGATAATATTATTAAACTATACGATAATATTATAAATAAAAACTTATCAGTAAAAAGAATTAATATTACTTTTGGAAATGTTTTAACTGAAGAACAATCAAAGAAAAAAATAAATTATAATCAGTTAGATTTATTTAATAATAATATAACTAATAAACAAGATAATACTAAAGAAATAGAAGATAGAAAAGTCCAAAGAACTATTCTAGAAATAAAGAAGAAATTTGGAAAGAATGCTATTATTAAAGCAATGGATTTGGAAGAAGGAGCTACTGCTATCGAAAGGAATTCTCAAATAGGGGGTCATCATGAATAAATATGAAGATATAATTAATTTATCTAGACCAATATCTAATCACCCCAAGATGCCAATCGAAAGTAGAGCCAAAGAATTTATGCCATTTGCTGCGCTTACTGGATATAATGAATCTATTTTAGAAGAAGGAAGACTAGTAGATACTAAAAAAGTATTAAGTAGAGACAAAATAGAAGAAATAAATTATACATTAAATAAAATTGATAAAGACAATTCTTACTTAATAACATATTTTAAACATGATAAATATAAAAACGGGGGGGAATATTTAGACATAATAGGTAAGATAAAAAAGATAGATTTTATATATAAGAAAATAATACTAGAAAATAAAGAAATAATTTATATAGAAGATATTTACAATATAGTACAAAAATTGTAAAAAAAAAGATTAATACTAATTGACACCTTTTATCTATTTGTGATATCATTATATATGATAGGAGGAGATGAAAAAATGGAAAAACAAAAACATGTTCAGACAGCAATCATAGGAGTGCTAGCAGTAGCTATCTTAGTTATGGCAGTAGGTTTCGCCGCATTCAACCAAAATTTAAATATCAATGGTAATGCTACATTAACTGCTGCTAAATGGAGTGTACACTTTGTTAAAACAGGTGAAGGTGCTTATAAAAAAGCTGACGGTAGTGTTGATCCTACAGCTGCACCAACAGTAGATGAAGCGGGCACTACATTAAGTACTTATAATGTTACTTTAGCTAAACCTGGTGACTATTATGAATTTACGACAACTGTCGTAAATGATGGTACTATCGATGCTAGATTAACTGGTGTTACATTAGCTGGAGTATCTGAAGAAAATGCTAAATATGTAGATTATACGCTTACTTATGGTTCAACTGTTTACAATTCCACTAACACTTCAATTAGTGATGGACCTGTCCTTGCTAAAAAGAATGGAACTGTTAATGTTACTGTAAAGATTATGTATAAAGTTCCTGCTGGTGAATCTGACTTATTAAAAAATGATTTGGGGCCACTAAATTTATCAGCTACTTTAAGTTATGTTGATGCTGGATTTTAATTAAGAATGATTATTCTTAGATGTTTTAATGGGAGTGTTCTGTCTTTTGACAGAACTCTCACCCATTAACAAGGTGATAGTATGAAAAAGAATATAAAAAGGATATATATAATTGAAATAGTATTACTAATCTTTATTATCATATTTAAATTTTTAATTATGGATAATAATTTTGAATATTACGAGTATATAAATTTAGGATTTTGGTTAATTCTTTTTATTAGTTTAATAATAATGGGAGGATTTCCAAAGGATAAGAATTATCTAAAAAAGAGTACTACTAAAACTGTAGTAATTATGTTGCTATTATATACTTTAGTACTTTATATACTTGGATTATTTACTGGATTTGCTAAATCAATACATTCACATTCATTATTTGGAATGCTTAGAAATATTGTTCCAATAATCTTATATGTTGATTTAGTAGAATTATGTAGATACTTAATATTTAGAAAAAATCCAAATAAAATACAAGTTGTTATATTTACTGTATTAATTATAAGTTTAAATATGATAATGACAATTAATAATATGACTTTAAATAATCATGAAATGATATTTTTAGTTACAAGTGTTATTATCCTTCCAATTATTGCTAGAGAGGTTTTATATAGTTATATTACTTATAATGTTAGCCCTCTTCCCACGATTCTAATTAGTCTTGCATTAAATCTGTGGGGTTATGTTATACCAATACTACCTAATTTAGGTAATTATATAACAGCGGTAACTGGAGTAGTATTTCCTTATCTTGTTTATAAGCAAGTAAGTAAGAATATTACATATAAAGAAAAATATAATATGTATGCTAAAAAATATCTTAGAAACTTTGTATTTTCCTTTATACTGATATTTACTTTGATAATAACAGCATTGGTATCAGGCATCTTTAAGTATCATATGATAGCGATAATGTCTGATTCAATGAATCCTGTTTATTATAGAGGAGATGCTATTATCTACTATAAAGAAAGAGTGGAAAAGATTAATGAAGGGGATATATTGGTTTTTAAAAGTGGTAATTCTATAATAACCCATAGAGTGGTAAGTAAAGTAAACGATAATGGGCATTATACATTTAGAACTAAGGGGGACAATAACAATACTGAAGATAAAATAAAGATAACTGAGAAGGATGTATTAGGGACAGTTAAATACATTGTTAAATATATTGGTTATCCAACAGTATGGTTTAATAGCTAGGAGGTGCTAGAATGCCTAAGAAGAATAAAACTAATAGGGTTAAACTACCTTTAAAATGTTTTATATTATTTGTACTTAGCATTATAACAGTAGTCGTAGGCATTCGTCTATTTAAAAAGAGCCTATTTAATACCGAAGATACTAGTATATACTATAAAGAAAATAATACTATTGATTATAAAGTATATTTAAAAGAAAATAATTTCTTTGAAGAACCTTATTTAGGAAAAGATAATATTTATATTACTAGTTTAATTGATTACTTAGATATAGATTTTAATAATAGTTTAATACTTGATAAACCTGCTTCAGGTAGTTATAGTTACTATATAAAAGCAGTAGCTAGTGCTACTAAAGTTGATGATAATACTAAGAATTTCTGGGAAAAAGAATATAATTTAACAGAAGTAAAAACAGTAGATTATGAAAACACTAGAGTAATTAATTTTAACGAAAATATTAAAGTAGATTACCAAAAATATAATGATATCTTACTAGAATTTAAGAAAGAATATAATTTATCATTAGATGGTACTTTAAAAGTTGTTTTATATGTAGAAAATAAAGTAGATGGGAAAGATGATAAGAAGAAGGAGTCTTATTCAATCTTATCAATTCCTCTTACTAAAGCAACAATTGAAGTACCAATTAGTATTACATCTGATACTAATAATATTGGGGCAATTACTTCTAAAAAAACAATTATTAAAGATAGCACAGTATTAGCTCTTAGAATTGGTGGAGGATCTAGTTTTGCTTTGGGTATTGGATTGTTTATATGGTTATCATTAATATTTGTAAGATTAGGAGAAAGACAAAGTATTTATTTAAAGACAATAAAGAAAATCTTAAAAGAATATGATGGTATTATTGTTAATTTAAATAATATGCCAAAACTAGATAAATTTAATGTTGTCGATGTTAGTAAATTTAGTGAGTTAATTGATGCTCATTCGGAAGTTAGACAACCTATTAATTTTATTAAAGGAAATGATTATTCAGATTTTATTCTAATAAATGATAAAATGGCATGGCGCTATCGTGTTGTAAGGGAGTAATGAATATGAAGAATATATTTAAACATAAAGATTTATTACTTAGCATAGCAATTACTATGTTTGTAACAACACTTACGATAGGATATGCTGTTTTTTTTAAGGATTTAGGTATTCAAGGTGTTGTTAGTTTAAATAAGACTGGTAAAGTTAAAATAACAGGAGTTCAATTAGATACTTCTGCTAGTGGTAATACTCTTCAAAATTATGGTAGTATGACTGTTGATGAAGATGGTAATGTCGATCTTGACTATAATTTTAGAGTTTCACAAGAAGAAAAAACATATAAAGCAACATATCTAATATATGTTGAAAATTCTAGTCCACTTGATTTTACCTTTACGGGAATTGCTATGAATCCTGAGGTTCATGTAACTAGTGGTAATGAATCCAATAGTGGTGCTAATGTTTCTTTTACAGTGGCAACATCTAATAAGAATCATAATATTAATGTTGGAGAGACAATTTATGCCTATGAAACGAGGTGTATGGCTATAGTACTTACCATAAATGTTGGTTCAAGAGGAAATGCCAATATTAATGTTGGTGGAGGAGGCGGAGCTACTGGTACGGTTGATAATACAGGTGATTTAACAGGTACACTTGTTACTAATTCTGTTGATTTAAGAGGTAATAATACTATTGATTGTTTTGATGTCGAAGTAATTAATACTTATAAGTATGCTCGAAATTTTGAACTATCTTCTAGTAATACTAACTTTTCATTAGTGGATTCTTTGGGCAATAGTTTAACATCGTTTAATATTGGTGCTCCAAGTGATACTGATCCTACTGCTAATGATAAGACATATAATGTATGTATAAAACAAAATGAAGGAGCGGTGTTCCTAACAAATAGTGCTACTACATCAATTGTTTTATCTTCATCTGGAATAGAACCATCTAGTGCAGGAAATTTAAATATAACCGTAGACATAACTGAAGAAGATGATGAAGAAATACCACATATTGGTAATGTAACTATGACTCCAGGTACATACGATATAGCAAATAGTGTTTTACCAGTTCATATTAGCTTTGATAGATTAGATACTGGTGGTAGTAATATCTTAAATTATTATATTAAATTATATGATGGTGATACGGGAGATTTAGTTGGTTCTTATGAGACAGGATCTAGTATTACTAATTATACGATTAATATGGATTCGACATTTTTAAATAATAATTTAACTAATATGGTAACTAATAATCATAGTTATTATGTAAAAGTATATGGTGAAGATGAAGCACGTAATATAGGTAGTGCATACTGCTCATCGGATAATAATGAATACTGTGTATCATCTAATAGTGCTAGTTTAAAATGGAGATTTACTGTTAGTGATAATAGTTTAAATAATGCAAGTATAACTTCTGGTAAAGTTGCCTACTTAAATAATACATATACTGCTACTATTTCAGCTAGTAGTGGTTATACACTACCAAGTTCAATAAATGTTACAATGACTGGTGTAGACAATGTTGATTATACATATAGTTCCGCTAACCAAACGGATCATTTAGTAATTAATACACCGGTAACTGGAGATATCTCCGTATCAGGTTCAGCTCAAGCAAATAGTGATTGGTGTTTAGTTGAAGGAACTAAAATAAGACTGGCTAATGGTACTACGAAAAATATTGAAGATGTAAGATATGATGATTTAATATTAGCATATAGTTATGATTTAGGAAGAATTGTCTATGAATATCCAATATGGATTGAAAGAGAAGGATATGCTCCTGGATATCAAAGAACTTATTTCTCTAATGGAGAATATATTGATACAGTTGGAAGTCATGGTATATATAGTGTCGATGCCAATAAATATGTTTCAGTACTAGATCGAGATAATTTCCATATTGGTACTAAGGTAGTATCAATTAATGACAATAATGAAAGAGAAGTAGTGGAAGTTACTAATATTGAAACAAAGAATGAAGAAGTTAAGTATTACCATGTATCTTCGACAAGATATCATAATGTAATAGCAAATGATTTACTTACAACTGATGCTATATTAATAGTATCTAATATGTTTCCTTTTGATGAAAATATTATGTGGACGAAAGAAAGAGATGAATTCTTAGCCAAAAATGATTTGTTTGTTTATGAAGATTGGGATTGGCTATTTCCTAATCATATCTTTAAAGGATTTAGAATGGCTGAGGGAAAAATATTATATTATCAAGGAATATTAGATATTAGTCAGTTTTCAAGAATACTAGGAGGAAATATTCATCCTGTTCCTACTAGTGAGAATGGAAAGAATATTTGGAAGATAACTACTAGTGATGAATTTGAAAATAATCTATCAAGTAATTGGTATGAAGAAAGAACATATTATACACTTCCTGAACCTATAGAAAAAGAAGGTAAAGAATTTGTTGGTTGGTATAATACTGCCGATAATAAATTCTATATGCCAGGAGATTCCATTGTAATAGACTATGGAATGTATTTTGAGGCTATATGGAAATAGAGTAGAATATCTACTCTTTTTTCTATTATTATGCTATAATGATATAAAGTTGGTGATAAAGTGAAATTAAAAACTAAATTAATAATATTATTTATTTTATCTATTATAAGTATTATTTTTGTCTATAATGATTATTTTTTATATAGTACTCCAATCGTTAAAATAATTAATATAAAAGAAGAAAAACATAATAATGATAAAGATGTGTATTATAATCAAGAAATAAAAGGTATAATTCAAAATGGTAAATATAAAGGTAGTACTGTAAAAGTTACTAATACAACTTCTAAGTCTGGTGTATATGATGAACAAATTCATAAGAATACAGAAATATTTGTAGAACTATCTAATGATGGTACTAAGGTAAATTCCATTATTGGTATAAAAAGAGATAAATATTTAGTAATACTATTAGTTATCTTTATTGATTTAATCTTACTCGTGGCAAATAAAAAAGGAATAAAATCCTTACTTAGTTTATCTATCAACATAATAATATCTATTATTTCAATAATAATATTTAGAAACAATTATAAAACTATTAATATATTACTTTTATATATAATAATATCAGTATTATTTATAATATTATCTTTATATATAACAAATGGTAAAAGCAAAAAAACATTATCGGCGATTGTTTCATCTATAATATCATTATTTGTTTCTTTTACTTTATCATTTATAATAATAAAAATATTTGGAAAAGATATAACAATATGGACAATGGAATATATTGAGGTTATATATGATTATGAGAATTTCTTTTATGTAAGTATTCTTTTATGTGGACTAGGAGCTATCATGGATATATCAATTACAATATCTTCGGCATTAAATGAGTTAATAGAAAAAAAACCTAAGATAGAAGTATCTTATCTTATTAAGTCAGGAAAAGAAATTTCTAAAGATATCATTGGTACCATGAATCATGTTATGTTATATACTTGTTATTCAAGTATTATACCATTAGTATTCTTAGCATTAAGAAATGGTATGATACTATCTAATGCTCTAAATTTTTATGGAAGTCTAGAATTAATAACTGTCTTAACTTCTTGTATAAGTATCGTCCTTACAATACCAATATCATTATATACTTCTATCTTTATTTTAAAGGAGGTAAGAAAATGATAACACTATTATCAATTATATTATTTTTCTTACTCTTAATCGTTGGAAAATCTAGGGGAGTAAAAACATTTGTTACTTTCTATTTAAGTATTATCTTAATAATAACTTATATAATATTAATGAATCTAGGATTCAATGCTATTATACTAGCCTTAATAGTATGTATACTAGCTTCATGTATATCATTATTTATGTTAAATGGATATAATCTAAAAACATTATCATCATTTATATCAATAATGTTAGTATTAGTACTAGTATTTATAATAACATACACTATCGGAAAATTATCCAATATCCAAGGATTTTCTTCTGATTCTGTTGAAACAATAGGAGGCTTTTCTTATTTAATTAATTATGATATGACTAAAGTAATAATAGGTATGTATTTAATATGTGTAATAGGAACTATTATTGATACCTCAATATCCGTTAGTACTTCAATGAATGAAGTATTAGAAAATAATCCCAAGATAAAAGAAAAGGAACTATATAAATCAGGTATGAATATCGGAGGAGATATTCTAAGTACGACAATTAATACACTATTTTTTGCCATAATAAGTAGTTTTATAGGTTTCTTTATGTGGCATAAAAATGATACCTTATCATATATAATAAACCACAAAGTATTTGCTCAAACAATAATTGAATTATTATTATCATTTATTGCATCAATATTAATAATACCAATAACATCATATATAAGTTCAAAAGTATTATATAAGAAAAAATTAATTAAAGATGAATAAAAATATAATAAAATGCATATAATATTATCGAAAAGTATTGACGTACGTTCAAAAGTACGTTATAATGCAATTATGTGAGGTGAGAATGTGGAAATAATTAATATTACTAGTGCAAGACAAAATTTATTTCAATTAATATCCGATGTAAACAAGGGATTTAATCCAATAAATATTGTTAATAGCAAAGGTGATGATGCGGTCTTAATATCAGGTTCCGATTGGCGTGATATAGAAGAAACAATTTATTTAAATTCTATTCCTGGATATGTGGATTCGGTAAATGAGGCCTTGAAAGAAGACAAGACAAAATGCAGCGTTTATAAAAAAGGAGAAGAATGGTAGAATACAAAATAATTTTTTCAAAGCTAGCAGATAAAGACAAAAAATTATTGAAGCAAGCTGGACTAGAAGAAAAAGCAAAAAGTCTTATTGACATAATAAGTGAAAATCCATATCAAACACCGCCAATATATGAAAAATTAAGAGGAAATCTTGATGGATTGTTTTCAAGAAGAATAAGCCTGCAGCATAGACTAGTATATAAAGTTTATGAAGAAACAAAAGAAATATTTATAGTAAGAATGTGATCACATTACGATAAAGTGAAATAGGATAGAGAAGTCTATCTTTTTCTTTATATATTAAATAATTTATGATATAATCTTAATGAAAAGAAGTGAAAATATATGGAAAGATATAAAGAAATAGAAAGAAGTATTATCAAAACATATCGTAAAGAAATATGGAGTAAATTTGTTAAAGCTGTTATTGATTATGAATTAATTAAAAATGGTGATAAAGTAATGGTTTGTATAAGTGGCGGTAAGGATTCCTTTTTGCTAGCTAAATGCATCCAGGAACTAGAGCGTCATGGTAAAGTACCTTTTAGTGCTAAATATATTGTAATGGATCCAGGCTATAATGATTATAATCGTAAGATGATTGAAGAGACCGCTAAAGAATTAAATATTCCAATAGAAATATTTAATTCTGATATCTTCGAAGTGGCAAATAAACTTTCTCCTGATAGTCCATGTTATATGTGTGCTAAGATGCGAAGAGGCTTTTTATATAATAAAGCCAAAGAACTAGGCTGTAATAAAATAGCTTTAGGTCATCACTTTGATGATGTTATTGAAACAACATTATTATCTATGCTATATGGAGCAGAGATAAAAACTATGATGCCAAAATTACATAGTGATAATTTTGAAGGATTAGAATTAATTAGACCATTATATTTAGTAAAAGAAAGTGCTATTACTTCATGGAGAGATAAGTATGACTTAAAATTTATAAATTGTGCCTGTTCTTTTACCGAAAGAGCATCAAGAGAAAATATAAGTAAAAGAAAAGAAATAAAAGCTCTTATTAAAGAACTTCGAAAAGTAAATAAAGATGCTGATTTTAATATCTTTAAAGCACTTGATAATGTCAATATTAATTGTGTACTTAGTTATAAAAAAGATAAAGAAAAGCATTCTTTTCTAGAAGATTATGATAAGAGGTAATACTATGAATCTATCAAAGAGTAAATATATAAATGGAGTACAATGTTCTAAGATATTATGGTTAGATGAAAATAATCCTGAAGTTAAAGAAGAAGTAAGTAATAGTTCTTTAGATACTGGTACTAAAGTGGGAATACTTGCTAAAGATTTATTTGGAGAACATATTAATATAGAATATAATGATAATTTAAATATTATGATTGAGGATACTAAAAAGGCATTATTACAAAAAGAAATAATTATAACTGAAGCATCATTTGTTTATAATAATAATTTTTGTAGTATCGATATCTTAAAAAAGAATAATAATACTTTTGAAATATATGAAGTAAAAAGTTCTACTGATATTAACGATATCTATTTAGACGATATATCATATCAATTATATGTATTAAATAAATTAGGATATAATGTAACAAATACCTATATCGTTCATTTAAATTCTAATTATACAAGAAATGGAAATTTAGAATTAGATAAATTGTTTACTATATGTGATGTAACTAAAGAAGCATTAGATAGACAAAATAAAGTAGATGAAACAATAAATAATATTAATAAAATAATGAAGAGTAATCAAGAACCAAATATCGATATTGGTATTCATTGTACTAAACCATATGATTGTCCATATTTTAAATATTGCACTAAGAATATAAAAGAAGATAATGTCTTTAAACTAAGAGGTATGAATAATACTACTAAGTTTAAATTGTATAAAGAAGGAATATATACTTATAAAGAACTTTTATCAAGTAATATAAACGATAAATATAAACAGCAGATAGAATATGAATTACACGATAAAGAAGATTATATCAATAAAGAAAAAATAATAAAGTTTATAAGTACATTAACATATCCCTTATATTTTCTGGATTTTGAAACATATCAAGAAGCTATTCCCATGTATGATAGCATAAGACCATATATGCAAATACCATTTCAGTATTCCCTTCATTATTATGAAAAAGATAATGGTCCCTTACTACATAAAGAATTCTTAGGAGAAGCATCAACAGATCCAAGAAGACTACTTGCAGAATCTCTAGTAAAGGATATACCAGAAAATGTCTGTGTACTTGCTTATAATATGATGTTTGAAAAAATGGTCATAAAAAATTTAGCCTCTATTTATCCCGATTTATCTCATCATTTAATGAATATATATCATAATATGCATGATTTAATGGTACCGTTTAAGAATAGAGATTATTATGCAAAAGATATGCATGGATCATATTCCATAAAATATGTATTACCAGCCCTGTTTCCTAATGATCCATCTCTTGATTACCATAACTTAAATCTAATTCATAATGGTAGTGAAGCCATGAATACTTTTGCTAATTTATCTAGTTATTCAAAAGAAGAACAAGAAGAAATAAGAAAGTGCTTATTAAAATACTGTGAACTAGATACTTATGCTATGGTAAAAATATTCGATAAATTAAAAGAAATATAGTTTAAAAAAGACTTGTTTTTCAAGTCCTTTTATTATATAATTATTATGAGAATAGGAGAAGGATTTATGAAGAAATATATAAAAAATAATGTAAAAGCATTAATACTATTATCAATATTAATAGTATTAGGAATAATATCGACAACCCTTGCTTTAACCTTAAGATTTGGACCTACTAATATAGATATAACTACTGCTAATGTTATGGTAAATGTAAGATATGAAAAAGATGGAGAAAATAATGATATAACATCAATAACTAGCAATGGTGATTTAACTCCAATGACATTAGACACAAGTAGTATTAGTAATATAATAAATTCAAATAGTGTATTAAAATATAAATTTTGGGTATCAGGAGATTCATCAAATCCAAATAATAGTATTTATGATGTATCATTAAATAATATAACTATGGATTGTGAATTAAAAAATACTTATGTAAAATGGCTATTATATAAAAATAATACACTTTTAAGTAGCGGTAATTTTTCTCCTACATTTGATACTATGCCAAATAATAGAATGGTGCTTACTACTACTCAAGAGAATCTAACAACTACAGAAGATGAATATTTATTTGTTATGTATATTGAAGATACATGTCAAGATATAAGTAATTGCCCTAATCCAGTAGATCAATCAAGTATGCTTGGAAGAAGTTTTAGTGCAAGTATTGGTATCGAAACTGCTACTAAAACAAAGAAAACAAATACAAGAACGACTGGCGAAGCAGTAGTTTGTACTGGAAATAATACTATAGTAGTTAAACCAGAATGCTCTGAAAATTTAGTATATAATGGAACATCTCTAAATCTAATAAAGAATAATATTGTTCCATCAGGAATAACAGTAAATCAAAGTAATGGAATAAATGCTGGTGAATATACAGTAACAGCAAAACTTGGTAGTGGATATAAATGGGATGATGAAAGTACGGGAGATTATATTTTTACTTGTGAAATAAATAAAAGAAGCATAACAATAAGTACACAAAACCAAGTAGAAGGTTCATTTACAAGTAGTCCTGCAAAAGTAGATGTAACTAACTTAGTAGCAGGCCATACTATTAATAGTATTAGTTTAAGTACAATAGCTACAAGTACTGAAGATATAATAGTACCTAGTCATGCGATAATATATGATTCAAATAATAATGATGTAACAAATAATTATATAATAAATTATCAAAGTACAGGAAAAGTAACTCAAGAATAATAAAAGAAAGGAAAGTGATAGATATGAAAACAAATAAGCTAAATAATAATCACTTTTCTTCTTATTTTGTTCCTTCTAGGTTAACTAGGGGGGGGGTAATTTCTTATAAAATAAGGATTTACAAGGATTTTATATTAAATAAAAGAGTATTAAAAGTACTAGTATAAACTACTAGTTATTTTTGATACTCTTTTTAGTTGGGAGGATTTTATGAAAAAGATAAAGAATTTAAGTAAGAAAGGAAAGATATTATTAATATCAATAGTGGTATTTATATTTCTATTAATTGGTGGGACACTTGCTTGGTTAGAATGGGGTAGTGAAATTAATGCTCTGGTAAATGGTAGAGTATGTGCTCCTGAAATAGTATTTCGAGGAGGTAATACGATTAATGGTTATGGCATAAGGCCTACAGTTAATAAAGAAAATGGGCTAAAAAAAGAAATAGATGTTAGTTTATCTAATCTATGTGATATTAATGATAATGCTTCAATGGATTTATATTTAGAATTATATGATTTCCCAGAAGCCCTAGCAGATCCTACTTTTGTATGGGAATTATATTTAGATGAAGAACAAATATCTCATGGTAACTTTCAAGGTAAACAAGAAGGAGATACTATTACATTAGCAAGTAACCAATTAATAACAAGTACT
>CAMODE010000040.1 GCA_946611235.1 uncultured Caryophanales bacterium | reverse complement strand
ATTCCTTTCTTAACAGAACTTGGAGTTAGAGACTCAAAGAAAATTAGTGATGAGCAAATACTTAAAATAGTTCCTAAAATTATTAAAAAAATACCATATAAAACGATTATGTTATCGAATAAAGAATATAATGAAAAATATGGAAAAGATATGAATATGAACAAGATAAAAGCCATTTTACATAATAAAGTTTTAAGTGAAATGACAAAAGATAATGCATATGATTATATTGTAGTGGATCAGTTTGAACCGGAAAAAAGTTATTATAATCATTTAAATGAATGTACTAGTCCCTTAAAAGGTATAACTTTTATTACAAAAGCTGAAGATAAATGTATGTCAGTTGCTGTTTCATCTTTAATTAGTAGATATATCTTTATTAAAGAGATTGATAAACTTGGAGATAAATACGAAATATTCTTACCTAAAGGAGCTAATTACTATGTGGAAGATGTAGGAATTAAACTTGTTCAAAAATATGGGATTGATGTCCTTAAGAATGTTGCTAAACTTAATTTTAGTAATACTGATAGAATATTAAAAGAAATTAGAAAATAATGTATTATAAAAAGAGAAAAAGTGTTATAATAATGGCTGTGAGGAAATATTATGAAAGAAATTAAAATAAAAGATATTATTAAAGTTACAGTAACAGGTGTTCAAAAATATGGGGCTTTTGTTAGTACAATTGATGAAAAATATGAAGGGCTTATTCATATTTCGGAAATATCTTATGGCTTTGTAAAAAGCGTAAATGATTATTTAAAAGTTGGAGATAATATTTATGCTGAAGTTGTCGATATTGACGAAAATGATAATCATCTTAAACTTAGTATAAAGGATATTGATTATAAAAAAGATGGTGCTAGGCTTAAAAGGATGGCTGAAACTAAAAGTGGTTTTTCTCCTCTTAAAGATAATCTGGATATATGGATTAATAAGAAAATAAAGGAAATTACTGACAAAATGTAAAAAAATAGAAAAATATTTTATAAATCTCTTGACAAATATAAGTAATAAATGATATATTATTGTTTGTCAACGAGATGACATTCGGGCGATTAGCTCAGTTGGTTAGAGCACCTGCCTTACAAGCAGGGGGTCATAGGTTCGAGTCCTATATCGCCCACCATTAATAATGCCGAAATAGCTCAATTGGTAGAGCAACTGACTTGTAATCAGTAGGTTACGGGTTCAATTCCTGTTTTCGGCACCATTTTTTTTGGAGGGATAGCGAAGTGGTCAAACGCGGCAGACTGTGATCTTGATCTGGAGGTAGCTATGTTATTCAAGAGTAATAAAGAAATTGGTAATTCTAGTTTAGGTATCGCTATTGCATATTTTACTTGCAATGGATATGTTACTTCTATTCCTTTAAATGATACACAAGATTATGACTTGATTGTTGAAAAGGATGGTAAGATTTATCGAGTTCAGGTTAAAGGGACTTCTTTTAAAACAAAATATGGTGTATTCCAAGTTGCTTTAAAGAGTTCTGGTGGAACTAAAGGTAAGTTTTATAAAACTGTATCTGATACGAATGTCGAATTATTATTTGTTGTTACGAAAGATTTAACAAAATATTTAATTCCTAATGATGTTATTAAAAATAAATATACATTAAATTTAGGAAAAGAATATGACAAATACCTTCTATAATTTGCACCTTTATGAGGAAACTTATAAAGTGGACATCGCTAATTCGGGGAATCCTTCATAAGTTAATCTTATATGGCAATCCCGAGCTAGGTAATTATTTACCGAGTGTAGAGACTTTATACGATGAACCTAAATCTTTTGGTATGGTTAAGAGAAAGTCCAGACTACAAACACGAAAGTGGTAGTGAAAACTATAGTAGTAAAGAAATCTGTTCCTTCGGGTTCCATGGTTCAAATCCATGTCCCTCCACCACTTTGGTTTTTTGCCTCGTAGCCAAGCGGTAAGGCACCACACTTTGACTGTGGCATTCGTAAGTTCGAATCTTGCCGAGGCAACCAATTATTTATATGCTTCGTTAGCTCAGTCGGTAGAGCATTTGACTTTTAATCAAAGGGTCTGGAGTTCGAATCTCCAACGAGGCACCATGTAAAAAGTTAGCAAAGTCTTATATTATAAGGCTTTGCTTTTGTTATATCTATCAGTTCCAATTTGGTAAGTTTTTAGACAAAACAGTTTAAGACAGTATAAAATTGTTTAAGAAAAACTCAGTAGCATACAGGTAGCATACAGGTAGCATACAATTTTTTTTCTAGGGCAGTCGGTGCAATGATTAAAAAATTATATCAAAAAAAGTAGTCTTATCAACTACTCTTCTATTACAATTTTTAATTAGAAACGATTAGGTATTTTAGAGTTAAAGAAATCTTCCCAAGTGCCTGTTACTTTTTCCCAGTTTTTGCTGTTAAGTATTATTATGTTAGAACTTAATTCACTAATATTTATAACATATTCATTTGTTTGTTCTGGAGTTTCGCTAACTTCATTAATTCTTTCTGGAAAATGTACTTTTAAATATAATTTTTCACTATCCACTGGCTTATATTCAATAATATCGCCAAATAATCCACCATCTGTTCCATATTGCCCAGAATTAAATGTATATTTGTTATCTTCTTTTGATATTGAAAGAAAGAAACAAGTCATTCCATTTACATTGCCCCACTTACCAACAACTTTATCAAGCATTTCAGCAGCAGATACAGAACTATTATCATTAACTTCTACTCCGTTATTATTGTTTTCGTTCCTTGTGTCTTTATTTAGCACCTTGTCATAGACAATAAACCCAGTTAGTCCTAAAACGACTACACTTAACAAAATAACCAAAACTCCAAGAACACTATTCTTTTTTTCCATTTTTTTCTCCTACTTTCTACATATTAATCTTATCATATATTAATTATTATTTCAATTAAAAGTAAATTTTTATTTACACTTTCAATTATTTTTCTAAAAATTATGTAAATCAAGTATATGAATTTATATAACTGATGTCACTATAAATGTCACTATAAATTTGGATAATATTTTAAAAAGATTATCATACTGACCTATTTGGTAGCATACAGGTAGCATACAAAATCCTTGTAATTCCTTTATTTATAGGCTTGTGCTTTCGACTTTTAATCAAATGGTCTGGAGTTCGAATCTCCAACGAGGCACCATTTAGAAGTTAAGCAAATTCTTATAAAATAAGGATTTGCTTTTAATTTATCTTTTATTTAACGCTTGACTATTTAACTATCAACAGTTAGAAATAAAAAGGATAACATATAGATATATTATTTTTTATGAACTATTTGAGGTAATTATTAAAGAATATCATTAAAAAATAATAATAACCTTAATAGTTATTATTACTTTTATTAAATTCACGATATGTACTTATGAAATCTAAATTATTTATATATTTATAGAATAGCATCTTATACCAATTTAGAAAGATATTGTATTTTTTTTCTGATATATTTGTAAATAATGATAGTAATTTATAATCGTTTTTATTTAAAAATACAATTTCACTTATTAATCTAACTAAATTTTCGCTACTACTATTGTTAGATAAATCTACCTTTTCTATATTAAAATTAATTCTATGTAATTCTTCGGATAAATCGTTTTTCATTTTAATTAGATTATTATAGAAAATATTTACAATTAGATGATTATAATTAGTTTTATAATAATCTATATTTTCATTATCATAAACGTATTTTCTTGATAATAATATTTTATTATTTTTTAAGCAATTTATTATTATTGCTTCTATTAATTCTGGACTATCTATTAGATTTAAAATATAACTAATGAATTTATCTAAAACACTAATAAATTGTTCATATCCTGTAAGATATCCCTTTGGTACTAATGGGCTTTTAATGATATTAATATTATCTTCCTTTATCTCATTAATCATATTATCTAAGTTACCACTATCAATTAGAGATAGTATTAATATTTTATTAGATAATTTAATTTTGCTATTTTTTATCGTTGTTATTAACTTTCTTTTTTTATCGCTACTACCATTGTAGTAAAAATCCAATTTTTCCATTTTTCCCCTTTCGTTTAAGGCATCTTTGCCAATAAAATATGACTTGCTATATACAATATCACAACAATTGCTTTTTTATTTTTTTACTCATCGTACTACTTAATTGGAATTATTTACTTAGAAACGTTAATTGTTTGTTAATTATAAATAGTAAAAAGAAAGAGAAATTTTATTTCTCATCTTCTATCTTCTTTAATATAAAATATTTACAGTCGGTTGCACAATCTTCGCTTATATATTTATCAAGATCATTATAATTATTAATCCTTTTTACTTTCTTATTTTTTGAATCATAAAAACCTTTCAATCTTAATTTTCCATAGGCTATATCACCTACTATATAATCATAGTCATAAAAATAGTCAGTATAGTGATTAATAAATTCTTCTTTATCAAAAGCATCTTTATAATCTTTTATTATTTCATATTTATTATTTTCTACCTCAATTATTTTCATATATTTCTCCTATTCATAGTTCTTTGCAAATGCTGATTTTATTTCTTCATACTTGGCTAAACTTGATGCTGAATTCCATGTGATAAATCCTCCTGTTAATCCGGCATCATATAGTGCTTCTACTTGAGCAGATATTTTACTAGCATCATATGTAACAGTTGGATTCCAAAATGGTGTATTATAGGCTGTTATCCACGTTCTAGCCACAGCTGGTGTTGGTATTTCTGTTTGCCTTTTAGCTGCGCCTAAAGCCCAATTATATACTGTTTTATATGGATTAGACCAAGTATCTACTGTTCTTGTAAAATGATCAGTATAAGGCATTGAACTTACTACATCGACAATATTTGATATAGCAGGCCAATATTGACCATATGCAGTTACATATTCCGATGAACATTCTCCAAATACATCTACTGATAGGTATGCGCCAGTTTTATGTATTTGGTCAGCTGCATAATAAAGGAAATTTTGAATTGCCTCTGCTTTTTCCTCATCATAAACATTTTTAAAGTCGGTATTACCAGAAACTGACATATTATAGGCTTGTTCAGGAAATCTTACATAGTCAAATTGGATTTCATTAAAGCCAAATATCTGAACCGCTTCAATAGCTAAATTTACATTATACTCCCATGCTCCTCTTGAATAAGCAGATGGCCACAATTGATTTGAAGCAGTAGAAACGATACAATCATCAGGATGATCTTTTCCATAATGGGTATCATTAAATACTACTATTCTGCCTATGGCATAAATACCAGCTTCTTTTATTTTATTAATTACTTCTTTATATTCTTCTAGGTCATTAATTGATGTGTCGTATGCAGTTGGAGAAGTTACTTTGGCTACTTCGGAAGGATAAGCTAATGCACCATCTTTAATATCCACTACTATAGCATTTACTCCATTATTTTTGGCTATATTTAAATAACTATCGATACTTGATAGAACTCCAGCATTTAAGTACATCGCTTTAGCTTCTTTAAGTAAATGATTATCTTCAAATTCTGGTTTTTGATATGGATAATAATCTAGATTAGCGGCACTTCCACCATGTAAATCTCTTGAAGGATATTTTCTATCTTTATGTGTATCATAAACAGAATTTTCATTATAATTTTCTAAGGCTTTTTCTTCCGTATCTACTAAATATTTTGAAAAAACCCATCCCTCAGTTTCTTCATATTTGATATTATACATATTTACTGTTCCATCATCTTGCAGGCTATCATATCCAACTATATCTAATTTGCTTCCTTTTTTTGCATATGATTTGATTTTTGTATCTTTTTCATTTTCGTAAATTGTGACAGGCGTCCTTACATATTTTTCTTTTTCCAAGACTGCATCTTTTTGCTTGCTAACTAAACTGCCTTTTACTATATAGTATTTTTTTTCTTTAACTTTAATTTCATCATACTCTATTTCATTTTTAGTAATTGTTTTTCCACTACTCTTTACTTTTGTTCCTCTTGTAAGAAATTCTGCTTCTTTAATATTATCTTCTTCATCTAATGTATACGTAATAAGTGAATTTGATGTTGAGGCTATATACATATCTTTGGAATTAATCCCTATTTTTTTTATTCCTTTTACTAAAAGAAAAAGCAATGCTACTAATAATATTATGCCTATTGAAACTATTAACAATCTCCCTATATTTACTTTCCTTTTTTTTCTTCTCTTATTCATCTTTACCACATCCATTTATAGTATATCATATTTTGACATTTTTTACTAAAATTTTTTTATTGTTTATTAATTTATTATTTGCATATTTATATTTATAATACCAAAAGAAAAATAGAAGAATTAGATAACTTCTATTTATCAAGCATGTTAAGTAAATTGATTTTAAACATATCTCTTTCAGAGTGACTTTTTGATACCATGACACCTTTATATGTTGCTAATTCTTTTTGATGTCCTTCATCAAGAATATCTTCTGGTGTAAGAGTATCTAACATAACTAATTTTTGGTTTTCATATACTGTGTAATGTAAAACGACATCACCATGAACTTTAGCAAACATTCTATCAGTTGGTAGTTTTAATTCATACTTTGTAATACCATCTTTTGTATTTCTAGATGTTACTACTCCTTTAAAATTACCATCTCTAAATGATGGATAAAAATCAAAAGCTAATTTTTTGTAAGCAAGCATATTATACTTTTTTACTGAACGCTCTTTTTTTCGAAATTCATTTTCATTTAAATATTCTATTACAAAACTATTTTTCATTCCCATCTACCCCCTAGATTCTGAGCGAAATGTATTAGTATTATACCTCTAAATTACCTTTATTGTCAAGGAAAAATTGGAATTTTTTTATATCCAATTATCACCTTTAAATACTGGAATAAAACTCTGGCTTTGACTTTCTTCATCTTGAACATAACAATTTCTTACTCCAATATTATATGCATAATCGATTACATCGTTGTATTCTTCCCTTGTTAACCTTCTATTTAGATTATTATATTCTAGTTTTCTTATTGGGGTATACTGATTCATTATACTATATGTTATATTATTTTTATACTTTTTATATAAGTATTCTATTATTTTTTTTGAATCTTCAATATGACCTGGTAAGATTAAATGTCTTACAATTATCCCTTTTTTTAAATTACCTTCTCTATCATATTCTTGACTACTTATTTGTCTATGCATTTCCTCTAATGCCTCTGTTGCAACTTCAAAATAGTTATTAACTTTGGAATATTTTCCTAAATTATTATCGAAATATTTCAAATCAGGTAAGTATATATCTATTAAACCTTCAAGTAGTTTTAAACTTTCTACTTTTTCATAACAAGATGTATTATAAACAATTGGGATATTTAATCCTTTTTCTTTTGCTAATATTATGGCTGATTTTATCTGAGGAATATAATGAGTTGGTGTTACTAAGTTTATATTACTTGCTCCCTTATCTTGTAATTCTAACATTATACTAGATAATCTAAGAGTATTTATTTCTTCACCTTTATGACTACTACTTATTTCATAGTTTTGGCAATATATGCAATTTAAATTGCAATAAGAAAAAAAGATAGTACCTGATCCTCTTTCTCCAGTTATTGATGGCTCTTCCCACATATGAAGGTGATATCCTCCTATTGTTATTTTATTTGACGCCTTACAGTAACCTAATTCGTTTTTATTTCTATTTACTTTGCATTCTCTTGGACAAATTGTACATTTATTTAATAGTTCTTCCATATAAATCACATGAATATTTTATAACAAAAAATAGACTTATGCAAGTCTATCATTTATTTAATGTTAGAATTAAGCAAACTACTATTGCTATAAATAGTAAGATTGTTCCGATATTTATAAAGCCACCATTTTTTTCTTTCTTTGGTATTTCTAATTTAATACGAGGCATGGTACTTGTAAATTCTAAGTTATCTCCAACTAGTTTTTCTTCTTTTACAAGTGGGAGAGGTATTTTTTTTATTTTTTCTACACTTATTCCATTACACTCTTGGATTTTTTCAATATCTTTTTTATCTTTTTCTCTATTCAATAATAGTTTATCTGCTATTATGAGTTCTAACGATTTTGTTAAATATTTTTTATTATTTGATGATACATAGGGAACTATATAATCATTTAATTTAGCATTTATATTTTTTATTCTTCCCATTTTAGTTTTACTATTAAAATAGTATTCAACTATTCCATCTTCTTTTTCTTCAAATGCCGATATATTTACTTTAACTTTATCGATTATTATTTCAAAACCATAATCAATATTGTTTACCGTGTAAGTTAAACTATCTTTTTTGGGATCATATAAATCATTATTCCTAAATACTTCTCTAATGATTCTCATATCCTCTTTTTTACAAAGCAAATCTAGATCAGTATGTTTTCTTTCGGATTTTTGGTCTAATAAAACATAGGGTACTAAACCACCAGATAAGTATAGTTTTACCTTTGGCTTGTTCATTTTTTCTATTTTTTCATATACTTTCATTAAATCATCAAATGCATATTCTTCTCGATCTAAAGTTTTTTTATATGCTGATACGCTATTATTAAAAATTGTATCTATTCTTGTTTTTATGACATTTATATCTTCTACTCTATTAGTAAAGGCATTTACTAGTTTATCTATATTTTCCTTTGGAACATACATAGACATAGCCTGTAATTCTTTAACTTTATATTCTATATAATTAACTATTTCTTTATTTTTTTCTTCCATACACTCACCTTGCTATCTTATAAATAAATTATAGCATAGTGAATGTCTAAAAGTAAAGAAAAAGAGAGAAATTTCTAGAATTTACTAGAATTTTGTCCTCTCTTCTACATATTTTACTATATCTTCTACTTTGATTGTTATTTGATTCATGGTATCTCTATCTCTTATAGTGACTGTACCATTATTTATTGTTTCTTCATCTATTGTTATACACCACGGAGTACCAATTATATCTTGTCTTCTGTATCTTTTTCCGATACTTCCAGATTCATCATATGTAGTCATAAAATGCTTTGATAATTCTTTATATATTTCCATTGCTTTTTCACTATGATACTTTTTTACTAAAGGTAACACACATACTTTATATGGTGCTAAGAATGGACGCAATTTCATTACTTCTCTAGTTGTTCCATCTTCAAGTGTTTCTTCATGATAAGCATTAAATAGAACTGCTAGTACGGTTCTATCTAATCCATATGTTGATTCGATAATGTAAGGTATATATTTTTCATTGGTATCGGGATCTAAATATGTTTGAGGAATACCACTATACTCTGTGTGTCTTGTTAAATCGTAATTTGTACGATTATGAGTACCATTTATTTCACCCCATCCAAATGGGAATTTATACTCTATATCGCATGCTGCTTTTGCATAGTGAGCAAGTTTCTCATGATCATGAAATCTTAAATCTTCTTCAGGTAAACCTAAATCCATATAGAATTTTTTTCCATATTCCTTAAAATATTCATATAATTCTTGATCATTACCTTCTTTACAGAATGTTTGATATTCCATTTGTTCAAACTCGATAGTTCTAAAGGTAAAGTTACCCGGAGTTATTTCGTTTCTAAAGGCTTTTCCAATTTGTCCAATACTAAATGGTAATTTAGCTCGCATACTTCTTTGGACATTTAAAAAGTTTACATATTCTCCTTGTGCATTTTCTGGTCTTAAATATACAACACTTTTTGAATCTTGAGTAACTCCTCGATATGTTTCAAACATTAATTTAAATTGTCTTATATCAGTAAAATTAGATTTGCCACATTTAGGACATGGTACTTTGTTTTCTCTAATATAGTTTACCATTTCTTCGTTAGTCATAGCATCTCCTATTGAGGAGTTTGAATAATCATTAATTAGATTATCTGCTCGATGACGGGTTTTACATTCCTTGCAATCAAGAAGTGGGTCTGCAAATGAATCGACATGACCAGATGCTTCCCATACTCTTGGATGCATTAATATGTCAGCATCTACTTCATAGGCATTTTCTCTTTCTTGAATGAATCTTTTTCTCCATGCGTCTTTAACATTATTTTTAAGTCTTGCTCCTAGCGGACCGTAATCCCAAGTATTTGCAAGTCCTCCATATATTTCACTACCTTGAAAAATAAAACCGTATTGTTTACATAAACCAACCATTTTTTCCATTGTCATATTTTCCATTTTATACCTTCTTTCATGTTTAATATAATACTATAATTTATTTATTTTGTAAATCTTTTAGTCTTTAATTATTTCATAAATTAATGTAAAACTACTATTTGGAGTACTACCTATTGTAAACAGTTTATTTATATCGATATTTGGAATAGTATTTTTATTTGTGTATAATGTCATTATTGTATCTCCAATATTAATTTTATCATTTAGGTTTTTATTTATTATGATACCAGCAGAATAGTCAATTGTATCTTCTTTAGTTTGACGAGAAGCTCCTAGTAAACTAGATAATTTTGCTACTTCTAGAGAAGATATATTTATTAAATATCCTTCTTCATTACTTTTTATTTCGTACATTTTGCTACTCTTAGGTAATTTATTTATTTCTCCTTTTTGATATGCAATAAATTCTAATAGTTTATTATATGCTGTTTTATTTTTAATTACTTCTATTACTTTTTGCTTTGCCATCATATAATCTATATTTAGTCCTAAACTGACCATATAACTTGCTAATTCTATACATAGTCTTGTTAGATAATTATCTATTCCATAATATAGAATATTTATTGCTTCAAGTACTTCTACACTATTTCCAATATTATTTCCTAAAGGAACATCCATATTGGTAAGTAAACATATAACTTTCATATTATTTGATTTACCTATTTTTATCATTAAATTAGCTAGATGTCTTGCATCTTCAATATTTTTAATAAGAGCTCCCTCTCCTACTTTGATGTCTAATACTAAGTTTTTTGATCCTGAGGCTATTTTTTTACTCATGATAGATGAAGCAATAAGGGGTATGGATTCAGTTGTTCCTGTTACATCTCTTAAGGCATATATTTTTTTATCTGCAAATGCTATAGTGTCTGTTTGACTAGTTATTACCATTCCAACCTTACCCAGTTCATCAATGAATTCTTCCTTTGTTAAATTAACATTAAATCCAGGGATACTTTCTAATTTATCAATAGTACCTCCAGTTATACCAAGCCCTCTTCCACTCATTTTGGCTACTTTACACCCGAGTACAGCCACAATTGGGGATATTATTAATGTAGTTTTATCACCTACTCCTCCTGTAGAATGTTTATCAACGACATTATTAAACATGCTTAAATCTAGAACACTTCCTGATTGTAGCATATATTTAGTTAATGATATTGTTTCTTCATCTGTCATTCCATTTATGGTAATAGCCATTAATAATGCTGACATTTGATAGTCTTTAATACTACCATTTACAAAACCCTCTACTACATACTTTATTTCTTCTTCATTAAGAACTTCTTTATTTTTTTTCTTTACTATTATATCAATTATATTCATTTTATCACTTATCCTAATCTAATTTTATCATAAATATATTAAAAAAGCACTAACATTTTTTAATTAGTGCTAACTTTGCTATTTTCTTTTTTCTTATCATGATTCCAAATTATATTTGTTTTAAATACTAATACTACTGTAAGTAATAAGAGAATTATATATATTATGATACCATACATATTGGTACCTAACATTTGATTACCTATTACATATAGAATTGATGCTATAGCAAATAACATATCAACAGAATATATTACTAATACGGTCTTTGTTTGCGATAGTTTCATCTTCAGTAACTGATGATGTAAGTGATTTTTATCAGGCATTCCTATTGGTTTATGATTTATTATTCTTCTTAATATAGCAAATAGTGTATCCATTACTGGTATTGCAAGTAAAAACATCGGTACTACAAATGATGTTAAGGTTACATTTTTAAATCCTAATAGTGATATTACTGCGATTATGTATCCTAAAAACATGCTACCTGAATCACCCATAAATATTTTTGCTGGATGAAAATTATGTAATAGAAATCCTAATGTACTTCCTAGCATTATAAATGTTAATGTGACATCTAATCCATTTGAATTATTAAGTAGTAGTCCAATTATTCCTATTGTTAAGAAATAAATACTTGATATTCCGGATGATAAGCCATCTAATCCATCTATTAAATTGATACAATTTACTATTCCTACAATAAATAATATTGTTATTGGGTAAGCAAATACTCCAAAATTAAGATATAAGCCAAATGCTGATATATCTTGAAGTAATATTCCTCCATATAATGGGATAACTGATGCTCCTACTATTTGGGCTAAGAATTTGTATTTAGCAGGTACTGGTTTAATATCATCAAAAATACCTGTAACTAGTATGATAAAGCTTCCTATTAATATGGCATTCATTTGAACAGAATGTTGGCCAAATAACATGTATCCTAATAGAAATCCACCATATATTCCTAATCCTCCTAGTCTAGGTATTGGTTTTTTATGCACCTTTCTTTCATTTGGTATATCCATCGCACCAATAAACTCTGCTATTTTCTTCACTATTGGTATAGAAATAGCAGAAAAGGCAAATGTTGTTAATACTATCAATAATACTTCTTCAATTTCCATATAAAACTCCTTAAATTTAATTACATTTTTATTATATAGCAAAACGGGCTTTTTATCAATATAATTTAAAAAGTTACTTGTAATTAAGTAACTTTTAATATTTATTTATATCTATCGATGATTGCATCTACTATATATTTACTAGCATTACCATCGCCGTATGGATTAGATGCTTTACTCATTTTATTATATTCTTCTTTATTATTTAATAATTTCATTGTTTCACCATATATTGTTTCTTCATTAGTACCTACTAGTTTTAATGTACCTGCATCAATTCCTTCGGGTCTTTCGGTAGTATCACGAAGTACTAATACAGGTTTACCAAGAGATGGTGCTTCTTCTTGAATGCCACCCGAATCTGTTAAAATAAGATAACTTCTATTAATAAAATTATGGAAATCAAATACTTCTAATGGTTCAATAAGTTTAACTCTATCAATACCATCTAATATTTCTCCTGCTATTTCTCTAACTATTGGATTCATATGAATAGGATAGATTATTTTTACATCTTCATTATCTAGTACTATTCTTCTTACGGCTTTAAAGATATTTCTCATAGGATCTCCTAAATTTTCTCTACGATGTGCGGTTAATAGTATAAATTTAGAATCTCCTAGCCAATCAAATATTTCATTAGAATAATCTTTTTTTACAGTATATTTCATAGCGTCAATAGCGGTATTTCCCGTTATATATATCTTATTCTCTTCTATATTTTCATTTAGTAAATTTTTCTTACTTACTTCTGTTGGAGCAAAAAACATATCTGTCATTCTATCAACCATTTGTCTATTCATTTCTTCAGGAAATGGTGAATATTTATTCCAAGTTCTAAGTCCTGCTTCAACATGACCTATATCTACCTGGTTGTAAAAAGCCGCTAGTGCACCTGCAAATGTCGTTGTTGTATCACCATGTACTAAAATAATATTTGGTTTTTCTTTTTGAATTACTTCTTCTAGACCTAATAGTACTCTAGATGTTATCTCTGATAATGTTTGGCTTTTTTTCATGATATTTAAATCATAATCTGGTTTAATATTAAATACTTCTAATACTTGATCTAACATTTCTCTATGCTGTGCTGTTACACAGACAATGTTTTCAATCTCTTTTCTACTTTCTAGTTCTTTAACGAGAGGAGCCATTTTAATGGCTTCTGGTCTTGTTCCAAATATACTTAATACTCTAATCATATACTTCTCCTTTTTAAAGATTTATTGTTCAAAAGAAAAGGAATAAATATTGTTAATGGTGTGCAAACAAATAATCCATAGATATATCTTAGTTCGCAAAATACTGGTGTTGCTACCATAATAGACAACCATAACCCATATAATGGTATAAAGCATATTATGTATTTATATTTTTTTAAATAACACATTATGAATGTTGATATTAATAGAATAATGAACTGGAGACCAACACTCCAAATTAAATTAGATAAAGGAATTTTTCTGGAAACTGTAAAATCTATAATTTTATTATAAAATGATGGAGTAAGTGGATAACTTGAAATATTTTCCGTTGAAAAAATACTACTTGATTCTCCGCCAGTACAGTTATAAATTATATCTGGATACCAATATCCTAATGTTTGTAAAAAATATGCATCAAAATAGATATTTGGATACTTAAAAAATAAACTTGAATATGTTTTAATGAATTCTTTTTTATCATTTGATAATATTTCGTTATTAGTTAAATTTTTAACTGGATCACTTATATAAGTTTTATAATTTTCAGACACTTTATCATACTCAAATAGTTTTTCAAGATACTTTCTATCTTCACCGCTTATTTCTTTTGATGATGAAATTACGCGTGCCATTTGTTGAAGTGGTATAGAAAATGCTTCCACTGACGTTGTTTTTTCAACATTAAAATAATTGAACACTGGTCCTTTAATTACAAAATAGAACACTATAGTTGTAATAGTTATAATACTGTATAGTAATCTTTTTTTCTTGAAAAAAATAATTATAAATGGTATCATGAATAGATAAATATATATACCATTATTTCTAAAAAATAACAATATTAATGAACCTAGTATAAACAATATAATATATTTTTTGTTTATTTCTTTTTCATTGCTTATAAGTTCATATAATGATATCATTAGTATTGCAAACGAGCCTCCGAATAATATATCCCTCCATACTGTGATGCTATAATATGCATGTAATGGACTAAATGCGTATGCAATGAATATCATTATGCATATCCATTTCTTTACCCCTTTGTTATATAAGAACTTTATCACGTTTGAAAAGATTAATGACATTATTCCCATTTGAACTAATGTAGCAAAAGCAACTGCCTTATTCAAATTATTAAAAAGCAATTTTCCTAAATGAAAAAATATTCCAAAAAACCATGTATGTCCAAACGGATGAAAATCACTTAAAATGAAGTTGTTTGAATAGTGTATAACATAATAAGAATCAGGTGTCATAATTGCTGGATAAAATCTTATAAAATATAGAAAATATATTATAAATATACTTAACGTAATTAATACAAATGTCTTTTTGTTCATTTTATTATGTTCTTCTAATAAGGAAATGGTATTTATCTTTTTAAACATGTATCCGAATATCTTGTATAAAAGTATTGTTAAGCCTACTATTGAAATAATGCAATAAATTATATTTTTAATATTAAATATTGGCATTACATCATTATCTGAATACAAACTTACAATGCTTCCTATTGATAGTAGGAAACTAATAACCATTGAAAGCATTAATGAAAATATTCTTTCTCTTTTGTTTAAACTTATATTATACTTATAGTAAAAATATAATATTAAGAAAAATAATGCTGTTAAAATAATATTAAATGACATACTATTGTAAATAAGTTTTGAAGATATTAATACTCCTATGTATGAAATAAGGGCACTAATTATGATAATTATATTTTTTTTCATTATTTTCTACCCCATGACATAATACTAACGCCAAATATTACAATAAATATTCCTATTCCCTGTATTAATGTTATCTTTTCTTTTAGGAAAAGACATGATCCAATTATTACGAGCGTATTTACTAGTGCTATCGAAAGTGGCATTGCAATTGTTAAATTGGTTTTGCTTACAATTATCATCCATAGAAGAAAACTAGCTCCATAGCATAATATGCCAATAATGCTTTTTACAGAAATATTTAGTGTTAATCCTAAGACTTGAAAATGAAGATTTGGATTTAAAGAACCTATTTTAAATAGTATAAGACCAGATGATGACAAAACAACATATACTGCAAATAATAATATAATCATAATTTTACCTCTACTTTTCATTTTTTTTTACGCTTTCTTTTAATATTGATATTTCTTGAATCAACAGTTTTATTTTTTCGTTTTGAATAGATATACTTATCGTTAGTATGAATATTACGTAGAATAGGAAAAAGAATCCCAATAGGAATACCATGTTAGATGATACTTCAAACCCAAATAGTTTTGATAAAGAAAATACAATATTTGGAAAAATAACAACTAATGTCATTAGAATAAGTAATACTATCCAAAAGCTACCATACTTCATAGATAGTTTTTTTAGTTTTACTGTTCTAATAATTAAAATAAGTTGAAGCAAAAGTAATAGTAATATAAATACTTTTAACATAATGTTCATATTATTTTCCCTCCCTATTTATGCTAGTAATGATTATGGCAATTGACACACTAAACATATAGTATATACTTTTTAATGGTTTTATTGATGATGTTCCTTGCTCTCTTTTGTGCATCTCAACTGGGACTTCAGTTATTTTAAATTTTTTTCTAATTAAATCTGTTGTAGATTCTGGCTCTGGATATTCAGTTGGATAATTTTTGGCAAATATTTTAATAACCTTTTTATTTGCGGCTCTAAAACCACTTGTGGGATCATATATCTTCTTACCTGTGCATATTTTAATTAAAAGAGATAATATTTTTATGCCAAATCTTCTGGTACCAGTGGATTTAAATTTACTTAATTCAGATACAAATCTTGAGCCTATTACAAAATCATACCCTTTTTCTATCTCATTTATCAATATATCGATATAGTTCTCATCGTGTTGACCATCTCCATCAAATTGGATAGCAATATCATAATCATTTTCATAGGCATATTTATAACCCGTTTGTACTGCTCCTCCTATTCCTAGGTTTTTAATTAACGGAATAACATTATAATTGTTTTTTCTACATACATTTAATGTCTCATCAGTACTTCCGTCATTTATTACTACATAATCAATTTGATTTTTAGACTTTTTATTATACTTTATTATTTTATTTACAGTTTTTTCTATATTTAATTCCTCGTTATAGGCTGGTATTATTAATAATGTTTTCAATTAAAACTCCTCACATTCACATTTCTTTTTTTATTTTGATTAAAAACTTAATATTGCTATTATAAAATCTTTTTATTCTTTTAGGTTCTTTTAGTATTCTATATAGCCATTCTAAATTTAGTTTTATGAAAAACTTTGGTGCTCTTTTTTTATGGCCACTAATTACATCAAATGAGCCTCCTACTCCTACAAATATTCCTTTATCAAATTTATCTAGGTGCTTATATATTAGTTTTTCTTGAAGAGGAATACCAAGAGCAACAAGAATTATATCTGGTTTAACTTCTACAATTTTATCAAATATTTCATCTTTGTTCTTTTCATATCCGTTAGAAGAACCTGCTATTACAAGATTAGGATATTTACTATTTAATACTTCTTTCATGGAATCTATTACTTCTTGTTTTGAACCAAATAAATATATGCTTTTATTTAATTCATCTCCATAGTCTAATATCTTATTTGCAATATCAATTCCAGTTATTCTCTCTTTAATATCGCAATTAATCATTTTAGCTGCTTTTACTATACCTATTCCATCTGGAACAAGTGTTACATTATCATCTAAAAGCATTTTTTTCATTTCTTCATCTTTTTCACTTATCATAATAGTTTCAGGATTAGCTGTTACTATAAACATTTTTTTGTCAGTTTTCAAGTTGTTTTTCAATAAATTATAAAATGAATTTGTATCTTTTTTATATATTCTATCAAATATTCTTTTCATAATATCCTCCTCTTTATTGATTCATTACTTTAATATTCTATACCAAATTTTTAATATTTGCTCTTTTGAAAAATCTCTAGCAGTTTTCTTTGCATTATTTCCTAATGTTTTTCTTAAGTTTTCATTATTAATTAATTCTTCAATCTTTTCTATATATTCTTTTTCATCCCTATTCTTGATAATGTATCCATTAATGTTATCTTTTATTATATCAGAAGTACCACTAGCAGTTTCATATGCTATACAAGGTATACCATAACTCATTGCCTCTAAGAGAACCATTGGAAGGCCTTCAGTAATTGATGCCATTAAGAATAGACTTGATTTTAATAGATATTCTTCTATTTCCTTTTTATTTCTATATCCAGTAAGGATAACTCTATCTTCTAATTTTAATTTTTTAACTAAATTTATCAAATTATTATATTCTTCTCCATCACCAATAATATATAGTTTCCAATTGTCCTCTTTTAATTTAGAAAATGCTTTAATAATTTCATCATTTCTTTTTCCTATGTCCAATCTACTAACTGTTACTATATTTTTTTCTTTCAAAGTACTTTCTTTTTTGGGAATTTCATATATCATATTTGGCACTAATACTATTTTAGTGTGCTTATTATTTTTTAATATTTTTTTGTAATCTTTTTCTAAAGTCTTTGTAAGAGCAAATAAATAATCTATGTTGTGATATTTTTTTAATTTTTTTATGTATTTTCTATTATTGTTGTGGTAATGATGTTCTTGAGCAATTTTTATTGCCTCTTTGCTACCAAATTTACTTAATAATAAACTAAAATCCCATCGTGTCGATATAATGTATTTTGAATCACATGCAATTATACTTTTTATTACAAATAATTTCTTTTTCATCAAAATATCTACTGCCTTTATTCCCTCTTTTATCACTGCAATATATTTGTGCCCTTTTAGTTTACACATAAATTCATTTCTATTAGGTTCACCATTATATAAATGTCTTATTGTTATTCGGTTATCAATTTTAGTTTCTTGATTGTCCGATAAATTATAAAAAGATATTAATTCAACATCATATTTATCACATAGTGCGTTAGCAGTGTTAATAGTTGATGTTTCTATTCCACCATAACCTAAATGTAACAATAAAAAAGTAATCTTGTTATTCTTTATTTCATATTTTCTATTAACTCCGGAATAAAGCCCAGAAATAATGAATGCTAAGATTGTTGAAGGCATAAATATACCAAAAACATGTCCTGCAAAAAAACTGGCAAATATCATAAATCCTGCTGATAGGGCTAAAGATATATTAACATAATTGTAATTGCTTCTAAAACATAATAATAATTTAACTAAGCTTTTTAATAATATTATTATAAATGGTCCTAATAGAAGAATTACTCCTATTAAGCCAAGCCAAACATATTGGCCAATAAAATCTTTCTCTAAGTATGGAAAATCTGATGAATATCCTATTCCAAACAAATTATCTAATTTATTATTATGCTTTTGAATAAAATTATTATATATAGAATATTTAAATCCTCTATAGTCTGTTAAAACTGATATTGGTTGGTTTAACATATATTTCCAATAATCATAGTTCTCATTTACTGGATATAATTTAACAAAATCTTTATGTACATTAAACACAGATGGACACTTTCTTAAATAATTAATTAAATATTCTTTTTCGTCCGAGGAAATATCATTATTTCTTATGAGGTCATTTAATGATATTTGTTCAGCAATACCTTTTTGATCATATATTTCACATTCTTTTTTTGTTTCAGGGTCTTCCTCTAGTTCAATTATACTATTATTTTTAATATTATCTATATATCCTGCCAATTTATATTTTATCGGTGAGTAGTTAAATACTAAAGTTACTACTAATATTGTTAGTATAAATAATAAGCTCTTATAAGTCAGTTCAGTTTTTTTATGTATAATATAAAATATGATATTATAAACGTATACCGAAGCAACAGATAAAAATATTGCAAAAAATGCTGTTTTAGTGGATAGCATAGTTGCTGCGAGTACTTTTATAAAGAATGATGCATAATATTTGATTTTATCTTGCTTCATTGTATAAAAGACAGATACAAAAAGTAATGCTCCAACTATTGCTGATATTTGGTTTGTTGAATAAAATAATCCTCTTGAAGTGTATAAATCTATGCTATTTGTATCCATACTTGTAAACCATGTAAAGATATTCCCCTTTATTTGAATTATCCCATCATAACTTGATGAATAAGCAACTAATGCAATTCCTAATAAATTTGTGATGACGATTATTGAGCAGTAAATAAAGCATAATTTTGATAAAACACTTACTACCTTTGTACTTTCTAGTTCTGACTTCATAAAGACAAATAATATAATTAAGGGTAAAATGCAAGTTCTAAATACGTAATAACATTCAATAATAAAAGATATATTTGTGTTTAAATATTGTATATTTTTTAATGATAAAATATATATACCATGTAATCCAATATATATTATAATTAAAACAATCATAAATATATTTTTTAATGAAAGAATTGATTTGTTTTCATGCTTTAATTTTATAATTGAGATTGTAAATATAACTGTTGTAAATAATATATTTATTATTTCAACTAAAGACACTCCAAACAATTCAAACTTATTTCCAATAAGGGCTCTGTATATATCTAAAAATGGTAATAAAAATATTAAACAAAAAATTATTTTATCATAATTATTGCATATTTTTCCTTTCATTTTTTACCCCCTTTTTATTTTAAAAATTAGTTTAACTATTTTATATTGTTTAAATCTAATCAATTTATATATTATCTTGCTATTTTTAGAAAGTAAATATAAGTATTTATTTTTTTCAAAGTTTGGATAATTATCTTTAACATAGCATTTCAATTTATTAATACAATTTTTTTTCTTATCTTCTGTACCTTCTGAATTTATTACTCGTACGACCGCTACTATAAATATGTGATTCACTGCTAGAAATTCAATTATTTCTTTATTGTTTTCTAAATTTTTGTATTTATTAATTTCATCAAATGTATCTAATATTTCTAGATTTCTTTCTAAATTATTGTTATTCATAATAGATCCAGGTCTAATTAAATAATTATATAATGGCTTATCCACATATCCTATTTTATTTGCATTAGATAAAGCTTTTAATGTGTAATCTAAATCTTCATACCATTTTCTAGTTCTGAATTTAATATTATTTATTACTGATTTTTTATATAATTTGTTCCAAACAGCTGGTCTACCAAAAAATGCATTTAAATATGGATCTTCAAATACTCTTTTGTCAATATCTTCTTGTTTTTTTTCTGTCTTTTCATCGACATTATAGCTTCCGCATATTACAATGTCAAGATCATCTTTCTTTGCCTTATTATATAATTCTTCAAACATGTTTATTTCTACAAAGTCATCACTATCAACATACCCAATATATTCACCAGTTGCTTTCGTTAATCCAAAATTTCTTGCAGATCCTACTCCACCATTTTCTGTTATATAAGATTTTATTTTTTCTGGGTATTTTTTTGCATACTTATCAATAATCTTTTGACTATTATCTGGACTGCCATCATTTACCACTATTATTTCAATTTCTTGTAATGTTTGCATCACAAGACTTTTTAGACATTTGTCAATATACTTATCTACATTGTATACTGGAACAATGACACTTACTTTATATTTGCTCATCTTTTCACTCCATTTCTTTAATTAAATTTTCAATTGCCTTCATTTGTGTTTCAATGGTAAATTTTTTTGAATGATTTATTCCGTATTTACTAAATTCATTATATTTTTTTTCATTATCGAGCAATGAAATTACCTTATTTGTATAATCTTCTAAATTATCCGCTACTAGGCCACATTTTTCATTATCTGATATTTCTTCAACTCCTCCAACTTTTGTTGAAACAAAGGGTTTTCCAAGTGCAATTGCCTCAATAAATATTGTTGGAAATCCTTCACTTTTAGAGCAACCTAAGACTATTGTACTTCTCTTTATATATGGGTATGGATTTGACTTATATCCAAGTATCTCAACATAGTCATTTAATTTCAATTCATTTATTTTATTTATTAAAGACTCCTTTAGTTCTCCTTTACCTAAATACTGTAATCTAAAATCATATCCTTTATCAACAAGTTTTTTTGCTACATCTAATGCATAAAGTGGATTCTTATTTTCATCCAGGCGATTTATAAAAAGTAATATTTTTTTATTTTCCTTTTTTAACTTTTCTTCATCTGCTTTATGAAGAATATTTTCTATGTCAAAGCCATTATTGATTAGTAGTAACTTATCAGAATAGTTTGGAAATACTTTTTCTATTGATTTGTATGTATTATCTGAAATGGCTACAATTTTATTAACATGTTTAAAACTCTTTTTCTGCAGTAAATAATTCTTTTTATTTTTTTCTAAATCATAAACATCTCCATGTACCCATGCAATTGTTTTAGTATTATGACTTAATAAAAATGTTGGTATCAAATAATTAAATGCTATTTCAATATCATATTTTTTCTTTATATATTTTTTTCTTAGTAAAATTGGAAATGATTCTAATAATATTTTATAAAATAGTTTCTTTATTTTACTATCATTTATTGAATCAATTATCGGCGGAAGTATATTAATATCTTCTCTTGTTTCTTCTTTTTTAACATCTGAATGCCAATATTCTATAATATCTATTTCATACTTACTACTATCTAGATTATTCACAATACTAGATAAAATTTTTTCTGCTCCTCCGCCATAAGTAAAAGACCATATTATAAATAATATTTTTTTCTTTGGAATATACGCTTTATAAGGTAAATGTAAATCCAAAAAATATGGTGTATGCTCATTTTTCTTTATTTCATCCTTTGATGGTATTTTCATATAATTTCCATAAATGTGGTTTAAATAGGAATCATAATTTTCTGGTATAGGAAACATAGTGTTCTCAAACGGAACATACTTAGGTTTTCCATATACATCTTTATCAAGTTCATTCTTATCAAAGCCATCTCCATCTGCTATTGATATGATTTTGTTACAATCAGCACATTTATATTTAAAACACCTTTTTGTTGTAAATTTTAGTATTCTTTTTCTTCCAAATACCTTTAGTATAATATTAAAGATTGTTTTTAAAAATTTATTGTTTATAACGTTTATATTTGATGATAACATAAACGCTCTATTTATTTTTAATATTTCTCTTTTTATTTTACTATTTGGAACTCCTACTAATGGGAAAACATCTATGTATACTCCGTAAGTTATATTTCTATCTTTATTGCTTTCTTCAACCAATGTTGTTTGAATATTTCTTATTTTGGCAAATGATAAATAATAATTTTCCTCTTTATTATATGTTTGTACATAATACTTTTCTTTATCTAATTTTTCTTCACATACTTTTAAAAATTTAAAATAATTATCATCTGTCATTGCAATATCAAAATCATCATCCCATGGTATAAATCCTTTATGTCTTACTGCCCCAAGACATGAACCGAAAGCTAAATAATACTCTATGTCATGATCTTGACATATTTTATCTATATCTTTAATCATATCTAGCATGCATAATTGTAATTCTCTTTTATAGTTTTCTTTTAACTCCATTTTTTATCTACATCCTATTCAAATTCTACTGTTTTTTTTACATCATTATCCAGTTCATATGGAAAGTTATATATATATTTCGATAATTTTTCTTCAATTATTTTACTTTCATTGATATATTCTTTTTTTCTAAAAAGTTGAGTATTTTTAATTGATATATCAGGATTGAATCTTGTTTTTTTATTAATATGATCTGATGTTTTGAATCCTAGAAATTTTGTTATTTCTTCAACTGTTTCATCATACTTATAGATTAAATCTTCAAATTTTATTCTAAGTATTTTATCAGAATCATATTTTTTTTCACTTTCCCTCATTCTTTTATAAAAATTACAAAAATCACTTACATCTGTTGGAAAGGGAACTGATATACCTTTTTCTGGCCAAATATATTTATTTAACACAAAGACATCCCTTGGATCTCTTTCAACTACTATTACTCTTAATTTATCATCAAAATAGTTATCTATTCTATATAAATTAAATGGTAATAAGAATTGATCTAATATAACATTTTTATTTTTTTGGGAAACTTCCTCTATTACATCATATATAAAATCATGGGCATATTTATAAAATTCATTATCTTTGACAAATGATATTCTCATACCATCATTATACTTTAAAATTTTCTTGTACTTTCTATTTTTAAAAATTATCTTAATTGGTTTCCTAATAAGCAATTTTATAAACATTTTTGCATCTATTTCTTCATGCATATACCAATATGATGTAAAATTAAACTGTTGTATCTTCTTAATAAAATCATTAGTAATTTCTTTAAAATTTGGTCCTATTACTTTCTCATAGTTCCCTACCCACCAATATTTTTTATTGTATAACTTGTTCATTTGCATTTCAAAACTACGTATTGCTTCATCACTTCTTATGGCATTATTTCCTCTTAATAATTTATCTTCCAAATCAAATAATCCATTTGGACAATGTAATAATACATATTCATAGCTTTTATGATCATTTTGACAATCTTTAAACTCCGATACCAAATCTGTAATAGCAGAACTTCCACTTCCCATATATCCTGTTGATACTATTATTTTTTCCATACTATTTACCTCCTCTTGTTTTCAATTTGAGTTTTTCTAATATAAACATTAAATTGTTATCTTTCAAAATCAATAGTACGATTATATACAATAAACTACATGATATTATTATTAGACCAAGAGTAATAAAAAACGATAAATCTAATTTCCTAATTATTATAGAAATTGGTATAAATAATATTCCTAAAAATAGATACAAAATGTTTTGTTTAGAAAAAATATTTACTTTTAACTTCATATTATTTCTGGTATAAATGTAATGCCAGAAAAATACTATTATTTCACATATACCTGTTGTTATCATTGCTGTTGATGGATTAAGTATTTTAAACAATACAAGTAAGTAATTCAAAACAATATTTAATACTCCACATGTAAAAGAAACTTTTAAGATTCTATTTTCTTTGTCATTGGGGTAAAGAACTAAATTATTCATTACTGATTCCATACTTATAAATACTCTCACAATACATGCAATCATTAATGGAATGGTGGCTGCTGAGTATTTATCTCCAGCGTATAAATAAATAACTTCTGATGCAACTGCAAATACGCCAAAACATATTGGAACAATAATAAATAATAACGACGACACTGAATTATTTAACTTTTCTTCATATGTTTCTTTTCCTTCATTTTTTATTATATAAGATAATCTAGGTATTGAAACATTTATTATTGAATATGGTATTGCAGATAATGTTGAAACTATATAGTATGGAATATAGTACATTGTAACTGAAACTTCACTTACATATTTTCCTAGCATTACTTTATCTAATTGGCTATATAGTAGGTCAACATTTGTTATAATTAAAACTGCTAATAAAGGTTTAATGTATTTTTTGAAATGAATTTGTGACGTATCAAATTTAATTTTTCTTTTTGCATATATAAAACTTATGACATTATTTAATAGTATAGTTAAGCATACTATAACCGCATATGTTACTATATCTGTTGGCTTTGTTACAAAAAGTAGTAATGTAATAAAATAAATAATTTTTACAATCACCGATTTTATTGTAATAAATTTATAATTTTCTAATGCTTCATTTATGAACTCAATATATACAATATTTGCAAGAATTTGCAAAGTCATTATAAGATATAATGTTGTTGCTATTCCTGACGATGTAATAAATACAAATCCTAAATATATTATTAGGACTAAGATATTTGAAATTAATGATATTATGAACAAATTAGTAAACAATTGCGAAACTTTGTTTTTATCATTTCTGATTTTACTGATTTCTCTTACTCCAAAGTTATAGACCCCAAACGAAGCAAATGCCAAAAACATTTGAAAATCAGCTAGTACGGTATTATATGTACCATATAATTCAACATCTAATAATCTTGTAATATATGGGCCTATTATTATTGGAACAACAATATTTACAAGACTTAGTATAGATTTATAAATTGTATTTTTAAATAATGTATTTTTCTTTTCCACTTTATCACTTCCACTTATCATTAATATTTTAACATATTTTTGTTGTTTTATAAAGCATATTATTTAATTTTATTCAATTAAAGATTGTTTGCCAGAATTAACATATGGTTTTAAAAAAACATTAGTCATTTTATGTGACTAATATTTCTAATTATGTAACTTTTTTTTAATTTTTGGAATTGATTTACTATGATATGCTCTACCTATAGATTTGTAAGAAATGTTATAATTTGCTATATCAGATAATTTATAACAATTTCTTCCATCATATATTAAGGCATTATTCATTAATTCTTCATATTTAGATAAATCATAATTTTTTATTTCTGGCCATTCTGTCATAATAAGTACTGCATCAGCATTCATAATTGCATTATCGATATTATCAAAATAAGTTATTGTTCCTGTTACTCCATCATCTTCTAATTTATATGATATTTTCTTTTTGAAACTTTCTATAGATATTGGATCATATGCTTTAATATTGGCTCCTGCATCTAGTAATAATTCAATATTATATATTGATGGTGCCTCTCTTAAATCATCGGTTCCCGGTTTAAATGTTAGACCTAATACTGCTATTGTTTTACCATTTAAATCTTTAATATCATTTTTTAATTTTCTAAATAATACTGTTTTTTGACTTTCGTTTACTTCAATGCATGCTTTTACTGTTTTAAGTTCTACACCTTTTTGTACACTTAAGAAATGTAATGCTTTTGTATCTTTAGGGAAACAGCTTCCACCATAACCTATTCCGGCATTTAAAAATTTATTTCCTATTCTAGAATCTAGTCCCATGCCTTTGGATACATCTTCAACATTTGCTCCTAGGGCATCACATAAATTGGCTATTTCATTGATATATGAAATTTTTAGTGCTAAAAAGTCATTAGATGCATACTTTATCATTTCTGCACTTCTTCTGTTAGTGGCTAATAATGGTACATTATATGGTTCTTTGGTTAAAGGTTCATACATTTTCTTTAATATTTCTTCTGCTTCTTTATTTTCAGTACCTATTACTATTCTAGATGCATGAAGTGTATCTCTAACTGCTGTTCCTTGAGCTAAAAATTCTGGATTACTTGCTACATGTACTAATATTCCATCTTTTACATTTTCATTAATATACTTTTCTACTTCATCATTGGTTCCTATTGGTACAGTAGATTTAACTACTACTACACAATCTTTTTCTAGAGATTCTGCTATTTGTTTAGAAACACCAAACACGTAATCAAGATTCGCAGATCCATCTTTTCTTTCTGGTGTACCTACTCCTATTATGATTACATCAGCATCTTTGTATGCTTCTTTATAATTAGAAGTATAAGTAAGCCTTTCTTTATTTTTTTTCATTAATTCTTCTAGTCCTTCTTCATATATTGGACTAATACCATTTCTCATTACTTCTAATTTCTTTTCATCTATATCAACACAAGTAACATTGTGACCTATTTCTGCTAGTGCTACCCCTGTTACCAACCCTACATATCCTGTTCCAGCAACTGCTATTTTCACTTCTATTACCTCCATCTTGTAACTTGCATATTAATTATAACAAGAAAAAAGAGATAAATCAATGCTTATCTCTAACTTATACAGGATAAACGCCTGAGATTAAATTGTTAAATTTTCTTTTAAATATAAGGCATAAAATGATATTTATAATTTTATGTTTAAAATGGTTAATATATTTTAATCTAAAAATTATCAATGTTTTTTATTTGTATTTTATGACTCCTTTATTTATAAGTAAAAACTCATGCGTTTATCCTGCTAACTTATACTTAAATTACCAGTAGTTGGATATATTTGAATATAGGTGTTGCCATCATTAACAACTAATTCTTTTCCGTCTTCTTTTATCTTGTATACAGTCTGACTCTTTTCACTTGATTTACTCCATGTAATTGGAAGGGCTACACCATCAGTAATATAATATCCTTCCCCAGAAGCAATATCCTCAATTTTTTGATATCCTGTTCCCCTTAAAGTATACGTTGTATACACTGCGCTATATACTATAATATTTTTTACTTTATACTGCTGCCCAGTAACTAAATCTACATTCTTAGTATTATTCATTGAACGCAAATAAGTCTTACTATCACTATCATAAGTATAATTGGAAGTACGATAATCAGAGTATTTAATACTAATACTATTTGCTTCTTTTGTTTCATAATTTGATAAATCTAATTCATCAGCACTATAAGTTAGTAAATTTTTAGTTTCTGTAGTACTTTTAATATTCATATCTTGCATGGCTTTTGAAAGTAAATTTGAATTAGTAAATAAAGTGTGTTCATAAGCTCTTGTTTTTCTAAGTTCTGTATCTCTAACACCATAAGCGCCATCAACATCAATATCTGTTATTTTCTCATTAACTATTCTTTCTAGTGCTTCCTTTTGACCACCAGCATGGACAAGTATAGCATCATTTTCAAATACATATGGTAAGTATTGACTTCTGACACTTCTAATTGAACCAACTTTTTCAAAATCAACATCTTTGAACAAAGCAAGCATTCTCGTTATTCCGTATTCTACCATAATTTCATAAACAATATATGCTTTATCTAAACCAGACTGTGGTAAAGCTTCATTAACAGAATTTATCATCACGGCATATGGTCTTGTTTTACTATCCACATCAATAATAGTAACTTTTTTTTGTTCCTTTACTTCAGATACTTTTAATTCCTCTTTTGTATCATTTTTATTATTATTTTTAATTACAAAGGTATATATTAATCCAGTAGATATCAATACAAATAAAATGGAACAAACTATAATAACTATCTTCTTTTTATTCATTCTTTTTTTCATTTTTTTCTCCTATATTTCCATTTTTCTGGTAATTTTAACATTTCACCAATTTTATAATCCCACTCTTCAGGATCAAAAGGAATATATCCTGCACATGTATAAAAAGTTAGTTCTCCAAAATATAGTTTACCATTTATTTCATACCAATCTACTCTAACTTGAGGGATATTATTAGATAGCTTTTTTGATAACTCTATCATTTTATCAAAATTTTTTGGCTTACCTGGATGCTCTTCAAATAATTCATAATCTTTTCGTTTAAATGGCAATTCTTTAAATTCCATGTCAAAAAAGCTTATTCTTGCCGTACTATGGTCTTCTAATCCTTCAGATAAATACATTATTTTAGGCTCTCCATTGAAGCAGAAAAACTTATAATCTTTTAATTCTTTCGAGTTATTATCTTCCATATATTTTTCAATAATTATTCTTGGCTTGATATTTTTATATGCCCATTCTCTACTCCATTTGTAATAATTTGTTTTTAGAGATTTTTCTATCTGTTTTTTTGACTTTGCATAGTTGAATTTTTTCTTATCTCTGCATATTATTACGCTAGCTGAATCATGATTACATTTTATTACAAATTGATTTGGTAATTTATCAAAATCAATTTCATCAAAAGTATTATATACTCCCAATAATGGAATTGAATATTCTTCGCCTATTGTTTTTTTTATATATTCTCTTACTTCATATTTATCTGCTAATGTTGTATATAAAGGATTTCTATCATATAGTTTTAGCCATTGTAATTTTTCATTAAATGATTTTGGATTTTTTAAATTTAATCTTTTCTTCATGTGCTTTTTATAATACCATTTTAAATATAATTTGTCTGGTAATAATCTAATAAACTGTTTTAATATTTTTTTAATTATTTTCGTCATTTTTTTACCTCCACATCATTAAAATTAAATATTATACTTTGTAATAAATATTTTGTATGTATTCTTGTTTCTTTGTAAAATAATGGTGTTAAGAAACATGTTACCAATTCTGTTATGATTGTGGCTATTGTTGCTCCTAGTATTCCTAAATGTGGAATTAGTAAATAATTTAAAATTATATTTACGATTACTCCCCATAATATATATTTTTTTGAATACTTATTTTTTCCTTCTGCCACTATCCATATTCCTCTAGCAGAGCCTAGTTGTGAGAATGGTACATACCATATTAATATCCTTAAAACTGATATAGCATTTAAATATTGTTTCCCATATATTATAAGAATTATATACTTAGCAAATATTGTTATAAATAGAGCGAATATAACACATAACCAAAATATTATTGCATATGTTTGCTTTAGTCTCTTCAAATAATTAGTACCATTTTTTTTTGCATTAAATACTGTTGGTCTTGCAGAAGTTAAAATGGCTTCAGGAACAAACACCCACATAGCGCAAATTGTTAGGGCTGCTGAGTAAAAGCCTAATTCTGTTTCGTTGATCATTGAACCTATCATTATTTTATCTATTTGTGTATAAATGGTTACCATTAAACCAGATATTATAAAATGATAACTGCTCTTTAATAATATTTTACCTAAATTAAAATCTATTTTTAATTTTTGAGATGCTTCTTTTTTATAAAACGCTATTAATAGTATTGATATAATTAAGTAGTCAAAAACATTGGATAGAGCAAACCAGATTACTGATTTTCCTGTTATAAGTAAATAAATTTTGTAAAGGGCCACTACTAAATATGCGACTACTTTTGCAATTGATACATATTTTGACTTTAAATGTGACTGAAACCAGCAATCTAATATATTAATGGTTTGGAATATAATTGCAATTGATTGTAAAAATGTTGCTATCAATATTAATTTTGATTTGGATTGCAAGATGAATACTAAAATCATCATTATAAGAATTGAAACAAAGCCAGATATTAATCTCAATACAATTGATGTGCCTAGTATTACTCCCTCTTTATCTCTATTTTTTATTAATTCATTCACGACTGTTGTATCAAGTCCTAGTTTCATTATTACTAAGAATAGGCTTACAAATGTTGCTCCATAATTTAATATTCCGTAGTTTGATGGTCCTAAATACCTTGATGTTAGCATTGTTAATATTAAACCAATTACAGCTTGAACAACTCTTTCACCAATTATCCATATGCTATTCTTTATTGTTTTATTTTTTATTAGTGAAATAAAATTTTTTTTCATTATACAACATCTCGATTTCTTATAATTTTTCTATGTATTTAAAATATCTTTTTGTAAATATTATTTTAATAATTGAAAGAATTGTTTTTTTGGAAAAAGGTTTTATCTTTAGCATATTCTTTAATTCTTTAATAGCATTCTTTTTTTCTTTATTTAAACAATAATATGTAACTAGTTGTCTACTAAAACTATATTCAACATCTTTTATTTCTTTTTTTGATGACAATAAGTTATAGTCTTTTCTGCAAATATTACGATAGTTATCTAATCCATCAATATTTTTTTTACTCGTTCCGCTTATTCTTGTACCACTATGTTCATTATATAGGACTAGTTCTTCATCTACAAATAAAATTCTATATTTTTTTACTAATATTTTATGTATTAGTATTGAATCTTGCTTGCAAACTGCATCACTAAACATATCAACATCTTCTAAAACTTTTTTTGGTACTAGTAATTGAGAAGTAGCTGCTATGCAGTTTATCATATTGTGATATAGTGGATTATTAGTTGCATCTTTTCCAAATGATTTAGTTATTTTACCATCTACAACATCGAAACATTTGCAATATACCAATCCAATATTATCTTCTTTTCTTTTTTTGTAGACTCTGTACATTTTTTCTATTCTTTCAGGTAAATACTCATCATCATCATCTAGAAATGATATTAATTCTCCTTTTGCTTTTTTAATTCCCTCATTTCTCGATAATGCTCCCCCTAAGTTACTTTTATTCTTTATATAGATGATGTCATTATATTTTTTAATTATTTCCTCGGTTTTTTTTCTTTCTTCTGGATATTTACAATTATCATCTACAACAATGACTTCTAAATTTTTATATGTTTGTTTGTATACGCTATTTATTGCTTTTTCTAACATATCGCTTCTTCTATATGTTGTTATTACTACACTTATTAATTCTTCCACTATTTTATACTCCTTTACGTGATTTTATAACTAAGTCACTTATTTTTTCAACAAGTTCTTTACTTCGACTTTCAATGCTTGTTTTGTCTTTATCTATACTCTCTAAAATTCTTTTATTATTATTATGCTTTAAAACATTTTCTATTTTTTTTGCTATTTCTTGTTCGTCATTGTTATTAAATATTATGTCATCATCATTTAATGTCATTATACCAGATGCACCAACATTATTGGAAATTAATAAATTACATCCATTAGCAAGTGCTTCTACTACTGCCAATCCAAATGTTTCAAATTCACTATTTTGTATATATAGTATACTTTCTGACATTTTTTGTAAGCACTCATCATAATTAACCTCATCATACTCAACAAAATCATATTTTAAGAAATCATCTATATGACCATTATTTTTTCCTAGAAGTACATATTTAATTTTTTCATTTCTTTGACTGTTTAATAATTCTATTGCTCTGCATATTACCATATTCTTCTTTCTTGGAATATCACTTCCAGTACTCATAATTTGCATTTTTTTCTTTTTTTCATCTAATGTAATATTGTTCCAGTCTATTCCATTGTATATATAGTCAAAATTTGTATTATACTTAAAATTCTTCATATAATCACATAGTTTTTTTGATACGCAGAATACACTGTCGACATTATTTAATATATATTGTTCCATTTGTACTTTTGCATTATTTTTTTCATTGTTAATTTTACTTTCTTCCTTTATATATCCATGCATAATATAAAATGTTAATTTTCCTAGAAACTTTGATAGTTTTATACCAAATATATTTAATTTAGAAAAACTGCAAAAACAAACGGCATCGCAAAATAAAACTTTTACTGAAAATTCTATAATTCTGCCAAATTTGGTTTTTCTCAAACTATATAAGGCATTGCTCTTTAATGACTTTCTAAAATTTTTATTTACTATTGCTGGCCCTGTATTACTATAAAAATCTCCAACCATAAAGATTTTTATTTTTTCGTTTTTTGAAAGGATATAGCCTGAATATTCATATTTTCCTTTTTTTAAAAGCGAAATACCTTTAAAAAAAGAATAATTATTTTTATAAAGTTTGTATTTTCTAATTGCAAATTGATAAATAAGTGGCAATGATAATGCCTTTGACATTCTTTGAAACATTGCTCCTTTATCAATTAAAAATTTTTCGTTAAATCCTGTAAACCAACTACTTTCACCAATGTTAAGCTTTGCTAAAGTTTTTTTGCAATAGTAGATTTTTAATCCTTTCTTTATACAATCAATTAGGAAAATATTTTCTTCTCCTGAATTATATTTTCCACTTCCTGCCCCAAAATCCTCGTCAAATTGAATTTTTTTTTCTATTATTGATTTTCTTTTAAATGTCATTTGAACAGAATGTATTCTCATTGTATTTATGATTTTAACTTTTCCTTCATTTAAAGATTTTATTTTTCGTTCCTCATTATCACTTTCAATATCAAAAGCGATAATATCTGCATCAGGATATTTTTCATATGCATCTAAGACCAGTTTGTCATAGTTGTTTACATATTCTAGATCGTCATCTGCAAGTATGCATATTTCAGCATTACTATTTAAAATAGCTTTATTTCGACTTTTACTCAAGCCTTTTTCACGTAGAGATATGATATTTGCTGAATCAAATAATTTAATGTTTTCTTTTGTTATTTGATTGATAGTTAATGAATCCTTTACATTCATTTTTTCTATTAATCTACTATATTCTTCTTCATTTTTTAAATTCATTGTAGATATAAGTACTTCAATTTTTTTCATTTTATTTCACGACCTTAGCATTGTTTATTATCAAATTATTATTATCAAAAATTGTCTTGTATGGTAGCACATCATTTGAATTTTTTACAGTTGTATTGATTGTTATGTATAATAGTCCTACCACTATTATTATTAATTTTATTACTTTTTGTATTTTAACTCCAAATATTTTATATACATCTGGGATCAAAAATATAATCATCGGAATAAAATAAATTGCTGATATTCTTGAAAAAATATAATTAATTGTATTTAAAATGGCAAAAATTGTTAATATAAATGCCATATTTTTTTTCTTCTCATATTTCTGCACAGAATATATCTTTAGGAATCTACTTTTAAATATATAATAATATACTAACATACCACCATTTAACAAAACCGGCATAAAGGTTCCATGATTTTGGTTTATGCTGAAATTACCTACAACGTATCGTTGATAATATAATGGAAGAAAAATCTTAAATATAACTGCTAGTAATTGATAGGGGTTTACCACTTTAGAGAATACTATTAATATAGATAATAAAATTATTTTTGTTTTATCTTTGTAATTATGACTAAAAATAAAATAACATGGAATTAGTAGTAGTGCACTCATATGAAAAAGTGAAGAACAAAAAACTAAAATGGCATATTTTATAAATTTTTTCTCTTCGATGTATTTAAAAGAGTACATAAAGATTGATGCTGCTATCCACTGTCTAATTCCATTAAATGTGGAAAAATAAAAGCCTAATGATAAAAATAAAAAAATTATTAAATCATAATCGTCTTTATATCTAAATGCGGACACAAATATGAAAAATAATATGATAAACGATGTTACCACAAACAAAAATTGTGAATTGTTTGTAAATAATTTTATAAAAAAAATCAGATTAACAAATGCAAAGTCTGCATATTTAAAAGAAAGAGAATTTATTTTATTAAACCATTTTTCATAAGTAAGGTAATCACTTCCCACATTATATCTTAATGCTGACACAACGAAAATACTTAAAAATGACAATGCAATGCATATTCTTTTTAAGTTTGTGTTATTTGTTTTTTTAGAAAGAAATAGTAACAGTATAGAAAGAATTATTGCTATTAAATATATTAACATATATATCACCTTTCTTTTATATTTTCCTATCCCTAACGTATCTATTACATATATAATTGATTATATTTGCTATTGTTAAAAGCACAGATATAATTGGATTAAAGCCATTTATTTCTCTATGTAATTGATAATGATATTTTAATAATTTGTGTTTCTTACCTGATGACAATGAATTAGTATTTTTCCTATATAGGGAAAGTATCTCATTATATTTATATCCCTTTTTTACTTTTTTTAAAATGATACACCATAGGGCATAGTCATTCCTCTTTTTTAGTTCTGGTATTTCAATTTTACCAACTGCTTCCCTATTGTATATGACAGTTAAGCATCCTACTGAATCTCCTATTAACATTCTAAGATAAGTCATTTTTTTTGGACATTTTCTGTATATTCCCATATCATTGCCATTTTCATCAATGTAACTATAATCAGTGTAAGAAAAATATACATTATTATCTTCCATAAATTTTATTTGCTTTTCTAGTTTATCCTTCTTCCACAAATCATCGCCGTCCAGAAAAGCTATATATTTTCCTTTAGCTTTTCTAATAGCTTTATTTCTAGCAACACTTGCACCACCTTTTCTTGTAAGTGCAATTAATTTTATCCTGCTATCTTTGTCTTGATATTCTTTTATTATTTTAACAGTATCGTCATCTGATACATCATCGACAATAATCATTTCAAAATTTGTATATGTTTGATTAAGTACAGATTCTATTGTATATTTTATTGTATTACTTCCGTTATAAATCGGTGTTACTATACTAACAAGTGGTTCCATACTGCCTACTCCTAACTTTTATTAATTATTTTTTTTTATATTTTCTTCTGCTTTATTTATTGACTCTTCGTCTCTTTTCATTACATACAAATTAAGGCCTGGGAATGTATATGTGTTTGTGGAACTATAATCTGTTCCTGTTAAATTTTGGCTTTCTATTTTCCAACTACTCATATTGTTAATCTGCATTTTTATAAATTTATTAATACTCTTACTATCCATATTTGTTGATAGGCTTGAACTTACACTATCCAATATTCTGGTAAAATTAGTTACTAATTTGGTAGATGATGTAACTTTTTTTATTACTGCTTCAATTACTTTTTGTTGATTTTTTACTCTTTGAATATCGCCATCAGAAAATGATTTTCTTTCTCTTGCAAAAGCTAGAGCTTGATGCCCATTTAAGTGGTTGTATCCTTCTTTAAAATAATATTTTTTAAAAGCATTTTCTTTGAAACTAAAATCAGAATAAACATCCACTCCATCAATAGCATCTACTATACCTTCAATCGTAGAGAAATTAACTTTTACGTAATAGTTGATATCTACATCTAGTAATTTTTCAACTGCTTTTATTGATTCTTCAATGCCATAATATCCAGCATGAGTTAGTTTATCATAAGCATCTTCTCCAAAACTAGGTAAATTTACATAATAGTCTCTTGGAATAGAAGTTAGTAATATTTTTTTCTTAACTGGATCTACTGTTATAATCATATTAACATCAGTATTAGTAACATTATCGATACTACCGTAAGCATCTCCTCCTGCTACATAGATATTAAAGGGTTTTCTTGTAACATCTACTACTTTTAATACTTCTGTATCTGTTTTCTTAATAGGTACCGATAAAGTATATAACTCTCTTAAGTTATCAGCGGTATCCTTTAGTTCATCATTAAATAAATTCTTGATTGAGCCATTTATTAGTACTGCATCTAATTTATTATCGTTTAAATCATCAAACATAGATATTGCATCTGTGTATTTTTCAGTGGTAGTTTCTATCTTTTTGTCTAGTGTTTCGATTGCTTTATCACTATTTAATGAAGAATATACACCAATCGTTTTATCAGATAGTTCTTCTATTTTATCTAATTTAGATTCTTTTAATACCATTATATAGAATTCTTCTTTTTGAAATAGTTCATTATTTATTATATCGACAAAGCTTATTGTTTTACTTATGTATTTGATACCTATGCCAAATACTATATCAAAAATAACAAATAGTATAATACAAAATATTTTAATACCTTTTTTTATATTTTTCTTAAATACTAAAAATGATAATAATAAATATAATAATATAAATGATATATATATAATCAATAAATACTTTTCTGGAACCATTCCAAGTATATATAGCATTATACCAAATACTATAGCTAATAGAATGGAAATAATAGTTATTATATTAAATATTTTTTTATTATTACTCTTAGTTTTCTTACTTTTTCTTCTTTTTCTACTCATATATAAATTTCACATCCGTACTAATGAAATTATATCATATTAATACTTATTAGTCTAGTGTAAAAGTTCTTTTTACTACGGATAAAAAAGGATTTTAAATATAAAAAATAAAGTAGTTAATAATTTTTAATTACTTTATTTGATTAAAATAGTTTTTTAAATCTTCAATTGTAGTATATGTTACTATTACAAATCTTCTAAGTTTAAATTTATCACTATCTACATGAACTAGGTTATCACTCTTTGTAGATTCTCCAATAAAGGACATAGTAAAACCTGCTTCTTTTAGATTTTCTATTGAGTAATCATTATATTCATAAAAAGGATATGCTATATATGTTGTGTTATTTAGTTCTTCTCTACTTTGTTTTAAATCTTCTTGTATTTTTTCTTTCGGCCAGCATTTTATAGCTCCTCCTTGTCCACCAGGACACTCTCCAGTATTATGCATATTATGTGTATGTGAATGTAATTCGATATAATCTGTTTTATAATATGAGTCTGCATCATACCAAGATGTTATTAGAAATATAGTAGCATACATTTTATATTCTGTTAAAAGGTCTACGGCTATTTTATCTCTTCCTCCATCATCGATAGTAATTAAAACACTTCTTGGTAAATTTATTTTTCCATCGATGTAGTCTTCTAGTTCTTTCATTTTTAATGTCAAGATATTATTATCTTTTAAGAAATCTAACTGACTGGTAAATTGGGTTTTTGAATGGCATATGGCTGTAGGGCAACTATCATTTGGATCATTTTCATCATAGAATGCATGATAATTTAATACGCCTACTCCTGAGGCATTATTTAAATCAGTATTATGATGTTCGACTAGTGTACTATCTTCTTTTTTTATATATAGTAGTCTATTATTAAATTCTACTCCATATCTATCATTATCTTTAATTATTAGTGGTAATGAATAATCTTTATCAAATGAATAAATCATATTATTATTTTCATCGTAAAATATTGTTTTATCTTTTGTTTCTACATTATAATTAAATGGAATATATTCTTTATACCGATTATCATATATAGTTTTATTTGTTATTTCTTGAACATTACTATATTTAATATAATAATTATCGAAATCTTTGATTTTAAAATATTCATTATCGATATTTTCTAGTGATAATTCAATATTTTTACCAATGCTACCGCTTTCTATATAGTTGTTATCTTCTAATGAATATATTTTTATTTCTTCTGTTGTTATTATGTTCTCACTATAATTAACTTCTTTCTTTTCTTTTTTATCATAACAAATAGTGTGCAATAATATTACTGCAGCAATTGAAAAGCAAATAAGCAAGCAAAAAAATATTAATATTTTTTCTTTTGATTCATTTTTTGATTTTTTTTTCATTACTAACCACCTTTTTTATTTTTCTCGTAAACAACACTTTATATACCTTATATGAATCTTTTATTGGATTAAAATGGCTATGTTTATTACTATCTTCTAAATATACTGTTTTTATATCTACTTCTTCAATTTTTTCCTTGTTTAGTACTATATTAATTAATGTATTTATTTCATATTCAAATCTAGAGCCTTTTGTATTAAGGTGTAATTCTATTAATCTATTTGGTATTGCTCTTAATCCTGTTTGGGTGTCTTTTATATATACTTTATAAAGTAATTTAAATAACAATGATGTTAATCTATTACCAAATTTATTTCTAAATGGTGTTTCTTTTGTATTAAATAATCTAGTTCCTAATATAAAATTATTTGTTTCTAATAATTTGTTTGATATATTTAGGATGTCTTCGATGGTATGTTGTCCATCACTATCTAAACATACTACTCCTTTATAATTATCCATTAGATTATCTTTATAATATTTAAAAGCTGTTTTTAGTGCTATACCTTTACCCTTGTTTTCTTTATGTGATAGTATTATACATTCTTTATATTCTTTTAATTTATTAAATATGGTTTTATCCTTTGTATCATCATCTACTATTATTATTTTTTTAAATCCTGATTTTATTAGGTTATCTACTAATGTTATTAATTCATTATCTGGATCCAATGATGGTATTATTGGTACTACTTTCATAATACTCTCCTTTTATGGGACTAATATAAAGCCATCTGGGATAGGTCTAGTTTCTTCCCTATTATCCCAATTATATGGATGGTTAATTATTTCGTTATCGACAACTAGGACACTAGAGTTTCCGCCATCTAGATTAGCAGCATTATAAGCGTGATATCTTAGAAGTATTTCTACCAAGTCATTCATGTCTGCCCCTTTACTTTTTAGGCTTCTTCCATCTATTACTAGAAATAATACAATTCCATCTTGTCTTTGTGCTATAGCACTTCTTGGATGATATCCATAACCGCCATTACCATTAATAAAACTAGACTGTCCATTTACTATTAGAAATGGTCCGAATTCGACAGCATCTCTAATTCCTATATTTACGGCTTCTCTTGCAGATATCTTACCTAGATATAATTTGTTATCATTAGTGAAACCTATTATACCTCTTCCCCAAGAACCGCTTTCATAATTTAATATTTTCCCATTTTTAATAATTGTTCCTACTGGTTCTCCTCCATCGCCTAAGCCATTGGCATCCACAAAACCTCCACCATTGATAGCTAGTACTGCTCCTTCTCTTTTAGACATATCAACTAAGTATTCTCCTTTAGTACCTAAATATTTACTAGTAACTACTCTTATTTTAGATGGGTCGTATATAGCAGCCATATAGCCATTAAAACTTTTTTCCTCTATTTCAATTATTTTATATAAATCGTCTTCATTATGTTCTAATATTTCTTTATCATATTCGTCTATATATGTATGTGGCTCTGCGACTATTAGATTGGTATCGGTATTGAATTCTGGTTCAATTACGACATTATTTTCTAATATTTTATTTATTACTTCATTACTATAGAAAGTAGTAGCTAAATATTGATGCCTCATGGTACTCATAGCGGTAGTTACAAGCCAGTCTCTAAAGCTATTATATGGACCGTATAATAAGAATAATACTGTTACTGCGATTACATCACAAAAGGATAATATAATAGTTAATATATTATCTTTTTTCTTTGACATGGTTAACTACTCTTTCTATTTCATCATCATTTATTAAAGGAACGGTTATTCTTGTTAAGTTATTTTCACTATCAAGATATAATCCATCATTATTTAAACTGTCCTTTACTACTTTACCAATAAACATATTATATTCGCCTCTACTTGTTAAATAGAAGGCTATTTTAGCTATATTATCCCTGTTAAAAATATTATATGTATCTTCTTCTAGGACACTATCAGTAGACACAACTAAATGAATATTTGCCATACTACCTAATTCTAATAAATAGTTGATATCATTTTTGATATTATTATCCAGTTTTAGTATTTCATATATTTCATCGATAAAGACTACGACTCTTTCTTTATTTCCTGTTTTTATTCTTTCTTCAAATTCTTTTCTTATACTTCTAATTCTATCTATTATATCTTGCTCATTATTTACTACTTCATAAACATCATTATACTGGTTATAGTTAATACTTTGGGAATCTAGTATTACTACTTTTACATCTTGATAATTTATTAAGATATTCATAATGATATTATTAAATAGATTTGTTTTACCTATTCCAGTTACTCCTGTTACTAATAGGCTTTTTTCTTTATCAAAATCAAAATATACAGGACTATCTTTTTCATCTAGTCCTAGCATTACTTTAAAGGTATTATCTTCTTTATATAATGATAATAATTCTTTTAGTGATAATGGTTCTATTTTCATATTACTTACTTTTATTTCGATTTCATTATCAGATACCTTTTTTATCTTTAATTCATTAACATTTATTCCTAAAGATAGAGCTATTTCTTTTTTTAATTCTAAAATATCATTATATGTTTTATCATCATTCCATGATACATTATAGATTGTAATATGTCTATATACAACATATTTTACTTTTGGATTAAAGCCAAAGGCCTTTAGATTATTTTTTAGATTGTTTACAAATAAATCAGCATTAAGAGTGTTTCTTTCATTATCAAAATTTGGATTATTTAATAGATTTAACATTTTTTATACTCCTTTACTTCCTTCTTCTATTTTTAACTAGTATATTGCCGGTCATTTCTTTAGGTATATCTAGTCCCATTAAATATAATATAGTTGGTGCTATATCTCCTAGTTTACCATTTGTTAGTTTTAGTTTTTTATCTGTTACGATAAATGGGACAACATTAGTAGTATGACTAGTATTAATACTTCCATCCTTATTTTTCATAACTTCACAGTTTCCATGATCTGCGGTTATGATTAGGGTATATTCATCTAGTGAGATATTATCTAATATTTTACCAATACATGAGTCTACGGTTTCTACTGCTGTTAAGGCGGCATTATAGTCTCCGGTATGTCCGACCATATCACCATTAGCAAAATTTAATATTATTAAGTCTTCATGGTTAGTGGTTATTTCTTTGACAAGAGATGCTGTTATCATATTAGCACTCATTTGTGGTTCTAAATCATAGGTTGCTACTTTAGGACTTGGTACTAGGATTCTTTTTTCATTTTTATATACTTTATCTATTCCTCCATCAAAGAAATATGTTACATGGGCATACTTTTCGGTTTCTGCTATTCTTAGTTGAGATAGTCCTTGATTAGATATATATTCTCCGAGAGTATTTTCTAGTTTATCTAATTCAAAAGCACTAGGACATAGTACGGTATCAGTAACTTTCATCATTGTTACTACTTTTAGATTGTTTATTTTTTCTCTATCAAATGCTTCATACTTATCGTTGGTAAAGATACTAGCAAGTTCTCTTACTCGATCTGGTCTATAGTTAAAGAAAATTAAGCCATCATTATCTGTTATATAGCCATTATTACAAGTTCGATATGGAATTATAAATTCATCTGTTATTCCTTCTTTATGACTTTCTTTCCATACTTTTTTTACTTCTTTTACTTCTCCAGGACTAGTCATTACATCATAACTTTTCTTTACTCTATCAAATCTATTATCTCGATCCATTCCATAGTATCTTCCACTAATTGAAGCTATTTTTCCTAATTTAATACTTTTTATTTTCTTTTCTAAGCTTTCTATATATTTTATTCCGCTAGTGGGACTTACATCTCTTCCATCAGTAAAGATATGAATATATACATCTTTTACTTTTTCTTTTTTACATAAATCTAATAGTGCAAATAAATGATTGATATGAGAATGTACTCCTCCATCAGATAGTAATCCTATTAGATGTAGTTTGGAATTATTTTCTTTAACATGATTTATAACATTTAGTAATTCTATATTATCATAGAATGTTTTATCCTTTATTTTACTATTTATTAATTCTAGTGATTGATATACTATTCTACCTGCGCCCATATTCATATGTCCTACTTCACTATTTCCCATTTGACCAATAGGCAGTCCTACATAAGTAGATGATGCTTCTAGTAGGCAGTTGGGATATTTATCCCATAATTTATCTAGTACAGGAGTTTTAGCATTATATACAGCATTATATTTTTTTTCTTTGGTTAGTCCTACTCCATCCATTATACATAATAATATTTTTTTCATTTATATATCACCTATTTCCTATTTAATTATACTTTACTTATTTTATTTTATCAAGAGTTAGTGTCAAGTAATTTACTTATTTTATTATGTTATTTCCACTTCGTGGTCAAAGTAACAAGTTACTTTGATAATACCTTTATTATGTATAATCTTGTATACATATATTTTATTCTAGATAAAAAGAAAATGTAACCTATTTGGTTACATTAATTTAATTCAGATTTATTAATTACTATTACCGGCCTTATAGGTGCTAAAGCACTACCATCATTTGGTATTCCATCTAATTTACCTACATTATCAGAACCTGGAAAAACTAAAACTATTTTTTCTGATGCAACTTCTGTTAAGCTTGTACCAGCCCAAGATGGAATATCTTTACAATTTTTTGTATTAATTGGATCGCATCCAAAAAGTTCTAATTCGTTTTCATTTAATAGTCTTACTTCCTCTACTTTAACATTATATTTAGATAATATTTTTTCAAATGCTATTTTGGTTTCAGAAAAACTGGATTCCTTTCCTAATGATGAAGAACTATATAAAGTTACTAGATCGCCATTAGTAGATAAAATGTTCCATTTTGAAAAATCATTGTTTCCATCAATATTAATTTCGTCTATGTTTTCTAATTTAGATATTTTTACTTCCTCACCAAAAATATAATCTAAATTTTGATTGTTGTCATTTTCTTGTAATGCATTCTGGTTTTCTTTATCATTTGTATTTGTTTTTCCTGTATTAATTATAATGAGTGGTGTTGGAGACTTGTTCTCACACTCAGTTCCAAAACATATGACATTAAAATAGAATGTACCTAGGCATATGGCTATAGCCATAAATATTATTATAAATATTTCTAATCTTTTATATTGTTTTGCTAATGTCTTTTGATCTCTATCCTCTTCTTTTGTTAATTTTATTTTTTTCATTTTTTCAACTCCTTCTTCTATAATAAGAATATAACATATTTATTTATTATTTACAATATGTTATATTTCAGTTTACACTTAATTTACATTTTCTTCTTTGTATCTGGAAGAATTATTTTTGTATCTGCTCTTTCTTCCAATAGATGAGGATTTTCTATTATGTATTCTAACATTTTAAAAGCTTTTATCATATAGAAACCATCTGCTACTCTTTCATCAAAATTAATACCAAAATTTGCTGATTTGATTATTTTTTCTTTTCCATCTACTACTTTTATGGTATCTCTTATTTCTCCTATGGCAGTAATTGATGAACAGGTACCAAAATTGGTATTATTATGATATATTGAATCTGATTTTAATGAACCAATATCTGTTACTATGGCTGAAGCAAAATATAAGTCATCTTCTTGTAGACTTTTAGGAAGGCATCCTACTTTATCCATCCACTTTAGTGTTCCTACTAGGGGTACTCTTATGATATTAGGAAGTTTACCTAATGTGTCGATAGCGGAGTTTGCTCCTTTTTTATCTACTTTCTTTTCTCTCAAATCTGCTATTTTATCTTTGATTTTTTTGGATATTGATGCTAAATTGTCATCAGGAGATACTTCAATTAATAACATTAATTCTTCGGCATTATCTTCAAATTCTACTTTAGCGACAAATGATATGACAACATTAGTGTGTTCATACATGTGTCTATTGGAAATAAATCTATTTAGTTTTGGTCTATTATATATTGTTTTTGCTAAGGCTAATAGAAAGGCATGAAAGTATGTTACTTTTTCTCCTTCTTTCTTTTTATCATCAATATATTTTACTAAATTGGTTACATCAACAGGTGTGTTTAAAAATACATCAGCATCACATCTTCTCGGTTTTAAGTCAATTAATAGTTGACTCATTCCTCCTATTTTTATTCTTTTGGTATTACTTCTTCCCATTATTTATCTTCTCCAATCTTATACTCTTTTCTCTTAATTTATTAAAGTCTACTTTACCTACGACTGTTTTAGGCAGACTATCTATGAATTCTATTTCTTTTGGTACTGAATATACTGCGAGATTCTTTTTACATAGTTTTATTAGTTCTTCTTTTAATTCTTCACTCTTTTTATATCCTTTTTTTAGAACTATATAGGCTTTTGGTATTTCTTTTTTATATGGATGAGGAATACCTATTACTGAAACATTTAATACTGCTTCATGAGTCATAAGAACTTCTTCTATTTGAGATGGATATACATTATAACCAGAAGTTATTATCATTCTTTTTAGTCTTTGTTTATAAGTTATAAAGCCATCTTTATCCATTGAACCAATATCACCAGTATGAAGCCAAATATTTCCATCTTTATGATGTTTTAATGTTAAATTTGTTTCAGCCTCATTATTATAATATCCTAACATTACGGTAGGTCCACATATACATATTTCTCCATCAGTATCATAATCTAATTCTATATCAGTATTAGGCTCAAATATTCCAATATATATTCCTGGCCAAGGCACTCCAATTGTTCCGGGGCGAGATAAATCCCTTAAGTCAACTGAAGCTGCAGCAACGGCTTCAGTAAGACCATATCCTTGAATCATATTTGTTTTAGCTTTATGTCTATGTAGAAAATCATTTATATTTTCAACTCTTTTCTTACTTAGAGTATCTCCTCCTGCGATTACATATTTTAAATTTGATAAATCAACGTTTTCCATATTTTTATTAGTAGTAAGTGCTTCAAATAATGTTGGTACTCCTACTATTACCGTTGGTTTATGTTTAATTAATAGTTTATGAAATTCACTTGCTTTAAATGTTGGTATTAATACTACTTCTGCTCCTACACAGAAAGCATCATTTATTGATACTTCAAGTCCAAAGCCATGAAAGATTGGCATAATACCTAATATTCTATCGTCCTTACATAAATCGGGATAAGCATTAATGGCTGCTACTGTTGAAGCATTTACATTACCATTAGATAATACTATTCCTTTTGGTGTACCAGTGGATCCCCCACTTTGCAATATTAAAGCTGGATCATCTTTTAATGATGTTTTATCATAATATATATCTTTATCTCTAATTTTAATGAATTTATTCCAAGACATATATTTACTAGATAAGTTTGTTATTATTTTATATTTTGTTTTAAATGTTTTAACATTATATAAGGTTTTTAGTAATATATTCATAGAATTAGATGGACTTATTACGATTACTTTTTTTACTTTTGTTTTAGGAAGTATTTTATTTACTTTATCTAGTGTTATATCTAAGGCTATTAAGCATTTTGTATCATATTTATTTAAGGCCTCTAATATTTCATTTTCTGATAATAAGGGGTGTAATATGTTAGATACTGCTCCTATTTTATTTAGGGCATAAAAGGATATTAAAGCTTCGGGAACATTCGCTGATAATATTGTTACAATATCATATTTTTTTATTCCAATACTTAATAATTTATTAGCACAATTATCTATTTTATTTATAAATTCTTTATATGTTATTTTAGTGCCAAAATAATTAATTGCTATATTATTTTCAAAGTGATGTTTAATCATCTTTCTTTTCATATAATCATAGATGTTTTCATCTCTTAATCTTATCTTCATAGAAGTCTTTTTATAATATTTACTCCATGGTGCTTTGGGTGTTTTCTTTATTCCAATAAAACTTAGTAATCTAAAATCAAATATTCCCATACTATTTAACCTCTCTATTTTTACACTACTATTATTATACTTGAATATTTGTTTTTAATCAAGATGATGATTATTCTTATCATATTTTACTTATATTTGCAATTTTATAATGAATATTATTCTTTTTTTATCATATAAATATTATTAGATAATTGACAATATCATTAATTTATGATATTTTATTATCAGAAAAAAGAACTTGTACCGCTGTCCGCTTGGGGCGTTTGGATAGGGCTATTTAGCATTATCTCCAGTGGCAGAGTTCTTTTTTTTATGCTTGTACATTGTTTTTATTTCAAATGTATGATTTTTATTTGAAATATAATTTACTAAATAATATTTATTATTAATAAGCTTTTCTACTGTTATTATCGTAATTAGATATAATTTTAGAAATTAATTTGAAGTCTTCATCAACTATAGGCACTTGTCCTTTTAAAAATTCATTATTACTAGAATGCCGATTTAATATATGGCGTACCGAGTCTGATTTTAAAGATATATTGTAATTTTCTATATCAATGTTTATATCCTTTTTTATTCTTTGTGCCAGATCGTTACCAATTTTTCCTAAATATAACTTAGAATTATCTTTTTTCTATTTTTGATTTGTTAATAAATTTGATTATATCTTTTTGATTATTGGCAATTGTTACTTTACCACCTCTAAAATTATTAATTTCTTTTTCACTATATCTATATAATTTACTCATTATTTCCCCCCCTTCTATCATTATTGCTTTTTATTATACATTGTTTAAAAATAATTGCAATAATATTTTACACATTTGATACTTTTAATATTTTTTTAGATAAATATTGAGATTATATTTATAAAGAAAAAATGTAACCATATAGATTACATTTTTTAATTAATACTTTCAAATTGTGAATTATATAAGTTAGCATAGAAACCATTCTTTTTAATTAGTTCTTCATGGGTACCTTGTTCAATGATATTTCCTTCATTCATTACTAATATTAAATCAGCATTTTTTATTGTGGATAATCGATGTGCTATGATAAATGATGTTCTATTTTCCATTAATTTATCCATGGCTTTTTGAACTAATTCTTCAGTTCTAGTATCTACATTAGATGTTGCTTCATCTAGTATTAAGAATGGTGAATCCTCTATCATACCTCTTGCTATTGTAAGTAATTGTCTTTGACCTGCGGATATGCTATCATTATCTGATACTGTGCTATTATAGCCATCTGGTAATGTTTTAATAAAGTGATCTACTCCTACTACTTCACATACTTCTTTTACTTTTTTATCTGATACATTCTTTCTATTGTAAACGATATTTTCTTTGATAGTACCATTAAATAACCATGTATCTTGAAGAACCATAGTAAATAATTCATGAATATTTTCTCTAGTTAAATCTTTAATAGATATATCATCTATCTTTATATCGCCAGAGTTTATTTCATAGAACTTCATAAGTAAGTTTACCATTGTTGTTTTACCTGCACCGGTTGGTCCTACGATAGCTATCTTTTGACCAGGTTTTGCTATGGCACTAAAGTCTTTGATTATTATTTTATCTTCATTATAGCCAAATTTAACATGACTAAATTCAATCTTACCTTTTACTTTATCCCTCTCTAATTTTATTGTATCTTTTTCCATGGGCATTTCTTCTTCATCCAAAAATTCAAAAACTCTTTCTGATGCTGCTGCTACTGATTGCATGCTTGTCATGGCTTGAGCTATTTGAGAAAGTGGATTAGTAAACTGTCTTACATACATGATAAAAGCTACTATTACTCCAAAAGTTATTATTTCTTTTGATGCAAGAAGGGCTCCTACGATGCAGACACATACATAACCAAAGTTACCAATAAAGCCCATCATTGGATGCATAAGTCCTGATAAAAACTGACTCTTCCTGTTACACTCATATAATTTTTCATTTAATTTATCAAATCTTTCATTAGACTCATCTTTAGCATTACATGTCTTTAAAACATTAAGACCAGAATATGCTTCTTCAATATATCCATTTAAATTACCTAATTCTTCTTGTCTTTGGGTAAAGTATTTTTGTGATTTACCTAGGATAATAAACATAAAGACAAATCCAAAGATACTAGAAAGAATTGCTGTTAATGCTAAAATCCAATTAGTTACAAACATCATAATTATAGAACCAATAAATAGTGTTAATGATGATACGAGTGTTGCTAAACTTTGGTTTAGTGACTGAGCTATGGTATCAACATCATTTGTTATTCTAGATAGAATATCTCCTGATAAGTTATTATCAAAATATTTAAGTGGTAATTTATTTATTTTTTTAGATATCTTAGTCCTTAAATCTTTAGCATATTTATTTGATACTATTACCATTACTCTTCCTTGAATGAAATTAAATAATGAACTTAATATATAAATACTTGCTAGTATGATAACTATTTTCTTTACTCTATCCATATTCATTTTAGGATTGATTATCTTTTGGATACTATCTGGTAATGTTCCCATTATTTTATATATTTCATTTTTAGGAGTATCTTCTTTAAGACTACTCATAATAGTAATAAATTCTAATTTATCATCAGTAGTTACTTTTACTTTATCCACAGTACTTGTTGGTAATAAGATTCTTTTTACACTATCTGGTAATTCTTTTATAAATGAATAATCATTACCTTCCATATTTATATTAGATAATATTTTTAAGAAAGATATTTTATCTTCTTTAGTTATATTTATATCATTATATGTAGATTCTTCTAGTAATAATTTTAAGACACTATCAGGTAATTCTCCTAGATACTTCATAGTATTTTCTCTATCACTATTTATTTTTGATAATGCAGAATTAAATTGTAATTTATCATCACTAGAGATATCTGAAGTATTTACTTTATAAATAGTTGTTTCATTTATATTTAAACTAAGGATATTATTAATTACTTCTGGTAATTTATCTTTATTTAAGGTAGACAAGATATCTTCACTTAATTTGGTGGAATTCTCTGTATTTATAATTAGTCCTTTAGATATTTCATCAGTTAATATAGATAATCTATTAGGAGAAGATAATGCTAGCACTGCGGATAATCCTGCGAGTATTATTGATAAGAATATTTGGACTTTAAAACTTTTTAAACTAGAAGTTAATTTAGTAATAGCTTCGCCAAAGTTCTTTGGTTTTTCTGGTACTCCTCTTCCCATTGGACCTCTTCTTGGAGGACTGTTTCTTCTTTCTTTATCCTGCATTTTCTAACTCCTCCTTTGATACTTGTGATAAAGCTATTTCTTTATAGACATCACAAGTTTTCATTAACTCTTTATGTGTACCTATACCAACACATCTTCCTTTTTCTAGTACGATTATTTTATCAGCATTAAGTATTGTTCCTATTCTTTGTGCTACGATTAGATTAGTAGAACCTCCTGTATACTTTTTTAATTCTTTTCTTAGTGTTATATCAGTTTTATAGTCTAAGGCACTAAAAGAATCATCAAAGATATATATTTCTGGATTTCTAGCTATTACTCTAGCTATTGATAATCTTTGTTTTTGACCACCACTTACATTAGTACCACCACTTGCGATATGAGATTTTTCTTTTTTATCTAGTTTAGATACAAATTCATAAGCTTGGGATACTTTAAGAGCTTCTTCTAGTTTTTGCTTAGTTATTTTATTTTTTGATTTACCATAGTTGATATTACTTTCAACTGTACCAGAAAACATAACAGCTTTTTGTGGTACATATCCAATTATATTATGTAAATATTCTTCATCATAATCTTTTATATTGATTCCATTTATTAATATTTCGCCATCTGTTACATCATAAAACCTTGGTATTAGATTTATTAATGTAGATTTACCTGAACCAGTAGAACCAATAAAGGCCACTGTCTCTCCTTTATTTGCAGTAAAGTTAATATTTTGTAATATGTATTCATCAGCATCTGGATATTTAAATGATACATTTTTAAATTCGACAGTACCTGATAGTCCTGTTTTATTTTCTTTAACAAAACCATTTTCAATATTATTAACACTATCCATAACTTCATTTATTCTTTTAGCAGATACACTTGCTCTTGGCATCATCATAAAGATCATAGCAAGCATTAAGAAGGACATTATTACTTGCATAGCATATGATGAAAAGACAATCATATCGCCAAATAAAACTATTTTATCAGATAGTCCAGCATTATTTATTAGAATGGCTCCAACAAAATAAATAGATAATGTTAATCCATATAATACTAAAGACATAATTGGACTAAGAAAATTAAAAGCTTTTTGATTAAATAATTGATTATTAGTTAAATCATTATTTACTTTTTCAAATTTATTTTCACTATACTTTTCAGCATTAAAAGCTCTTACTACTCTAATACCAGATAAATTTTCTCTAGATACTCCATTTATTCTATCGATTAAATCTTGAATTATTTTGAATTTTGGCATAACAATAGACATAATTATTCCTATTGATATAAGAAGGATTACAACCGCTAGGGCTGTTAAAAAACTCCACTGTAGACTTTTACCTAATATCTTAGTAACGGCCCATACTGCCATTACTGGAGACTTTATCATTAAATGAAGTCCCATGGATAATAATATTTCCATTTGGGTAATATCGTTAGTAGTTCTAGTAATTAAACTACTTACTTTGAATCCTTTTATTTTTTCTTCCGGAAGTTCTTCTACTTTCTTAAATACTTTTTCTCTTGTACGATATGAGAAAGAAGAAGCCACAAGGGATGAAAAATATCCTATAATAACTGCGGATACTAAACTACCAAAAGCACATAGGAGCATGTATCCACCTTGTCTTAATATATCACTCATACTTGCTCCTTTAGTTTGAACAAGTTGTGTAATATTAGACATATAATCAGGCATTTTAAGTTCTAACCATACTTGAAGTACCACTAATAATGCACAGATAATAGCATATAATATATCTTTCTTTCTTAAATTCTTTAATAATTTAAACATATTTACCTCCACTTTATATACTATGATTAATATTTATAATTATCAACGTTATAAATTATATCATGAATAAATATAGATAGTCAATTGATGGTTTATAAAATATTAACTTCATAAAACAAAAGATAACTATTGTATACTTCCGTATACTTTTAAGTTATCTACTTTTTCTATTTTTACTTTGACGATATCATTATTATTTAAATTAGTATTAGATACTATTACTGGTATAAAGTTAGATGTATGAACAATAGTGTCTCCATTATTATGGTGTTCTACTACTCCATCATATACTTTACCTATTTTGCTTTTATAATACTTAATTTCATATTCACTTGATAATTCTAATATAGTATGAACTCTTTCTTTTTTTATTTCAGAAGATACTTGTTCATCCATTCTATCAGCAGGAGTTCCTTTTCTTCTGGAATATGGAAAGGTATGTATTTTAGTAAAGCCTATCTTCTTTAAAGTATCTATTGTTTCATTAAAGTCTTCTTCTGTTTCATGTGGAAAACCAACAATTAAATCAGTAGTTAAAGATATTTCTGGTATTTCTTTTAGATTATCGATCATAGATAGAAACTCTTCTTTATTATATCTACGATTCATTAGTTTTAATATTTTATTACTACCTGATTGAATTGGTACATGTAAGTGCTTTGCCATGATATTATTTTCTTTTAATAGTTTTATAATACCTGGGGTTATTTCATTTATTTCAATTGATGATAGTCTTATTCGAAAGATACCTGGTATTTGAACTAGTTTTGATAGAAGTTCTTCAAGAGAAGAATTTATATCGATGCCATATCTACCAGTATGAATACCTGTTAGTACTATTTCTTTATAACCATTATTTACTAAGTTTGTTACTTCATTTATAACTGATTCTAATTTCTTACTTCTTACTCTACCTCTAGTATAAGGAATAATACAATATGAACAAAAGGCATTACATCCATCTTGGACTTTGACAAAAGCCCTTGTATGATTTTCAAAAGAATGGATTTCCATGTCTTCGAGTTCTACTTTAGATAAATCGTATATTAGTTTTTTCTTTTCTTTTTTTTCAAAGTAATCATCTATAAGTTCTATTATCTTTGACTTGTCTTTATTTCCTAAGATGATGTCTGCTTCTATGTCATCTGAACTTACTTGACTGTAGCAGCCCATTACAATAATACAAGCCTTTGGACTAGTCTTTTTTGCTCTGTTAATTATTTTTCTAGATTTTTTATCACTTTCATTTGTTACTGAACATGTATTAATGATATAGATATCTGCCTTTGAATCAAAATCAACTATTTCATAATTATGTTCTTTTAATAAATTAGTAACATACTCTGATTCGTAGATATTTACTTTACATCCTAAACTATATATTCCTACTTTCATATACTTCACTTCCAAACATCAATATTTTATCATAAATAGTTAAAGAAAAAAAGATAAATAGCTTTATCTTTTATTAAAATATTCATCATACCATACTAGGAAGGAATAGATAGTCCATATTTTTCTACTATTATCTTTCTTTCCTTTTTTATGTTCATCTAATAGTTTGATTATTTTATTTGGTTTAAAGAACTCTCCTGATTTAGAGAATGTTTCTTTTACTATATTATATGTATCTTCTTCTTTTAGCCAGTCTCTTATTGGTACTGGAAAACCTAATTTCTTTTTATTTGACCATTTTTCTGGTAAGATATCATGAGCAACTTCTCTAAATAAATATTTTGTCTTTCCATTTTTTATTTTATACTTAGTAGGTAATTTTCTTACTGTATCTATTAATACTCTATCTAGAAATGGTACTCTAACTTCTAAGGAATTGGCCATTGACATTTTATCTGCTTTTAGAAGGATATCTCCGATTAACCAAAAATTGAAATCAATATATTGCATTTTTGTAACTTCATCATAATCTCTTGCTCTATTATAATATTGTCTTGTTAAATCTTTAAATGTTGTTGGTTTAGTCTTGTAGTTCAATATTTTTTTTGTTTCTTGTGGTTCAAACATAAAGGCATTACCAACATAACGATCTTTTAATTCGTGACTTCTTCTATAAATAAAATTAAAGCCAGTGTGATGTCTAAATGGATATACTATAATGCCTAAGAATCTTCTTAGTTTATATGGGATTTTATAATACCAACTTACAGAATATGGTTCGTGGTAAATATTATATCCACCAAATATTTCATCTGCTCCTTCTCCTGATAAAGCTACTTTTACATTTTTTGATGCGATATTTGCAACAAAGTATAATGCAATTGCAGAAGGATCTGCTAGTGGTTCATCCATTAAATACTGAATATTACTAAAATTATCAAAATATTCTTTTTTACTTATTTTTTTACTAATATTTTTTACATCTATCATTTTAGATAATTCTTTAGCATAATCTATTTCACTATAATTTTTATTATCCCAACCTACGGTAAATGTTTTATCTACTTTACTAGCAGTAGCTACAAATGAAGAATCAACGCCACTAGATAAGAAACTACCTACCTCAACGTCAGATACTTTATGGGCTTTTATTGAATCATCTAGAAGATTCTTTATTTCTTCTTTCCATTCTTCTTCAGTCTTAGTATCATCTTGTTCAAATTTAATACTATAGTACTGATTAATTGTTAATTTTCCATCTTTATATTTAAAATAATGCCCTGGTCTTAATTTATATACATCTTTAAAGAATGATTCCTCTCCAACACTATATTGAAATGTCAAATAGTCTTCAAGCATCTCTCTATTTAATTCCTTCTTGAAATTGGGATGAGCTAAAAAACTTTTTATTTCGCTTCCATACATAAATTCATCATCTGTTATGTAATAATATAGTGGCTTTATTCCATAAAAATCTCTTGCTCCAAATAATTCTTTTTTTTCTATATCATATATTATGAATGCAAACATACCTCGAAGCTTATCCAAAAGTGATTCTCGATATTCTTCGTAACCATGTAGTAATACTTCAGTATCGGCATTGGTACTAAATTTATGACCTTTACTTATTAAATCATCTTTTAGTTCTTGATAATTGTATATTTCACCATTCATGAAAACTAATTTTGTTTTATCTTCATTATAGATTGGTTGATCTCCACCTTTTAAATCTATTATCGATAATCTTCTAAAACCTAGAGCTACATCTTCATCAACATAGTATCCATCGGAATCTGGCCCTCTATGTTTTATTAAATTAGCCATATCTTTTATTATTTTCTTTTTGTTTTTTGATTTATCTATAAATCCTACTATTCCGCACATATTATACCTCATTTCTTTACATATTTAGTATAACACAAAAAAAGAGAAACTAGTATATTTTCTCTTGTTAATTATTAAAAACTTTCTTTATTTTTTAAATCTATCTTTATAAGTACAGTGCTTACATATATCTAGATAACATTTTCTATTTTGAAAATTATTTATTGTATTTTTATATTTATTACTTTCTATTATTTCTTTTAAAGTAGTATTATAAATATTTCCTAAATTAGAATGTCCTTCTCCATCTAAACAGCAGATTATTACTGTACCATCGGATAAAATAGCAATATGAGATTTACCTCCTAGGCAATAGCCATCGGTATTATTGTTATTAGTTATATCTGGCCATTCAAATTTATCATCTAAACTTAAATATATTTTATCTTTTAATTTTATGTTATTTTTTATTTCATCTATTTGATATTTATCTTTAATTGTATCTAGATATTTTTTTGTTTTATTATCCATTAATCCTTTATCTAAAGTCCAAAATCTTAAACTTATATAGGGGTATTTTAGTTTATCTATAGAATATAAAATATCTTCTAAATAATTTTCTTTATTATTCTCACTATGTAGAGATATATTAATTTGATAAATATTATCGTAATTATTTAATATATTTAATTTATCTTTTAGAAAGACTCCATTAGTAGTTATACATACTTTTTTATTATATTTTTTGGTTAACGATAATACTTTATCTAAGTCTTTATGAATTAATGGTTCTCCTTTTACATGGAGATATATATAATCGGTATAATTATTTATTCTTTGTAATATTATAGAGAATTCTTCTAATGTCATTTCTTTTCTTTGCCTTTTTGTTTTACTACAAAAGGAACAATTTAGATTACATATATTTGTTATTTCAATATATATTTTTTTAAATTTCATATTTACTCCTTAATGAAAATAAATTCTATTATTTAGAATTTACTTTACTATATTTACAATAATCTTTTATTTTGCAATTACAACAATCTGGTTTGATACTCTTACATTTATATCTACCAAAGAAGACTAATTGATGATGAACTTTACTCCATTTTTCTTTTGGTATTTTTTTCATTAATTTTTGTTCTACTTCTAGGACGGTATCATTTTCTTTAGCAAGATTTAATCTTTTACTTACTCTTTCAACATGGGTATCTACCGCTATTGAGGGTTCATTATATATAACAGATAAAAATACATTAGTTGTTTTTCTTCCTACTCCTGGTAAGCTTTCTAAATAAGTTCTGCTATTTGGTATTTCTTTGATATGATCATTAACTAATTTAGTTGTTATTTCTTTAATATAGATACTTTTCTTTTTATAAGTACCAATTGGTTTTATTATTTCTTCAATATCTTTAATATTGGCACTTGCTAATTTATCTAATGAATCATATTTTTTAAATAATACTTTATTTACTTCATTTACTCTTTTATCAGTTGTTTGAGTGGACATTACAATTGCTAATAATAATTCATAATCTTTAGTGTATTTTAATTCACATATAGCATTTGGATATAGTTCATCTAAATAATTTAATATATTATTAATCATCATTTAACCAATCATAGTGAAAGATATCTTTTACTTCTTTTTTACTTTCACGATATTTTTCTTTAGCATTCATAACATCTTCTTTGGTTTTATAACCTTTTTTACGCCAATCATATAATATTTTTTCGATATATCTAAAACTATTCGCTCCATTATATACGGCTTCTTTTAAGCCTTCTAGTATTAATTCATGAGGTATATTGTCATCAATCCAACCTTTAATTATTTGACATTCTAAAGGGGATATTGTTCTACCAAATTCTTTTTCAAATATTGAGTATAAATCACTATTATCTATTGTTTTTTCTTCATTATTATTATTCATTATTATTCCTAATATTTTTTTATATAATAAATCTAATGATATATATTCTTCTCTTTTACCTTCTTTATTTTTTTCAACTGATATGGATAGTATTTTCTTTTCATTTAAGTTATTTAATAATTCCATAACTTTATATTTATCCATACCTAATGAACTAGCAACATCTTCAGGATTGTATATTATTTTATCACCTTTATCGATAATATATATTAGTACTATTAATTCTTCAGAAGTTATTCCAATTCTTAAATAATAGTTAAATAAAAATCTTGGTAATACTATTGGTTTTTCTTTTAATAATCTTTCTACTTCTTCCATTTAATTACCTCCTACTGTAGAAGAAAAGATAAGAGATAAATCATCAGTATTATAATAATTATATTTTAGACTATTCTTTTTTCTTATTTTTTCTTCATAATATAGATTGTTTCTTTTATATACTATTGGTAAGTTTCCTTCTTTTACTAATTCTTTGGAAAATACTTCTTCATAGTTTAAATCTAATACTATTACTTTATTATCTATTTTTACTACATAATAGTTACTATCTTTATTTAGATAATTAATATTTTCTAATTTGGTATTTTTATAGATTGCATCTAATAATTCTTCTTGATATTTTTTATTTTTTAATGGTGGTACTAGTATAATTAAAAATATTGATATAATTATTAGTAATAGAACTATTATAAGTATTATTATTTTTTTCTTCACTAGCATCACCTTCTTAATTAAGAGTAATTATTTATTATAAATTCTTTTATTTCTTCTTTATTATTATTTAATTTATTATTTAAAATATTTATTTCGATATTCTTCATTATTTCTTTAATATATTTACCAGGCTTTTTATTTAATATTACTGGTATTTCACTAGCATTTATATCTATTTCTTTTTTTGATTTAATTGGAATATTATTATACATAGTATTTAATTTTCTTTTTGATATTCCTTTAATATCGGCATATACAGTACATAAATATAATCCGTATTTATATAATAAATAATTATCTATTTTTTCATTACTTAGTAATTCTCTTAATAAAAGCATTTGTTCTTTTTCTACTTTCGTAAAGGGATAGATATCATCTACTTCTAATTGACACCATATACCTATTAAATCAGTGCAGATGGTTATCATAGATAATCTACTTATATCTAAAGCATTTGTTAAATTTAAATCTATTAGTAATTTAATTCCTTTTTCTTTATTTGTAGAAGAAAATATTTTATCTAGTTCTTCTTTTTTTCGATTCATTGATAATTTCTTTAATAAGTAACTATATTTTGATAAATAATGTTTAGTTTTCTTATCTATTTCAAAATTTAAGATAGTAGCAAATCTAATACATCTTAATATTCGAAGGGCATCTTCTTTTATTCGATATTTTGGATTTCCTACCGTTTTTAAAATTCTTTTATCGAAATCTTCCTTTGCTCCTAAAATATCAATTATATTACCTTCTTTATCTATACAAAATGTATTAATAGTAAAATCTCTTCTTAATAAATCTTTCTTAATATTTTTAATATATTTTATTTTTACTGGTCTTCGATTATCTTCATATTTTATTTCTTTTCTAAAAGTTGTGACATCAAATTTATATCCTTTATATGCAATAACAATACTTCCATATTGAGTATCTGAAACAATAACATTTTCAAATATTGATAATAATTCTTTAGGAGTAGCACTAGTGCATATATCTATATCATTTGTTTTATATCCTAGTAATTTATCTCTAGGGAAGCCTCCAACTATATAGGATTCATATCCTTTTTCATTTAATATATTAAGTATTTCTAAAGCTTTTTCTTCCATTACTCCTCCAATAATATTTTACTAGATTTATTATAAAAAGTCTACCTAATTATAGTCTTTATATAAGAAAAATGGCCAAGTTTTTAACCTAGACATTATTATTTATTCATTATATTAGAATATCATTGATGACTTTTTTTGTTTTACAAATTCCGCATTCATTTCAGCAACTAATCTTCCCTCTCCCCATGTTAAAAGAGGTTCATTATTATTTTGCATATGCTTGTATAGTTTAGTTAGTACAAAGTATTTAGCATATTCTTCACTATAGCTGTCACTTTCAATCGATAATTGTTTATCCTGCGTTTTTTCTGTACTTTCTTTTATTTTTTCAAGACATCTTTTAATATTATCGTCAAGTTGCTTTTCTTCAAAAAGCTGCAAGGCACAAATATCAATATCAAGCAAAATATCTTCTTGTTTTTCCTGAGAATGTGCAGAGCATCTAAATGCTATTTGTCTTATTTGTTCTTCATTTAAGTTAGGATATCTTTCTAAAATAATTTTGCTTATTGACTTAACAAAATTTTCTTTTTGTTCTTGCCTATATTTTCTCATTTCCTCAGAATTATCCCCATAATTGTAAAATACACCATTTAAAAGTACTTGGTCATTTTCATGAACCACACCATGACTACATGATTGAAACTGACGCATTAATTTGAATTCTTCAGTATTTAATATTTCATTGCTATAATCGTGTTCGATCATTTTGTTACCTCCATATTTTTAATATATCATATTTTTTACCAAAAATCAGCAGTTTTATGAAAATTACTAAAATATTTATATATATCAGCATATTCTTGTAAAAGAGTATCCGCTGACTAATTTATTAACCCGTTAGCAAAGCGATAAAAAAAGAATACATAAATTATTTGTATTCTTTTCTTTGACTATTAATCATTTCTATAAACTCTTCAGTACTTACAGTAGTAGTTTTTTCTTCTCCATATTTTCGATATGTTACAGTATTATTATCTCTTTCGTTATTACCAAGTACTAGAGTATATGGTATTTTTCTAGTTTGTGCTTCTCTTATTTTATAGCCCATCTTCTCATCTCTAGAATCTAGCTCTACTCTAAAGTTATTTTCTTTTAATAAATTAAATACTTTATCAGAATATTCTAAATGATATTCATTATTTACGGGTACTATTTCTATTTGAACAGGAGATAACCACAATGGTAATGCTCCTTTTGTTTCTTCTAATACAAAAGCAGTAAATCTATCAAATGTTCCAAAAATAGCTCTATGTAATACTACTGGTACTTGTTTATTACCTTCACTATCAATATAACTTAGTTCAAATCTTCTTGGTAATAAGAAATCTAATTGACAAGTAGATAATGTTATTTCAGGTCCTACGGCTGGTTTTACTTCAACATCTAATTTTGGTCCATAAAAGGCTGCTTCTCCTACTGCCTCAAAGTATTCTACTCCTAGAGTATTTAATACTTCTCTTAATTTACTTTCAGCATTATTCCACATCTCATCATCATCAAAATATTTTTCTTTATCTTCAGGATCACGAAGGGATAATCTAAATTTATAATTAGTAATTCCAAAATCTTGATATACATCTAATATTAACTGTACTACTTTTTTAAATTCTTCTCCTATCTGTTCAGGCGTTACAAATAAGTGTGCATCATTTTGACACATACATCTTACTCTTTCTAATCCTTTTACAGCTCCGGATGCTTCATAACGGAAATCAGTAGCAAATTCTCCAATTCTTATCGGTAGTTCACGATATGAATGTAGTTTATTTTTATACACGAGCATATGATGTGGACAATTCATTGGTCTTAGAACAAATTCTTCCTCATCTACTTTCATAGAAGGGAACATATTTTCCTTATAATGATCCCAGTGTCCACTAGTCTTATATAGGTCTACTGTTCCAACACATGGTGTATAAACATGAACATAACCTAATTTTTGTTCTTTAGCATAAATATAATTTTCTAATTCTTTTCTTATTAATGCCCCATTTGGAAGCCATAAAGGCATTCCCTTACCTACTAAATCATCGGACATAAAGATGTCTAGTTCTTTTCCTATTTTACGATGATCACGATTTTTTCTTTCTTCTAATTCATTTAAATAATCATTTAAATCTTCTTCAGTTCTAAAACATACTCCATATATTCTTTGAAGCATTTTATTTTTAGAGTCACCTTTCCAATAAGCTCCGGAAAATTTTATTAATTTGAAATATTTTAGTTCTTTTACGGTATCAACATGTGGCCCACGACAAAGGTCCGTAAAGTTTCCTTGGGTATAACAAGATATCACGGTACTTTCTTCATCCATTCTTGATATTAAATCAACTTTATATGGATCATCCTTAAACATATTTAAAGCTTCGTCTTTACTTATTTCATGTCTTACGATTCTTTTACCATCTTTAGATAGTTTCTTCATTTCTTTTTCGATTTTAGGCAAATCCTCTTCCGTAATAACTTTATCACCTAAATCAATGTCATAATAAAAGCCTTCTTCAATTACTGGTCCTACCCAAAACTTTGCTTCAGGATATAAGTGTTTTACTGCTTGAGCCATTAAATGGGCACAAGAGTGATTTAATTTATTCAAATCAATGTTTTCTTTGATATTTATCATAATTATTTCCTCCTATTATGTTTGTTTATTTTATTTCTTATTCTTGTTTTTTTCTTTCTATCATAACGATTATATGCATTTTGAAAACTATTATAAACTGTTGTTTCTAAATGATAATCACTTAATATTGCATCAATTATTGGTACATATCTATCATATTTACCCATAAGTTGATTTTTAAGTTCTAGTAACCTACTTAAACTTAATTTTGCTAAATCTATTTGTTTGTCTACTAGCATATTATTAATTATAACGTCCACTGTCATATTAGTATTCATTTTATAACCTCCTCCCAAATATAAAAGACCAAATATAAAGGAGTGCATAAGCACGGTACCATCCTTCTTTGGTCTTGATTATTGTTAACGACTATTAGCCGGTCTTACTTTTTATAAGACACTCAAAGGTAGTAATTATATATTTTTATTATTAGCTTACACCGAATGCTAACTCTCTTTAAATAAAAGATAAATAATCATGTCCTTCTCATTGATTTAAATATACTATTATTATAGTGCTTGTTTTCATGTTTGTCAATCTTCTCATAATGTTTTTTCACACTTCTCATAATGTTTTTCCGATTATTCATCTAATAATTCTATATAAGTATAATCATTGTTAATTCCATCAACTAGTAAAGGAATATTAAAGCGAGATATTTTTTTTATAAATTCAGTAAATGTTAATTTAAAATAGTTAGTTTCATATATTAATAATTCTTCAATATTCTTTATTCCTATTTCTCTCATATACAATATTATTTTTATACAATTATCTTTATTACATGACAAATTATATAGTGATGATTCTTGATTTTCTGTAATTATTTTACTTATTGTATTATTAGATATATCTATCTCTTTTAAAAAATCTATCATTTTAATTCTACCCCTTTATTTTGGATTATTATTGTATTTAGAACATTATCAATTTTATCACACATTTCTTTAGTAAAAATACTATTTTTAAATATACTATATCTTAATCCTTCAAAATTATCTTCATTATATTCTCTTAAAATACTTTCATAATATCTTAATACTTTTTTTCTTGATACTATTATTCCATCAATATTATACCTATAGTCATCTATTTTAAATTGCTCTAAGGCATTTATATAGTTACTTTGTTTAATCAATTCATTTGTTAACGAAGGATTAATCTTTCCAAAATCAGATAATATATTAGGGTGATATTCTCCTACTAAAGAAGATTTATTACTATCTGTCATATCAAATAGTTTACTTGTTAGGGAAGTTATCTCTCCTTTAAACTTATGAGTACCACCATAAAATAGTGAACTATGGCTTCTTCCTTCTTGTTTACTTTTTATTATTCTATAAAACATAATATCATTAGGATTTAAAATTAATCTAGTTGGATTATGTAAAGCATAATCTTCAAAATATTCAACTTCGATAAACTGATCTATAGTTCCTTGAATATCTGATGATTTTAATACTGTTAATTTTTCTTCGTATATTTCTAATGGAATGCTATAATAGGCTAAGTTTTGGATATTTTCTTTTACTTTATTACTTGAATAAGTAAAGGCTTCGGGTGATTTAACAGAGGCTCTTTTTAAATCTAGGCCAATATTTTTAAATAATTCTCTATTAGATAAATAATTGTTATATGATGAAAGTACTATTCCTATCTTATTACTGGCTAATTTATAATATTTTTGATTTTTAATAAAGATAGAATTTTCTTTTAAATAGTTTTGGAATATTTTATTTACATCATATACTTCTGCTTCATTTATTGTTCTTGCTCTTTTTGGTGTACTTTTTATATCTTCTTTAATATTATTTATAATATTATTTAGTATTTCACTATCAGAAAAAGTTAATAACCTACTGATACTAGAGCCTCTTTCACTTATATTTAAAGATATACGATTCTTTTGTATTAGGCCTAGCATTTTATCCATTTCATCAAAATTAGCATAAGAAAGAATTATTTCTTGATCTTCTTTTTTTAAATTTTTAAATTTTAGTTCGTATTTATTAAATAATAGAATTACTTCACTTTCATTTAAGTTTGTTCTTTTAGTATCTGTTATTACCTCCTTTTTTGGTGCTTCTTTTTTACTTTCTTTTTCACTATTATTTTGGTTTTCAATTACTTTATTTATATTAGCATTAGATTTTAAAACCACTTCAATTAAAAGACTAACTTTTTGCATTTCATCTATATAATCTATTTTTTTAAGGTAACTAGATATTTCGTCTAATTTTTCACATTTAAAGTATTTTCCTTTTAATAAATTATTTAAGTCTTCTATTACATTATTTATTTTTTTTATTTCATTTCTTTTAATTTCTAATTCTGGTTTACTTTTATTTATTTCTTTTTGTTTCTCTTCTATTTTAATTAAAATATCATTAAGAGTATTTCTTATATATTCTTCTTGCTTATCATTAACTTTTAATTTATTTTTATAAAATTTGGAATATAATTTTAATTTATTAAGAGCGTTACTATCTAATTTATTTGCTAGTAGTTCTCCTAGTAGATTTAAATCTAAATCAACAATACTTTGGGGATTACTAACTACCTTTTTGGTATCCTCTTTTAATGATAATAATGGAGTGTTAAATTTATTTTCTATTTTTTCGATTTCTTCTTTTAAATGGTCAATCTTATCATGTGAAAGAGAAATAAATTCTTCTATTTTCATCTTGTTTCCCCCTTTCTTGCATTTAATGGTTCAAATGGATTAGATATAATGCTACTGCTAATTGTATATCCTTCATCAATTAGTTTTATTAATTTTTCTTGTGATTCTTTATCCATATTTTTAGTGCTAAATAGGTTTATTATATCAAAAATATTAAATATTTCGTTTTTCATTCTATTATTTAGTTCACTATGTCTTCGATCATTTTTAATACCTGAACCCACTACTAAATAGATTTTGAATCTTTTTTCTAGATTATATGATTCAGATATTTTGTTTCTTGCTTCACTAGATAGTGGGATTTCCATATATACAATCATGCTACGAGTATCTGATTTTCCTGATGATAGATAATAAGGTGACAAGGCATCAATACTTGTAACACCAACTTCTTCTCTTTTTCCACTAACTTTTTCTTTCTTTTTTAATTGATTTATTAATTCTGCTACCTTTTTCATTACTATTTTTTGACTTGACATTATTTCTTTTTGATCTTCTACTAAATAGTTTTCATTATTTGATGAATTTGTTAAATAGATAACAATATTTCGATCTTGAGCTTGGTCACTTATAATGTCTAGTTCTTCACTATCTTCGGCTAATTCTATTTCCTCTTTTTGATCTTCTTTTATATTATCTATTTTGGTAAGAGTATTTCTTATTTTGTTTATTATTTCCTCAATATCTTTTTGATACCTAACAATGCCATTTTCTTCTTTAATATAATAATCTTCTTTCATTGATTTTATTGTTAAATATTCGTTCATTTGGTCTATTAATTCTTCTCTTATCAAGATGTATTTTTGAATTTTTTCGATTGGATATTTATCACTTAAATTACGGGCATCATCAATATTTCCTTCTTTAATAAGTCCTTTCATACTTGTAATTATATTTAATTCTTGTATTGGTAATCTTTCAATTTCACTTATAGAAGCTAGATGTGCTCCTATTTGCTTTATTTCTTCATTTGTTAGTGACTTTTCTTCAATTTTCTTTTCTTTTTTCTTTGCTTCTTTTTTGACCTTTTTCTCTTCACTATTTGTAACCACTGATTCTTCTTTTACTGCTTTTATCATACTTTGTCTTAGATTCATTACATGTTTTCCAAAAGCAGTAATTAGGTCTAATTTAGTATTTTCATCAAAAGTAGTATACTTAATTATATTTAGAATATCTTTTAATTCTTCATCAGTTATATTTTCTCCTACTATAGAATCATTAGTAATATAGGATAAATATTTTTCTAGATTGGGATTTTTATTTTTTATTCTGCTTTCTAATTTACTAACATCTGATTCTAAAAGGCTCTTTTGGGTTTCTAAAAATCTTTTCATAGACTTATAGTTGTTTTTTATAGTTTCAATTTGAGGTTCTTTTTCATCTAAATTGTCATAAAATATTTTTATCATATTAATGTTATTTATTACGCTTTCAGCGGTTGCTTCGTCAAATAGTTTTGATAAAAATTCTTGAATTCTAGCCAGTTCTTCATTACTAATATTCATGACATTTTTTTCATCAATTAAATATAGTGTGGCTCCCAATTGTTTTATTTGCTCTCTATATAGTTCTATTTCTTGTTCACTTTTTTTACTATTATTTATTAAATCTTCAATGTGTTTTCTTAGTTTACCCAAAATAGTCATAATGCACCTCTTTCTACTTCTTATCCTTTATTTAAATTATAACATATTCCCAATAAAAAAGAAAGATTATTTTACCTTTCTTATTTCATCAATTAGACTTATTACATCATTATAATTTTCATCAAATAATTCTAGTCTATAACTCTTAATTCCAATTTTTTTATAATATTTTATATTATCTAAATAATTAATATTTTTATGATGCATAATATGGGTTAAACAATTTTCATGTAATATTGGATATCTATTATTATGAATATCCTCTAGAAAATATTTATCTTCTTTTTTACAAGGACATAATCCTATTTCTTTTATAGGGCAAGACTTAGTTAGCATTAGTTCTATTCTTCCATATATAATTAATTCTATTTTATCTTTTAATAAATCATCTAAGTTATAATAATCAATTTCTGGAGATAATGTTATTCTATGTACATTATGATCTATTAAGTACTTAATACTATGATTATTTACAATATTTAGATAATAATCACTTACGATATTATGTTTATTATCATTATATTTGTGAATACCTCCTAGTTCGGTTACTAGAATATTTTTAGTATTATAATTATACTCTTTATTAACTCTTGGTAATCTTAAATAGATATTATTTATATTTTTATATTCTTCATATAAAGTTCTATCTACATATATTCTATCTATTTTACTATCTAATGCTGCCTTTACTTGTTCTTTAGTTCTAGCAAGTACTGATATTTCGTAATTATAATTTTTTTCTTCTATATAGTCTATCTTAGTATTTATATTTGTTTTATTTACTTTTATTTTAGTTCTCTCTTTTATTAGATTATCAATTAGTAATCTTCTTACTTCATTTAATGATTTCATATTTACAAAGATATTATCATCCATATTGATAGTTATATCTTTAGTTATAAAAGGAGTATTTCCTAATTTAGTTAGTTTTTCTTTTATTTCTTCTTTACTAGTAGGTCTATTTATGGATTTTTGTACTTCTATTAATGTATTTACTTTATTATTTTTATCATCGATATATGATACCTCTAATAGATTATTCTTTTGTACTACTTCGATACTTACTTTTATTTTCTTTAAACTAGTACTTAATATTTGTTTTTCTAAATAAGTACTTGATGTTTTTACTACTACATCTTTATCTTTTAAATTTATTTTATTATCTAGATAAATAATACTATTAGAAGATGCTTTATTTATTAATAATCCTTTTTCATTATATATCATGTTAGCTATCATACCTAGATTATTATTTTTAAATCTTATGCCATCTTCTTGATATAAATCTTTATTTAATTTTATCTTTATTTTTTTAGAGGTTACTTCTAGTACTATACCTATTTCTAATCCTTGATGATTAGATGAAAAGGTATTCATTACTTTATCATTAAATAAATAACCATTTGTAAACTCTCTATTAAATAATATTTTTAATGTATCTATATCTTCTTCAGTAATTAGATAATTATTATTGTTTATTACATTATCAATTAATTTACGATATATTCTTGTTACAAAGCCTACATAAGCAGGAGATTTCATTCTACCTTCAATTTTAAAACTAGTAATACTAGAGTTTACTAAGTCTTCAATTCTATTAGTAGTATTTAATTCTTTAGTACTAAGTAAATACTTTTTATCTGTTTCAATATACTTATCATTTTTTATTAATTTAAAAGGCATGCGACATGATTGAACACACTCTCCACGATTTCCACTTCTTCCACCATTTAGACTACTAAAAAGACAGCAGCCAGAATATGAATTACATAATGCCCCATGAATGAAAACTTCTTTTTCTAGAGTATTAGGTAGTTCTTCTATTTCTTTTAAAGATAATTCTCGATCTAATACTAATCTTTTAACATTTAATTCTTTTAAAACTAAAATATTTTCATTATTATGATTATGCATTTGAGTAGAAGCATGTATTTCAATGTCTGGAAAGTTTTTTCTTACTAAGGATATCATACCAATATCTTGCATAATAAGAGCATCAACACCAATACTATATAAATATTCAATATATGATAAAAAATCTTCTACTTCATTTTGATAGATAATGGTATTTACTGTTATATATATTCTTACGCCATATAAATGACAATAATCTACAGCTTCTTTTAGTTCTTCTTTTGTAAAATTACCAGCATATGCTCTTGCTCCAAATAATTTACCTCCTAGATAGACAGCATCCGCACCATTTTGTACGGCAGCTTTAAGACACTGTATATTCCCTGCGGGACTTAATAATTCTTTCATACTACACCTCTTTTCTTAAACATTATACCATAACATAAAATAAAATGTACTGACAAAGTACATTAGTAATTAAGATGTAACAGTTTCTTTTAATTCTTCAATCATTTGTTTTTTGATTTTATCTATATCTGTAAAAAACAAGTTTATACCATTTTCTTTAATCTTTAACATACTATAAAAATTATTTAATATTCTTTTTTGTAGTAATGTTGGTACCTTAGCAGGGGCCCCATTAACAATATGAACATGGTCTATATACTTTTCTAAAGTAGGAAAAGCATTTTGAATTAATATTGCCTGCTTTTTCTCCAAAAACTCATCAATAATAATAGAGTTGCAAAAACCATATCTTTTAACTTTACTATCTACTATTTTTTGATATTTATCTACTTTAGAACTGATAGGAATAAACCATAGTATATCCTTTTCTTTAATAGTAAAATATGTTGGTCGCTTTTTACCTCTTTCATGATTAGTCATTAAACTATCATCATTTACAATATCAAAAAACTCATCTATAATATGATATAAATATCCTGTTTGTACTTTCATCTTATCAACCTCTAAGTCCGTATTATATCATAAGCAAAAAGAAAATTCTACCAATTTGATAGAATTTTCAAAAATATTTACAATCGGGATCATTTATTACTCGCAAGCCACCCGTAAGCGAGAAACATTGACAATCGGGATCATTTATTACTCGCAAGCCACCCGTAAGCGAGAAACATTTACATGTTATGCATTCTTTCAAATGCAAATATAATATATCATAATAGTTATCAAAAGTCAACAAAAGAATGCACCTTCTGACAAAAGTACATTCCCAAGTTTAATGAATAACTATCATAAATTACTGTCAGGTAATCAATAATAGTCTCCTATCAAATGAGTTTCTTCTCTCAAACATATATGTTTGTCTAATATTTCTGATAAGAATTAAAGTCTCTACTTTAATACCCATTTAAAACTTGCATCCCACAATTTTTTTAAATATACCAATTTTTTCTTAACTCATTGAGTATATTTTTCTGATTACAATAATTATTTGTGTATGCTATCTATTAGACAATTTCATTGTACATTTTTTGTAAATATTTGTCAAGTGATTTGAAAAGCTTTTTTCAAGATGGTAATAGATATTATATTTAGTAATAATACTATTATATATAAAAGTGTTTATACTTAGTACTTAAGTTTCTTTTCAAAGAAAAGAAGAAAAAAGATAAAAAAATTATTTATTTTCTATCTTTTCTAGTATTTCTTTTATCTTTCTAAAACGATGATTTAATCCTGATTTAGTAATAGTAGTACCCGTTTCTAATGATATAATATCGGCGAGTTCTTGTAGAGAACTTTCTTTATATTTCATACGATATTCAATTACTTCTTTTAATTTATCATCTAATAAATCGACCATATCTAATTCATATAATTTTTCAATATCTTTTATTTGTTTAGAAGCCGTCATAAAGATCTTATCGGTATTAGCCTGCTCGCAGTTGTTTAAACGATTAGTCATATTCTTATGATCTCTATATATTCTGATATCTTCAAAGTACATAACAGCAGAAAAAGCTTTTATTACTCTTAGAAAATCAGATATTTTTTCAGCTTCTTTTATATAGACGGTATAATTTTTTTCTCTTTTGATTACTTTACTATTTAAATCAAAAGTATTTAAAAGTCTACTTATAAACTCAGTATATTCTTTATCATCTAGAATAAATTCTAAGTGATATCTAGATGTCTTTGGATCATTTACAGAACCTGATACAATAAATACTCCTCTTAAATAGGCTCTTAAACTATCTTCATCAGATATTAAGTATTCTTTTGGTATACTTAAGTATTTATTATTATCATATATTGATAAGTCTTCGAGTAAATCTCTAGTTTTATTTTTTATATTTAGAATATAAGTGAATCCCTTACCTAGTTTTTTATTTCTTACGGTTATACTTGGTGTTATATTATAGATATTTTTTATTAATTTAAAAGTTCTTCTTGCTACAGAATTATTTTCTATAGTAATATTAATAGATTTATCTGAAATAGAAGCTGCTACTCTTATTATCGCCGATAATTCAGATATATCTTCTAATTTTGTTGTTTCTAATCTTGATACTTCTTCTTTAACAGTTCCAGTAAAACTCATAATAACACCTCTTTTTCTTCTTAATTATACTATATAAACTTATAAAAGAAAACATTTTATTTCTTATATTATTAATTTAATAAATACTTAGTATCATTAACTTCTTTTTGTAATGATGTTAATTCTTTTACATTATTATTTTCTTTAATTATTTGTAATTGCCTTCGAGCAGAATTATTTAGTTTAATTAGTCTTTCTTCTTGAGATAAATTCATTTTTATTAGTTCAGAATTGATACTTTCTAAATTATTTAATATTACTAAATGTAGTAAATCAGTATTATCTCTAATATTTCCTTCTATGTCAGGATTATTATCTCTCCATTCTTTAGAAGTCATTCCAAATAAGGCTACGTTTATTAAATCAGCCTCACTAGCATATACATACTTCTTTTGACTATCAGTAAGTTCTGGTACAATGTAATTTTTTATTGCATCAGTATGAACTAAATAGTTAACTTTAGATAGTAATCTATTAGCATACCAATCTAATTTATTTTCTTTAGCTTCCTTTGCTTTTAGTCTTTCAAATTCCTTTATTAAGTACAATTTAAATTCTGGAGATAACCAACTAGCAAATTCAAAAGCAATATCTGGATGGGCAAAGGTACCAATACTATATTTTCCACCCTTGGATATAATCCCAATAGAATTAGTCACTGCCATCCATCTTTTTGGACTCATGGTAAATGATTCCCTTCCTAATTCATTATTTTTAATTTCACTGAATCCCGTGAAATTAAAATTCTCATTATTTAAATGCTCCCATAATCCAATATAATTAAATGTGTTTCTTGTACTCATCCAGTGAATAATCACATTTGCTGGATTTTCACTATTAGCATATTTAGCTAAATCAGTTAGTGATATATAATTATCATTACCTACTTTCATTACTCTAACTTTATTTTGTTTTACTACTATTTCTTCTAAATTCTTTTCTTTCATTTTTCTTCCTTTCTTTTTTCTATTATTAATTCTTTTATTTGGATAATTTAGAGGTACCCCCTTTACCATCTTAATTATTAATGTTTATTATACTTTTACTAGATAATATTGTCAAGAAATATTTTAATCAGTTAATACATATGTTTGCTTTTTTTAATAATGGGGAGTTCTACTAGAAGGTTTCCGCGGATTAACTTGTTAATCCGTTAGCGAAGCGGTTACAAATAAAAAAAGAAAGAATTATTCTTTTCTTTCTTGGACTTTAGAATTTATATCTAATACTACTTTAGTAGGAGCTAGTTTACTAAAGATATGATTAAATTTCATATTATTTGGTACAATTATAAGTTTATCTTCAAGCATACCATTTATAGCTATTCTAGCAGCTTCTTCACTAGATATAGATGGAATATTAAATTTAACATCTGCAATATTATTAAAATTAGTATTTACTGGTCCTGGGCAAAATAAAGACACTTTTACATTGGATTTATCTTTCTTTAATTCTTCATATATAGCTAGACTTAAACTTGTTATATAGTTTTTAGTAGCATAATAGGTAGCCATATATGGTCCTGGCATAAATCCCGCCATGGAACTTACATTTAATATTCTTCCATAATTTCTCTTAGTAAAGTCTTTTAAAAATAATTTAGTTAAGATATGATAAGCCTTTATATTTAAATTAATCATATCCATTTCTTTATCTAAACTTGTCTCAATAAAATTACCAGCATCACCAAATCCAGCATTATTTATTAATATATCAATCTTTTCTTCTTTTACTTCTTTATATAATTTAATACACTCTTCTTCTTTTCGTAAATCATAACTATAAGTATGTACTTTATCATATCCTTTAAATTCTCTATCTAAGTCTTTTTTATTTTGTGATACTAAATATAATTCATATCCTAAGCTATTTAAATATTTAGCCATATCTCTTCCAATACCAGAAGAAGCTCCTGTTACTAGTGCTTTCATTATATATCATTTCCTTTCGTTTAAAAAAAATAATCTTTGGCAAGACTATTTTTCTTCTAATTTATTTACTACTTCTTTAGCTACTTCTATAGCTTTAGTTTTTAGGTCTTTTGCTATTCCTTCAAGAACAGTATTTCCTTTTTCTTTAGCTAAATTTACTAAGTCTTCAGTTTTATCTTTTAACTCTTCACCTTTCTTTTTAGCAGTTGTTAATACTTTTTCTTTGTCTAGGTCATCTAATTCTTTTTTAATTTCTTCAACTTTTTTATTAAATTCTTCTTTGATATCCTCTACGGTTAATTTATCTACATTACCCATAAATTCATCTAATTTACATTTAATGTCCTTTCTTAATTCTGTTCCTTTCTTAGGGGCAAATAATAGAGAAAAGGCTGCTCCTAGAGATGCTCCTAAAACAAATCTACCTAAACCACTCTTTTTACTCATCAATCTCATCCTTTCTTTTATTAAATACTTTATCTAATAATGATGCAGTAACATCAACAATTTTATCGGTAACAGCAGTAAACTTTCCTGTAACTAATCCTACTATTTCAAATACTTTATCTAGGGTACTTACTTTTTCAGTTATATTATCTACTACTTTTTCAATTTTATTCATTGTGATGATTAGCTTTACAGTTAATACTATTAAACATGCTAATAAAATAGCACCTAAAATATATAAAATTACTGGTAAAACTTCTGCTACTGTCATTATTTTTCCTCCTCTTCATACATTGAATCTATTAAATTAAAGATATCATTAGCATCTGTATCAAGTGGAATATCATTATCAAGTTCTTCTTTTTCAGTACTTTCTAATATTGACTCTACATTTTCTTCAGGCTCAATTATTTTTTCAAACTCTTTAGTATCTTCTAACGATTTATCCTCTTTAGATTCTTTTACTGTTCTTTTTCTTCTCTTTGGTGCTTCAACTGGCACTTCTATCTCTTCTGGTATTTCAATTGGTTCTTCTTTTACTTCTATTTTTTCTGCTGATGCTTCTTCATCATTATGATTTACAATTTTAATATCATTAATTTCTTCTGTTTCTACTTTATCAGCATTTACAACTACTGGGGTTTCAATAGTTTTTTCTTTTACTGGTTCATAGTCTACTCCAAAGTCATAGTAGTTTTCTGCTGCTTCTTCGATGGTTACATCTTTCTTTGGCTCTTCAATTATATCTTCAAGTAAATTGATATCATCATCTAATACTTTTTGACCATTTTTCTTGATTATTTTTACTTCTTTATATAATTCACAGTTTTCACATAGATTATTTCTTATATCATCAGTTAATGTACCATATGCTTTATTTCTTACGGTTTCAAAGTCTACTTTTCTAGATGCTCTTGGTATTTCATACTTACTTTCATCCTGAACTTTTACTTCATCTTTGGTATAATTTTTATCTAATACTCCATATACTGGCGATATAACAGGAGTTGGTTTAAACTTTTTAGGTTTTGGTTCTTCTTTCTTTGAGTAAAGATCCGCTACTGAAGTTTTAGGTTTTTCTTCTTTTCTTTCATCTAAAACATTCTTATTACGAGGAGTATATACTACTTCATAATCTTCTTCCATATCAATTGGAAAAGCAAAGTTATTACTTCTTGTCTTAACTACTTCTCTATCACTAACAGCATTTTCTTCTTTTGGCATAATATTTACTTCTTTAGCCTTTTCTTCTTCCTCAATTTTATTTCTCATAAATGTTGGTAATTTAGCAGGTTCTTCTTTTTCTTCCTCTATTTCTTTTGTTTCAAATTCTTCTTCTTCATCAGTAAACAAATCTTTTATCTTATCTAAAAATTTCATGTTACATGCTCCTTCTTCTAATATTCTGGTAAATCAGATATATTTGTTTCTTCATTTTGTACATATTCACTTAAATATTCCGCAAATCTACTTGTTGTATCTTCTGGTTTATTTATCTTGTACTCTTTCTCAGCTCCTAGACTATAATCGTCTTCGAGTATTTTCTTTATTAAATTGTCATTATAATTAATACTATCTAAAATAATCATACTATTTGTTAATACTTTATTTATTTCACTTTCTTTTACATATGATTCAATTTTGGCATAATTATAAACAATCTTTATAAAGTATAAGTCATTATCTTCTTTGGTTACTTTAGCATAACCTACTTTATTACCATTAGTTATCTTACGATAATAATAACTACTATTACTATTATCTTCATTAAAATTTAATAAATTTTTATAATAATAACTTACTACATCTACATATAAATAAATATAATTATCTTCATATTTAAATTTTTGATTATAATCTTTATCATATGTTTTAGTTACTCCTAATGGGAGATAGTATTTATATCCCATTGCCATTGTATTAGGATTTGTCTTATTATTTATTACTTCATCTATGATTAAATCTTTATTTTCTTCTTTATTTATTCTTAAACATCCAGTACATAATATTAGTAATAGTATTAGTATAAATATCTTTTTCATATCATACCTCTTCTACATTATAACAAAAAAAAAGGTGAATGGAAATAGTTTTTTCAATTTTTAATGAAAAAATATAGAATACCTTGATTCTATATTTCTTGTATTACAGTTATTATCATTGGTTTATTACCTGTTTGTTCGATTAAATATTTAGATAATTCATCCCTTATCGTGTTCTTTATCTTGTTATATTCAACATATCTGGTATCCTTTGTATTCATTAAAATAATATCTGTAGATAATTTCTTTATTTCTTTTAATAATTCATATGAATCTTTAACATAGATAAAGCCCCTTGTTAATATTTCTGGCCCTGATAATATTTCTTTAGTTTGTTTATTTAATGTTACAGATATGATCATTATACCATTATCTGATAGCATTTCACGATCTTTTAAAACTATATCTCCAATATCATCACCATTATCTCCATCTATTAAGATAGAACCAGATGGTACTTTATTAAATGATTCTTTTAATTTACCACCTACAAATTCAACAACATCACCATTTTCTTTAACAATTATATTTTCTTTTGGAATACCTGCCTGTTCTGCTAGAGTAGCATTTTCTATTTCGCAGCGATATTCTCCTCTTATTGGAAAATAATATTTGGGATTCATTAAATTAATCATAGTCATTAAGTCTTCTCTCGAAGCATGATGCGCTAAATATTTATTTGATGGTAATGTTACAACACCCGCTCCTGTTTTAGCTATTTCATCTAATAGATGATAAAAAGTTTTTTCTCTATTTTCATAGATTGGTGTCGCTAGAAATATGGTATCATCTTCATTTAATTTGATAAATTTATCGTATCCTCCTACTATTCTCATGATATTATAGTATGGTTTGTCTTTTTCATTGGCATTTAAAATAACTACTTTTTTACTATTTAGATATGAAAGATCTCCTATTACATTAGGGTTTATTGTTAAGTAATGATTTTCGACAGCAGAATCGATGATATTTTTTAGTCTTTTACCCATGATTACTATTTTTCGATCTGTCTTTTCTACTTCATTAATTAACTCCTGAATACGATATAAATGTGTATCTAAGACATTAAAGATAATTCTTCCTTCAGCAGTATTTAAGGTTTCTCTTATAAGACCCGCTATTCGGTGTTTTGGTGAGGTAAATCCATCCTTTCCGGCATACATTGATTCTGTAAGTAAGCATAGAACATTTTGCTTGCCGATGTAAGCAAGTTTCCCAATATCAGTTTTATATGGTCCCTTCATCAATGGATCAATACAATAATCCGCTGCATAGAAGATTACTCCATCTTCTGTATAAACGGCATACCCAAAATTATCTGGTGTTGAATGGGATAAATTTACCGGAAATATTTTTATTTCATCTATTTCTATTGGTACATATGCTTTTAATTCTTTAAAATTATTATACTTAATATTACTTTCTTCAAATTCTTTCTTTAAAATATCTAAAGTATATTTAGAACCATATATTGGTACTCCATAAAGATCCTCAATTATATCAGGAAGAGCTCCTATATTTTCATCATGACCATGTGTTAAAAAGATACCTTTAATTCTTTTTTTATTATCCTTTAGATATGTTATATTTGGTATAATATAGTCTATTCCGAGAGTCATTTCATCAGCATACTTAAGACCTGCTTCAAAAACATATATACCATCATTTATTTCGATTACAAACATATTTTTTCCATTTTCATCTAGTCCTCCTAGTGAAAACATTTTTATTTTACTCATTTTTTCTCCTTTCCTTCAAAGTAAAAGACTGTAATAATTATATCAAAAAAGATGAAAAAGTGCAAATATATATCATATATTTTATTATAGTGATGGGCCACGATAAATTAATTTTATAAAAGTCAATTTTCTACTTTACGATATTACTTGGAAATGTTATAATCAAGATAGAGGTGAACAAATGAAAAAAAAGGATAGTACTGGGGGTAAAATAATACTAATTGCTGGTATTATATCAGTAATTATTGTTACAATATGTGCATTTGGTAAAAAGGGCATTACTCAGAAATATTATGAATATAAAATTGATAAGAAGTATGCTAATATGAATGAAAATGAATATTATATTGAAGATAATTTTGCTTATGTAGATAATTATCAAGATACTGGTATTAAAAATAAAAAAGAACTTATTGATTACATATATTATGTACTTAACTCAGGAATTGAAAAATCAGAGAGATATGTAGATAAAATATATGTAAACTATTTAGATGATATAAATACTCTTACTAAAGATAATGGTAAAATATTTAAAGAAGAAGTATCTATTCTTAATAATTTTGTTCATCCATATAATAGTTCAAATAATATTAAAATATTTTATGGTGGTGAATATACATTTGGTATAACTATTAAAAAAGCTTATACTGATAATGAAATAAAAGAAATAAACAAAATTGTTGATAAAGTAATTAATGAGAAAACTAATAATAGTATGCCTATTAGAGAAAAAATTAAAGTAATACATGACTATATAATTGATAATACAGAATATGATAAACTTAAGAATGATAATATCAATGATACTACGTATAAGTCACAAACGGCTTACGGGGCTTTGATTGAAGGCTTTGCTACTTGTAATGGATATTCTGATGCTATGGCAATTTTCTTAAATAAACTTAATGTTATTAATTATAAAATAAGTAATGATGAACATATTTGGAATTTGGTTTACTTGGATGGTAAATGGTATCATTTAGATTTAACTTGGGATGATCCTATTAGTGATACTAATGTTAATAGAGATACTTATTTCTTAATAACAACCAGTAAATTAGAAGAATTAAATGATGGAACTCATGAATTTGATAAAAAAATATATAGTGAAGCTGCATAGGGCTCCACTATTTTTTTAAGAAATTTAATTATTTTTGTTTACAAATATAAAAAATATGATATAATTATATTGTTCTTGTTTTTTGGGGCGTTAGCTCAGTTGGTAGAGCAACTGACTCTTAATCAGTGGGTCTAGGGTTCGAATCCCTAACGCCCCACCATTTATGTTTTTTTATAAAAATGTCTTGTCAATATTATTTTGATATGATATAATGTTAGGGAAACGAAAAAATGGGCTTGTAGCTCAGGTGGTTAGAGCGCACGCCTGATAAGCGTGAGGTCGATGGTTCAAGTCCATTCAGGCCCACCATTTTTATGGCCAGTTGGTGAAGTGGCTTAACACACTGCCCTTTCACGGCAGCATTCATGGATTCGAATT
>CAMODE010000039.1 GCA_946611235.1 uncultured Caryophanales bacterium | reverse complement strand
AGAATATCGAGGTTATGATTCTTCAGGTATAGCATATATGAAGGATGATAACATAAACATTATTAAAAAAGAAGGACCTATAGTTAATTTGGATAGTTGTCTAGATTATAATGAAGATATTGATATTGCAATATCACATACAAGATGGGCAACACATGGGGTAGCAAATGATATTAATGCTCATCCTCATAGACAAGGAAAAATAACTCTTGTCCATAATGGAATAATCGAAAATTATAATGAATTAAAGAAAGAATTAATAAGCAAAGGGTATACTTTTAATAGTGATACTGATACCGAAGTAGCTTCGGCTTATTTGGATTATATATATAATAAAACAGGTAATATGTTAGGTAGTCTATCAGAACTAACAAATATTTTAAAGGGAAGTTATGCTTTTAATATTATTTGTGATGATGAACCAGAAGTAATATATGGAATAAGAAAAGACAGCCCATTAATTGTCGGATTAGGAGATAACGAAAACATTTTAGCTAGTGATATACCTGCGGTACTTCATATTACGAATAAATATGTTTTATTAGATAATTATGATATTGTAAAATTAACTAATGATAAGGTATTGTTCTATAACAAAAATTTAGAAGAAATAAAAAAAGAAGTAAAAGAGTTTAATTTTGATAAAGAATCTATTAGTAAAAATGGTTATGATCATTTTATGTTAAAAGAAATAAATGAAGAAGCTGATGTAGTTAAAAAACATTTAAATCTATATACAGAAAATGAAAAGGTAAAAGATATCTTTGATTTAAGCAAATATAAAAGTATTGATATTGTAGCCTGTGGTTCAGCCTCTTTTGCAGGTCAAATAGGTAAATATTATATTGAAAAATTTAAAAATATTAAAGTAAATGTTTATTATGCATCAGAGTATAGATATCAAAAGAATTTCTTTGATAAAGACACTTTAGTATTATTAATATCTCAGTCAGGAGAAACTGCGGATACATTAGCGGCTCTTAAACTAGCAAAAGAAAATAATATCGATACATTATCAATTGTAAATAGAAAAGATTCCTCTATTGCTAGAGAATCAAAGTATGTTATATACACTGAAGCAGGTATCGAAATAGCGGTAGCTACGACTAAGGCATATTTATCACAAATAATTGTTTTATTATTAATGGCTGTAAAAGATACTAAGTATGAAGAAAAGGCTATTAATGATTTAAAATTACTACCTAATCTAATAACAAAATATATAAATGAATATGATTATCAAAGTATAGCTAAAATAGTATCTGAAAAAGAACATGTCTTCTATTTAGGAAGAGGAATAGATTATTATTTAGCTATGGAAGGTAGTTTAAAACTAAAAGAAATATCATATATTCATAGTGAAGCTTTTCAAGCAGGAGAATTAAAACATGGTAGTATTTCTTTAATAGATAAAGATTTTGGAGTAATATCTATTGTAACCGATAAAACAATTAGTGATAAAACAATAAGTAATTTAAAAGAAGTATCATCTCGTGGTGCTAAAGTAATAGCTATAACTAATATAAAGGAAGACTTCTATGACTATAGTATTGAAATAGATGACTATGACGAAATATTAAATCCACTATTAGTAATAGTACCAATGCAAATGCTTGCTTATAATGTAGCTAAACTAAAAGGTTGTGACATTGATAAACCAAGAAATTTAGCTAAATCAGTAACTGTAGAATAATTATTTATAATTAACCTAATTATCTTATTATATTATTGGTAATTAGGTTAACTTTATTTATTGACTTTTATATAAGTTTATATTATTATATAGGTACTTATTTAATGAGGAGGAATTATTATGAGTGATTTAGTACAAAATAAATATGATAGAAATAATACATTTAGCTTTGATTTAACAGATAGTTTTGATTTTCTTCATGGTCGTCTTCGTTCTCCATATTGTCCTGTAGTTTTAGCTAATGAACATTTAGATAATACGTCTGTTGCTAATTCATGCTACACACCTGTACTATTATTAACGTATTGGGACCTTAAAGTCTGCCAGGATTTATTTGAAATATTATCTGATGAAGAAGTTAATGGATTAGATATAGAACAAAGTTTTAGAAATAATGATAAAATGATTGCTCATTGTCATATTAATGGTGAACAATTAGAAATTGATGAGGGATTTATCACTCGTTTACGTGATATTAAAAATAGTATTGGTAGAGTTATGACTCGTGATGAAATACAAAATGTATTATATAGTTATATTGCAAGTACTAAAAAAGGTATTAGCAAAACAAGAAAACTTTAGTAATAGATGATTGAGATGGTAATTTAATTATGGAAAATTTATCTGAATTAATTGAAAAGCAAAAAAGAATATTTGAAAGAGAAAATACTTTTAATAATGGGCATTCATCTAAAGACACATATAATAGTTAAAGTGGTGACTCTTATTACGCAAATGCAAATTGGTTTGGTAATTTGGAATCTTTAAAAGCACCTGAAGGATTAAGAAAAAGTAATGATGATGAATTTCTATTAAAAATTAAAAGACTAAAATAAAAGAATTATAATTATTATATTGATAATAAAGTGAAATTTTAATATGTCTAGTGCTGTAATTAAATGTTGGAAAATTCTAAGTAGTAATAGTATATTTGGAATTGAAGATAAACCACTTTTAGTAAAAAAAGAAAAAGAATAAAACATAGATTAAGGAAAAGAAAATAATAGGAGGTAATTATGCCAAAATTTGAATAACCAATATATGGTTATTGTTTTAATGCTGCTGAGCAAGTTCCATTTAAAGTGCGTAATAACGGAGATCATTTATTTACCTTAAAAGGGTCATGTTATGATCCGATTGAAAAAAGGCCAAATAGGAATAAACTTGAAAATCAGTCACAAGAAAACAATAATAGTAATACCCATAGTGGATTAAATATTGACTTAGAACTGATAATAGATGATAGTGAACTAATATCCGTTCTTACAGATGACGAAAAAGAAGTATTAAGGCGTAGAGTATTAGAAAGAAAAAGATAGAATAACATTAGAATAAAAAAATCTAACGGCTTCTTATAGTAGAAGAGTTTCCGCGGATTAACTTGTTAATCCGTTAGCGATAGCGGTTATACAAATAAAATAATAAAAAGTAATTGACAAAGAATTAATAATATACTACAATTAAGTAGACATTTACGATTAGTTTAATTTGAATCATCTAAGATGAAGCTACATTAATTGTAGTTTTTTCATCGTGTAAGGAGGTATTAAGTTAGATGAAAATTGAAAGAGAAGAATTTGAAAGAGAAAGAAATTATCTTAATAAGACAGTTAGTCTTATTAGAAAGAAGATTTCATCTTTGGGACAAGAGCTTTATGATGATGATGAAAAAGTACTTGAGTTTAAGAAATTTATTTGGGATTCTCATACTGAGATGGATCCTAGTGAAATGCGCACAATGATGGCTGAATCAGACTTACAAGTATCTATTATGCAATCTAAAGGTAATTATTTACAAAAGTTATTTAGAGTCCAAAATAAGCCTTATTTTGGTATGATTAGATTTAAAGAAGATGATGAAGAATCAGATATTTATATTGGTATTACGCATGTTGAAGATAATCTTGATTATTATGTTCATGACTGGAGAAGTCCAATATGTAGTATGTTCTATGATTATGAGACAGGTTTAGCTAGTTATGAAGCTCCTGGTGGAAGAATAGAGGGAGAAATAACAAGAAAGAGACAATATATTATAGAAAATGGTGAACTTAAAAATATCTTTGACAATGATTTAAATATTAGTGATAGTCTACTTCAAGAAGTACTAGCAGAAGAATCATCAGATAAAATGAAGAATATTGTTAATACGATTCAAGAGGAACAAAATAAAGTAATTAGAAATACGGAAGATAAAAATTTAATCGTTGAAGGAATAGCTGGTTCTGGTAAAACTAGTGTTGCTCTTCATAGAATAGCTTTTCTATTATATCGAATACCTAATCTAAATTCTAATAATGTAGTTGTCTTTACTCCTAATAAAGTCTTTTCTGAATACATATCTAATGTGCTTCCTGAACTAGGAGAAGATAATACTTATAGTATGACTTTTTATGATTTACTTTGTCAAAATATTAATGAATATAAAAATATTGAAAACTTTACAGACTTTATATCAAGGTATTATAAGAAGAATATATCTAGTTTTGATTTAATTAAATATAAACAATCTGATGAAATAATTAATGATTTAGATAATTATGTTAAAGATATTATAAGTAATATTAGATTTACTAAGAATTTAGAATTTGATGATTTTATTGAAGTATCTACTGAGGAACTTAATAATATGCTTACTCATAAATATGATAGATATCCTTTATTTGAAAGAGTAACAGAAATAGCTAAGAAGATAACAGAAAATAATTATAATGGTAATATGAAGAATTATAAAAGTATTGAGAAAGTGCTTAAAGATAATTTAAATATTAAATTAGATTTAAAAGATATTTTTAATAATTTCTTTAATAGTAAATATTCTAAATATAATGATAATATTAAAGATAATTATTTATATTATGAAGATGCTTGTTTATTCTTATATTTAAAAAGTTTATTAGTAGGATTTAATACTAATCATATTATTAAAGAAGTAGTAATAGATGAAGCCCAAGATTATAATAAACTACAATATTTAATTATTAAGAGAACATTTAAGACTTCTAACTACACGATATTAGGAGATACTAATCAGACAATTAATCCTTACTATAAATACGATTCTTTAGAAGAACTTACAAGTATCTTTGATAGTTCTAAATATATTACGCTTACTAAGACTTATCGTTCTACTTATAAGATAATTGAATATACAAATAAGATATTAGGACTTAGTCATAGTACTGCGATTAGAAATAATAAAGCAAGTGATATTTTATTTAGAAAAGGATGTAATAAAATAGACTTTATAAATGATATTACTAATTTAAAGAGTACTTCTAAAAGTATTGCTATTATTACAAAAGATGATGAAGAAGCAGAAAAGATATATAACTTACTAAAAGAAGATACGGATATTATGCTAATAGATGGATATAGTCATATTAAAAGAGACTTAGTAGTGGTCCCTTCTTATATTGCTAAGGGATTAGAATTTGATTCAGTAATAGTATATAATGATGAGAATAATAAGTATAAGGAAAATGAAAAATATTTATTCTATGTAGCTTGTACGAGAGCTCAGCATAATTTAATTATTTACAATGGAGAAGAGTAACATCTTCTTCTTTTTATTACTTTACATATAATTTGACATCCAATTGTATCAAAATGATTGTTTTTTAAAAAAGTTTGTCAAAATCTTACAATTTTTAAAATAATAATTATATATATATTTAGAGAGGAATAATACTTCTCTTTTATTATATGGAGGTGTATTGATATGACTTAGTATTTGTTAAAAAAGAATAATAATGGGTATAAATATTATAGAAGGAGGAAACATGAAACAGAAATATTTAGAAGAAACAAAAGATGAATTTATATATTTAACTAATGATGTATTATTTAAATCAGTAATGATGAGAAACAAAAATATACTAAGAAGATTTTTAGTAGAACTACTTAATTTAAAAGTAGATGATAGTGATAAAATAGTATTTTTAAATAAGGAATTAATTAAAGATCATATTAAGGAAAAGGGAGGAACAGTTGATATATATGTTAAGATAGGAGATAAATATTTTATTGATATTGAGATGAATAAGAGTAGTTTTAGTACTGTTAAAATAAGAAATTATTTATATGTAGAAAAATTACACTCATTAATGCTTGAAGAAGGAGATGAATATAAAGCATTAAAAGCTAATAATTTATATCAGTTAAATTTAAATGCTAATGAGAGTAAGAAGATTATCCCATTTGATAATATGACAGAGATAAGTACAATTACGGGAATAAAGACAATGGAGTGCATTCAAAGGTATTCCGTAAATCTTGCATATTATGATGAAATGTATTATAATGAAGTAGAAGAAATGAGCTTTTCAGAGATATTTATGGCTGGACTTATGAGTAAGAATTATAATGAATTATATGAAAGAATGAGTATAATCTTTTCTCCTGAAGAGCTTAATAAATTTATGGGAGATGTAATAAATATGGGGAAGAAATATTTTAGTATACATGCATGGGAAAAAGAAAAACTAGATGCTCTTGTTCAAGATAATATTAGAGAAGAAGCAATTGAAGAAGGTCGAGCAGAAGGAATTGAAACTAACAAAATAGAAATGATACAGAATATGCTTAAAGAGAAATACGAATATCAATCTATTTCCAAAATATCTGGAAAAACAGTTGAGGAAATAAAAAAAATAGATGAAAAGATGAAAGCGGAGGATTAATCCTCTTTTTCTTTATCCCTTATAAATAAAGGATTTATAAATTTGTGTTTGACATTATATTCCATTTGTGATACGATATTGAACGTCCGCTAAAAAGAGGTGTGAAGTGAAAAAACATAAATTAGAAGTTGCAGCGTTAACTCTTTTATTAGGAGTATTATGTTACGCATTTTATGATAGCAACATTAGAGGATATGAGGAAAATATTGATTTAAGTAGTGAATTACTTTCTATGAGTGAAATTAAAGATAAAAGTGAATTCACTATGGAATTATTATCATTACCAATACCTGAAGAGAATAGGCAGTTAAAAACATTAAAAGAATTAGAAGAAGAAACTAATGATAAAGGTGAAGAGGAAGTTTTAGAAACTACAGAAGAAGAAACTAATATTGAAGAGACTACTGAAAAAGAAGCGGAAGTAACTGAAGAAGAACCAGTAGTAGAGTCAGTAAGTTATGTTCCAACATACAGTTATATACCTGACTATAATGAAGATTTAGCTACACAAATAGTAAATTATGCTCTTCAGTTTGTCGGGGGTCCATATGTATATGGTGGTAACTCTTTAACAAATGGAACAGATTGTTCTGGTTTTACTAAACTAGTATTTGCTAATTTTGGTATTAACTTAGAAAGAGTAGCTTCATCCCAAATATATAATGGTGTAAGTGTAGGACTATCTAATATTCAGCCTGGCGATATTGTTTTATCTGGTTATGATGGAAGTATATGTCATTCTTCTTTATACATTGGAAATGGTCAACTTGTACATGCCCTTAACTCAAATGTTGGTATCGTAGTAACGGACTTATATATTATGCCAATCATCGATGTGAGACGTGTAATTTGACAAAACGGAGGGATTCTGCTATAATAGGGGTCGTCTTTTGTGAAAAAGGCGGAAAGAAGTGAATTATTATGAAACCGAAAACTCTAATTAGAGTTATGGCTTCTGTATTAACTTTAGGATTAGTATTTGGTGGTATTTATTATCATAGATTAGCAAATAAAGAATTAATTGTCTATGTACCATCATTATTAGAAGAATCAGAAATAAATGTAGAAAACAATATAGTTGAAGAAACAAAAGAAACTGAAGTAATTGAAGAAGTACCCTCAAGAATAGAAGTATATGATGGCTTGACTATGGAAGAACTTATAGACAAGTTAAATAGAACCTTATCTTCTGACTTAACTAATATGGGATATGCTTATGCTAATTATGCAATAGAACTTGGCGTAGACCCATATCTAGCAGTGGCTATTTCAATGCATGAAACAGGATGCAAATGGAACTGTTCTTATTTGGCTAAAGTATGTAATAATATTGGTGGTCAAAAAGGATCTGGTTGTGGTGATTATGCTGCTTTTGATACTTTAGAGGATGGTATTTATGCTTTTATTTCCAATATTAAAAGAAATTATGTTGATTATGGTTTATATACTGCTGATGAAATGAATCCTAAATATGCTGAAGACCCAACGTGGTCTTCAAAAGTAAATAAATATATTGAAGAAATTAGAAATAACTAAGAGGAATTATTCCCAGGATAAACGCATGAGTTTTTGAACTTATGTGTTTTTTAATTGTTTAAGTGTTTCTACATCAAGTAATTTAAAGACATTTTCTATTTCATTTTCAAAATCAAAAGCTAGGTTTGTTCTTATTAAATTTAAACTTATTTTATAATAGGTTTGTACAAATTTTAATATTGCTAAGGCTATTCTTCTTATAATACCAAGATTTTTTGCTCCATTCTTTTCAAGTGTCTTGTTTTTGTCTTCTTTAAATACAATATCCAAAGGTGCATGTAGATTATTTTCAACACCCTATTCGTTTCTAACACATTTAGAAAACAATTCTATATCATTTGAGAAACTTATTATATAATATCTGTCTTCAACTATTGTTTTATCATTTTTTTCAGTTATATTTCTTGCTAATCCTATTGATTTTATACCTTTCCATTTGTTTCTAGTACTCATCCAACTAATTTCATCACTCATATAATATTCTCTTGTTATTAATGCATTATGTTCTTTTTCTGTTTTCTTTAAATAATTCTTACTTTTTACTTCTTCAAGTATTTGTTTGTCTTTGAAATATTCTCGTATTTCTTCTAATGTAAGTTCTTGATTTTCTTTAACTGGTATAACGTAATCAGCTTTGCCATCTATGATACATTCTATTGTTTTCTTCTGAGTATTTAATGCATCAGCGACTACTATGCAATCTTTTAAATTTAACTTTTTTAATAATTCAGGCCCTGTTGGTATTTCATTTGTTTTTTTATCAATAAAATCTTGAATCAAACTAATTCCATAATTTGTTGAATATACACTCATTGTGTTTACTGGCTTTATTTTTTCTGAAGATTCTTCACTTCTTGATGAACCATTAGTTGTTTTTCCATCCATACTTAAAATATCTCTTTCTTCGCTGTTTGAAATTTGATCTATTTTAGTTATAAGATAATTTATCGCATCCGCATATAAAGTTTGAGGATCGAGTATTGATACTACTCGCTGTATAGTATCATGTGATGGAATACCATTTGGTAATTCTAAATACTTTCGTAGCCAAGTTTCTTTCTTCTTCGCAAACATTTCTATTTCTGTCCATTCATTACACTTAGCTAATATAGCAAATAAAGTTATTAATATTATATCTTCCATTTTGTGCCTTACATTTGGTTTGAATCTAGTATCTTCTTGCTTTTTTATTATTGTTATCATATCAGTTATCCCTTCATTACTTAAATTATTAAAGTCTATATCTATTTCCGAAAACATATTACTTATCTCAATTAATTTACTACTTCTTTTACTCATTTCTTTTTATCCTTTTTTCTTTATTCTTTATTATACAATAAAAAACACATAAGTTCAAAAACTCATGCGTTTATCCTGGAATTATTCCTCTTTTTTCTTTACATATAATTATTTTTATATTATAATTATTATAGTAAATACTTAGGAGGAAGCAGTGGATAAGGATAGTATAATAAACAATATAGAAGAATATATTAGGATTCTCAATAGTAATTTTAGTAGTAAAAAAAAGAAGATGATGATATTAGATAAATTATTTGATGGCAATTATGATTATATCAATGATCTTGGTACTTATCAGCTTTTATTTAAAAATTTAAATAATAAGGCTACTCTTAATTTAATAGGAGACTATTATGCTGATAGAATATTAGATTTAGATTCTTTTTTCGGTAATCCAATAATATTCTTTATTAAAATGAATATTGTAACAGATACTTTTATTGAAGCAGTCTTAAATAAAGATATCAGTTATGGTTTGATGCTTTTACTCAGAATATGTAATGGCAAAGGTAATGCAAATGATATTTTATACAAGTTTTCAAATTATGCTAGTAAAAAATTAAAAATAGGTATTAAGATAAAGAAATCTAAGAGTATAAATGAAGATTTTCTTTCAGATGAAGTTATTAAGTTTTTAGTAGAAAATATACCTAATAATAGATTAATAGACTATCTGACAAACAGGAACATTCCAAAAAAGGTTAAAGATTACCTTATGAAAATGCGAAAAGATGATATAGAGGAAATATTAAGTAAGCGCATGTATCCTTTTTATGATGGAGATTGCCCTGATGAAATACAAGATAAACTTATTATGCGTATTCCCTCTGATGACTTGTTAGGATTTCTTTCAGATGACACTGTAAGTACTAAATTAAAAGATAGGGTATTTGAACTCAGAAAAGAAGATGTTTTAAAGGTAAAGATAGGCGACGAAGATATTTTTAATTTGGGTTTTGATGGAAAGTACTTTGACTATTTACTTAGTAATAAAAAAGGAGATTATATATTTCGCCTTCTTATATATCCATATTTAAGTAATGATAAAAAGAAAATTATTTTAAGAAGCAAGGGCGAAGAATTAAAAAAATACTTTTATAGAAATTTAGATTATGTATCTAGCTGTGAATTAGCTCAGGATTTGCACCGCGATAAAATATGGCAAGATGAAGAAAACAAAGAATTACAAAAGTATTTGCTAGAACTTATAGAAATAAATGGAATTATGTATAATAATAAACTTGATGACATTGATAAATTAGATAAAATTTTGACATATGATGATGAACAAGTAATAGGAATTTTACTTAGATACTATGCTCACCCTGAGTATAGATATCTACTTAAAGAAATATATCTAAGGAGAAAAGAGGCCTTTAATAATTATTTTAGAAACAATTCAAAAGATATTATAATTTTGAAGAATTTAGGAGTTAAATTAGATGATATAAAAGGTATTTTAGAAGATGTTCCATGCCTTCCTATATTTATTAGTGCATTACATGAAAATCCTGGAGTATGGTATGATATTGATAAATCAAATTTTATTGATGATATATTATCTTTTATTTACATGAATAATAATAATAGAAGTATAATTAATGAGTATTTAGGAAACAACCCTGAAGAATACCTTTATTTGGCTGATAAAAATAATGAAACCCTTAATTTATTATTAAATAATCTAAGTGAAAAAAATGTAATATTTTTGTTGTTTGAAATGCCTGAAGAAAATTTTATTAAGCCCATAATATTTGAAATAAAAAAGGATTATGTTATTAAATATTTGAATGAAAATCCAAATGATATTCTTCATGTTACTTTCTTCGTGGATGCAAATACCTTTATGAATGAATTATTACCTAATTTGAATGATATTGCAGTTATAAATCTTCTTTGCAATAAGAAAATAATATCTGACGAATTATATAAAGATGATAAATTGGCTAGATTATTTAAACTTTTATTTGAAGACAGAAAAAATAAAATTTTTGAATATTTAGATAATAACAATATGAGTTATGATTTCCTACTTTATTATGATTTGTCATCAAATGATATAACGAATATTCTTGCTAAAATAACTGATGAAAGATTAATAAATATTTTTGTTAAGTTTGGAAAGAGAATATTTAATTTAAAAGAAGATACTCTAAATGTAATATATCGTAATAAAAAAGATCTTATTTTAAAAGAGTTTATAAATAATAATGATAGGTTTTCCTTCATACTGAATTTGGAAATTAGTGAAGAAGATTTTAATAATATAATCAATGAATTAGATAATGAAATTTTAAAGAAAATGATTAATGACAAAATTTATCCTTCTGAAGTTCAAAAGAAAGTTCTTGAACGACTTTTAATAAAGAATAACAGTAATTTTCATTTTGATGGCGGTTTAGTTGATGATATGTTTGCTGTATGGGATATAATGGTCACTAAAAAAAATGATACAATTATTATAAATAATTTTGAAAAAATAATAAAATTTATGGATAAATGTAATTTAAATTTTAGTAAAATGCTTCAGTATGAAGCAAATGTGGAATATGATTGGATTAAGGGAATATTGGATATAATTCAATCAGATAAAACAGATGTTTTTGCTATAATAAAAGAACATTTTTATAGTTTTTATTTTAACTTTGATGGCTCTGAAAGTGAAATTCTTTATTATGAAAGTTTTCTTTTACTAATTGAAAATTTTCAGAGATACCCTAATTTATGTTTAGATATTGCAGATAATATATTGGATTTAACTGCTGAAGAGAAAAACAAAATTTCCTTTTTATTTGGTAAGAAAGAAATATTTCCTATAGCTAAAACAAGTGAATTAAAAAATATAAATAATTTAATAAAAAATAAATATTTGTCAATTTTAAGTAATTTAGATGAAGTAGAATTAAGCACTATGAAGAATAGCATAAGTTTAATTATTTTTAATTCTGAGTTAAAAGAATTAGAAAGTTTTCTAAAAAGGTATGGTAGTAGGCAAGATTTTATTAAATTAAAATTTGATAATCGTAATAATGAAAAAATACTTGATTATATTGATGAAATATTAATATATATTTCTCTAATTGAGGATTTTGTTAATTGTAATAATATGGAATTGCTACAAGAAATGGCTAAAAATGTACTTAATAATTTTGATGAGATAATTGATATCAGTACTTTGTTTAATAGTTTAGAAAAGAAAATGAGAGAACTTTTTGAAATGGAGGCCAATATAAATTTAACAAATTTATATGATGAAAGAGTATATAATAATGCCTTAAACAAAGAGTTATCTAATAAGTATTTAGTAGATGTCTTAGACTTTAGAGATAAGCAATATCTATTTTATGAACATCAAATGAGTAATAGAGAAATAATTGAAGATTTAGTTAAAGGTAAATCTACAGGGAATAGTAATTTTATTTCTCTTATACCTATTAGTCATCGAAAAAATAATTATTATCTTTCTTGGAGTAATAAATTGAAATTAATTTATTGTGTAATAAATAAGGGTAGTTATATTATGAGTTCATTGCATAATATGAATTCTAATAGTTTTTTAAGAAAAAATAAAGCAAAAGTAGAAAATGTTTTTAGATATCAGCGTGGTATTTTGGAGACAAGTGATGCCGATGAATATAATAATTCTGAAACTTTATGCTATCGCGAAGGGCTAGTACCAATTGGTATAAATATAACTGGAGATGAAGATGAAAAACAATTAAATAAAATAATTAAAACTGCTAGAAAGTATGGATTAAAATTAATTCTTACCCAGGGGGCAAATAAAACTATTAGTAATCCTAAAAAAGATTACTACAGTAGTAAAAACTTGGATGTTAATAGATTAAATTTAGGGCAAATTAAAGAACTAAGGGACAAACTGAATATTTTATCTAATTTTAAACCTAAGAGTAATACTAGAAGGGTAGCAATACTAACGGACCCCCATGCTTTATTTGGACCTACTTTAGCTATTCTAGAAGATGCAAGAAGAAAAGGTATTACGGAAATATATTCATTAGGCGATAACATTGGTACTGGTCCTAATCCAGGAGAAGTAGTAGATCTACTTGAAAGTTATGGGGTAAAATCAGTTAAAGGTAATCATGAATTATATACACTATTAGGAACAGAATCATTTAAAAAGCATTTACATGGGGAAACTCTAAAAGAAGCAGAAGAAAATAGTGCTTGGACGAGATTACATTTAAACGATAGACAATTAGAAATAATAAGAAATTACCCTGATAAGATAGAATTAGAAATAAATGGTAAAAAAGTATTATTAACTCATTATATTAAAAATTTCAATACTAATAAAGCGATATTTAATAAAAAAGAATATGATAAAATATTCCAAGGTCATATTCATTTTAGTAAAGATGTAGGTAATATTAAAACTTTAAGAGGAGCAGGTATAGGTTCTAATTCTGATAATGGGGGTGCATATTACATTATACTAACCGAAAATGATGATAGTGGCTTCGATATTGAAGAAGTGAATGTGTCTTTTGACTCAAAAAGTTTATATCATGATATAAATGAAAGTGATTTATCAGAACATGATAAAAATAAAATAACTGGTTGGTCGGGTGCTAGTCGAAAGTAAGGAGAATAATATGAACGAAGAAGAAAAGAAAAAAGTAGATGTAGAAATAAAAGAATTTGAAAAACTAATTAATTATATTGATCCTGAAAATAAAGTATTTGATTGGAGTAAAAATATTATTAATGACGTAAAAAATGAAAATGTTTCTAATTCTAATATTGAACTAAATAATAATATCGCTAATTTAGAGGAATAATTCCTCTTTTTTCTTTACCATTATTTATTTTTATATTATAATTATTGTAGGTGTAAGATGAGTAGTAAAAAGAAAATATTTATAATTAGTATATCAGTATTAGGATTAGTAATTATATTATGGTGCATATATTATTTTTTCATAAGAGAAAAAGAAATAATACATAATGTATCTTTCTCTTTAACTGGTGAAGATAATATTACTATTGAAGTAGGAAGTGAATATGAAGATAGTGGTGCTACTTTAATGGTTGATAATATTGATAAAACTAATGATATTAAAATAGATTATAGTAAACTAGATACTAATGTACTAGGAGAATCTTTAATTAAATACTATTATTTATTAGATAATAAAGAATACTCAGTAACTAGAACTATTATAGTAGTGGATACTAGTAGTCCTGAGATTAAATTAAATGGAAGGGACTCTATTACGATATTAAAGGGAGAAGAATTTAATGAGCCTGGGTATATTGCTTTAGATAATTATGATGGGGATATTACTGATAAGGTAGAAGTAACATCTAATATTGATAATAAAGTAGTAGGAGAATATTCTATTACTTATAATGTAACTGATACCAGTAATAATAGTACTTCAGTAAGTAGAAAAGTAATAGTTAAAGAACCTAAAAAAGTAGTAGTGGTTACTAATACTGAAGAGAAGGAAGTTAAAAAGGAAGTTAAACCTATCGTACAAGAAAACTCGATTACTTATAATAAATTTACTAGTAGTGGCTTCTATATTGAAGGGGTTAAGACTAGTACTGATAATATTTATAAATTAATTTTATCTGGAGATAATGAATATTCTTTTGATTTAACTAGTACTGGTAATAATAAATATAAGGGTAGCATTGATTTATCCAATGTAGGTAATGGTACTTATAAATTATTAATTGATACAGGAGAAAAAGAAAACTTAATAAATAAATTAGATTTTATTGATAAAATAAAAAGAAGTAAGGTAGGAGATAAATTAGTTACTTTTAATTATGATAGTGATAGTATATCTATTAATATTGAAGATTTTTCATATCAATATGATATTTTAATCGATCCTGGTCATGGTGGTAATGATACGGGAGCAAGTAATGAATATATATATGAAAAAGAAATGAATTTAAAAGTATCTATGTATGAAAAGTGTAGATATGAAGAACATGGATATAGAGTATATATGACAAGAACATCTGATACTTATGGTAGTGGTATGGGAGACTCTAGTTTACCTAGATTACATAAAAGAGCTTATGAGATTGGATATAATGGCGTAGTATCGAAAGTGGTATATAGTAATCATCATAATGCTATTAGTAATAATTATTATAATGGTTATGAAATATTAGTACCAGCATCTCTATCTAATACAGAGTTATCTAATGAACTTAATATTATGAATAAATTTAATAGTATTTATCCTAATCTAGATAATCATTTAAGATTTTATGGAAGAGACTATGATACCGAAAAGAAATATAATATGACTACTGGTAATACTTATAGTTTTAAAGATAATTATGCTGTTAATAGAATTCCTCTTAAGTTATTTAATGTTAAGTCTGTTATATATGAAGGAAGTTATTTAACTAATAAAGAAGATTATAACTCGTATTGGAATAATAATAATTGGATAAAAGTTAGTGAAGCTAAGATAGAAACATATATAAACTATTTAGGTGGTACTTATAATAGTGATAATAGTAATTGTTTAAGTTAAGTACTTATTCCGCCTTAGGCGGGTCAAACTAATAAGTTTGTTTGATAACCTTCTAGTAGAGTAATCAATTATTAATATAAAATACTAGATATATAGATTATTATCATAACTAGTTATTGAAATTAAAAAAATTATATGATAAAATATTAGTGAAAAGAGGAGATGTTTTGATGCCAACATTATCAAGTTTTTATGGAATTGTAATTAAAATGTATTTTCAACAATCTGAACATAATCCACCACATTTTCATGCAATTTATGGTGAATTTATGGGTTCTATTGATATACAAACTGGTAAACTTATTGAAGGTGATTTACCAGATAGAGCATTGAAGCTAATTTTAGAATGGTTAGACATTCATAAAAATGAATTGATTGAAATGTGGAATACACAAGAATTTAAAAAGATTTCCCCTTTGTCATAAGGAGTGATGAATATGTTTTATAAAGTTAAGAATGTAAATCCACTTGATAATTATATTCTTGAAGTTATATTTGAAAATAATCAAAAGAAATATTATGATGTAAGTAAATTATTTGAAAAATGGCATGTATTTAATGACCTAAAAAATATAACTGGTTTATTTAAACAAGTAAAAGTTGATACTGGTGGATATGGTATTTATTGGAATGAAAATATAGATTTATCTTGCAATGAATTGTGGGAAAATGGTATAGAAAAAAGGAGATAATATGGAAGAAACTATTAATAAAACAGAAGAAAAAATGATGTTAACAATTGATTCATTAGAAAGTAAATTTACTAATGTAAGAGCAGGAAGAGCGAATCCTAATATGTTAGATGGTGTTATGGTAGAGTATTATGGAACTCCAACACCTTTAAAAAGCTTAGCTAATATATCAGTTCCTGAAGCTAGACAATTATCTATTAAACCATTTGATAGATCATGTTTAGGATCAATAGAAAAAGCAATATTTGAAGCTAATTTAGGAGTTACTCCGAATAATAATGGAGAAGTAGTATTTATCGTAGTGCCTCCTCTTACAGAAGATCGAAGAAAAGAACTTGTTAAACAAGTAAAAATGCTTGCGGAAGAAGCTAAGATAGCTCTTAGAAATATTAGACAAGATGCTAATAAAGATATAGAAAATCTTAAACTACCTGAAGATGAAGAAAAAAGAGGACAAGAAAGAGTACAAGAACTTATTAATGAATATAATAAGGTGGTAGAAGAAAAATTAAAAGATAAAGAAAAAGATTTAATGACTTTATAAGTGAAAATAGGTGAAAATAAGTATATGAGAATAGAAATAAATGAAGATAATATAGGATATGAAATTGTCACTAGCAGATATATAGATAATAATAAATTTCCACGTGTGTGGACTACAATGTTAGATGGAAATGGAATGAAGCAATTGACTGATATTCTTAATATTTATAAAGCAAAAGAACAATACGATAAATATCAAATAGGAGATATTATTAGAATAGATAAATCATCTCTTCCCTTTAAAATGGAAATTGCTCCTATGACAGATGAAGTTTTAGAAATTATTGCGTCTGAAAAAAGTTCATGGCCATATCAATTTTTGAGGCCACAATATAGAAGTGATCCGGAGTTATTAAAAAAGGTTCTAATTAATTTTCAACCGTATGAATATCATGGCCCACGTGAATTATATAATCCAATTAGTTATGCTTTACCTAGTGCTTTAACTGAGGAAAATATAGAATTAGCAGTTTCTAAAAGGTGGAGAACAAAATTCTTGGTAGATAGTAATGGTCAGATCTGTAAAAAAATAGTTTTAGATTACTTGAAGAGAAATTACCCTTTATCTAATATTAAATATGATAGAATAGAAAAAGAAAATTTTATTGGACCATATGATTTTGAAGATCTTCTTGCTGGGGTAAAAAAAATAAGATAGTTTATTATAATAAAACAATAATAAGGAAGTAGTAATATTAGAGATGTTTTAGAGAGAGTTAGTGATGGTGGAATACTAATAAGATATCTAATATGAATTCACCCTTTAGTTTTATCGGATAACCTACGTTAAAGGTATAAGAGTATAACTTATGTTATAAAGAAAGGTGGTACCGCGGATATAATTCGTCCTTTTATGGTACTATCTTTTTCTTTTGGAGTGTGATATATGGATTATTTACTTAGATATGTATCGATGGATACTTATAATAAAATAATTAAAGATAATAATGATTATATATTAGATTTACTTAAAGATAATTATGTTGATGTTAATCTTAATATTAAATATCTAATTAGTTATGGAGTATCTAATATTGATAAAATATTACCTAATATTATTAATGATTTAATACTAAGTCATAAAGATTTTGAAAAGAAAATAGAAGAGTATGAAAAGCATTTAACGAAAGAAGAAGTTATTATGTTAATAGAAAATATGTAGAAGGAGATAATTATGAATAAAGAAGAAATAATAAAATTAATTGAAGAAAAAACTTGTAATATTAGTACACTAGAAGAACTAAATAATTTAAAAGTAGAATTCTTAGGTAAAAAAGGAATTATTACGGAATATCAAGGTATGATTAAAGATATTCCTAATGAGGAAAAGAAAGAATTTGGTATGAAAGTAAATGAAGTAAGAACTTTATTTAATACTAAATATGAAGAAATTAAAAATAGATTAGAAACGGAATTAATTAATAAAAAATTAGAAGAAGAAGCTATTGATATAACACTACCTAGTACTAAAATTAATATTGGTAGTGCTAATATCTTAGAAAAGTTAATTGAAGAAATAGAAGAAGTATTTATGTCAATGGGATATGATGTCGTAGATGGGCCTGAGATAGAAGAAGATAAATATAATTTTGAAATGCTAAATATTCCTAAAGGACATCCTGCGAGAGATGCTCAAGATACTTTCTATATTGAAGGAGAAGAAATATTACTTAGAAGTCAGACTTCTCCTGTCCAAGTTAGAACGATGTTAGAAGGTAAAGGGGAAGTACCTATTAGAATGATATGTCCTGGTAAAACATATCGAAGAGATGATGATGATGCAACACATTCTCATCAATTTATGCAAATAGAAGGATTACTAGTAGATAAAGATATTTCTTTATCAGATTTAAAAGGTACAATGGAAGTTGTATTTAAAAGATTATTTGGTAAAGATGTAAAGGTTCGTTTTAGACCTAGTTATTATCAGTTTACGGAGCCTAGTGTTGAAGTAGATATTACTTGTAGTAGTTGTAAAGGTAAAGGATGTAGTATTTGTAAAAATACAGGATGGATTACTATTGCTGGAGCAGGTATGGTTCATCCTAATGTTCTTAGGATGAGTGGATATGATCCTGATATTTGGAGTGGCTTTGCTTTTGGTTTTGGAGCTGAAAGACTTGCTATGCTTAAATATAATATCGATGATTTAAGAGTATTTTATAATACTGATTTAAGAGTACTTAGAGATTTTGATAGGGAGGATGAAGAATAATGATAAGTTTAAATTGGGTTAGTGATTATATTGATATTAAAGATCAAAATCCTAAAGAACTAGCTACTAAAATAACCAAAGCAGGTATTAATGTTGAAAAAGTAATTACGCATCATATTGATAATTTAGTTATTGGTGAAGTACTAGAATGTAATCCTCATCCTGATTCTGATCACTTAAATGTATGTAAAGTTAATATTGGTAGTGATGTACTACAAATAGTATGTGGCGCCTCTAATGTAAGAGAAGGCATTAAAGTAATTGTAGCAAAAGTTGGTGCTATCTTGCCAGGAAACTTTGAAATTAAGAAAAGTAAAATAAGAGGAGTAGAATCTTATGGTATGATATGTGCTCTATTTGAACTTGGATTAGAAGAGAAAACAGAAGAAAACTATAATAGAGGAATTGAAGAATTACCTAGTGATGCTCCCGTAGGAGAAGATCCACTTAATTACTTAGGTCTAGATGATACTTTATATGAACTAGATATTCATAAACACAGGAATAATGACTGCTACTACCATATTGGATTTGCTTATGAGATAGCAGCTATTCTAAATCGAAAGGTAACTTTACCTAGCATAGAATTTAAGACAGTAAAAGATAAAATCGAAGATAATTTTAAATTAGAAGTTAATACTAATAAATGCACTTATTATATGGCTAGAGAGGTAAGAAATGTAAAGATAGGAGAAAGCCCTGAATTTATAAAGAAAAGACTAATTAATGCGGGTATGAGGCCTATTAATAATGTCGTAGATATTTCTAACTATGTAATGCTTGAGTTTGGTCAGCCTCTTCATTTCTTTGATAAAGATAAACTTGGTGATTCTATTGTCGTAAGAGATGCTAAAGATAATGAAAAAGTAATTACTTTAGATGGTAAAGAGAGAATATTATCTCATGATGATATTGTTATTACGGATGGCGAAAAACCAGTATGTATTGCCGGAGTTATGGGAGGAGAAAATACCGAAGTAGATGAAAATACGAAAAATATTTTAATTGAAGCTGCTATCTTTAATCCAGTTAGTATTAGATATACTTCAAGAAAACTAGGACTACCTTCGGAAGCATCAATTAGATATGGTAAAGGACTTAGTTATGAGTATACTGAGATGGCTAGTAAGAGAGCTTGTCATTTACTAGAAAAATATGCAGAAGCTGAAGTATTAGAGGGTTATGTACTTATCGATAAGGAAAATCATGAAGAAAAGAAATTATCTTTCTATCCAGAAGAAGTTGATAAATTACTTGGTATAACAATATCGGAAGAAGATATGAAATTAGAACTTGATAGACTTGATTTTCCTTATGAAATAGATAATCATAAATTTAATGTAACTGTACCAAGAAGAAGATTAGATATCGATCCTAATGTTAATGATATAGCAGAAGAAATAGGAAGGCTTTATGGCTACGATAATCTAAAAGGAACCCTTCCTAAAATAGAAATAAGAAGAGGTATATATAAAGGTGATGTTAAATATCGTAAGATTATATCTAAGAGACTTAGAAGTTTATCATTAAATGAAGTTAAAACATATACTTTAGTTAGCCCTGATATGGCTAAGATGTTTAATTATGAAAATAAAGAAAAAGTCGTACTACCAAATCCAATGAGTATGGATAAAAGCATAGTAAGAACTACTTTAATACCATCACTTATGAATGTATATGAATATAATAAATATCGTAATGTTAAGGATATATCAATATATGAAATAGCTAAAACATATGATAAAGAATATAATGAAACTACCAAAGTAAGTGGATTATTAAGCGGAGAATATACTACTAATACTTGGAGAGAAAATATTAAAATAGACTTTTATTTAGTAAAGGGTATAATTGAAAATGTTCTTGATTATATGGGATATAAAAATAGATATTCTTTTGTTAAAGGAAATATTAATGAATTACATCCTGGAGTACAAGCTAATATTATCTTAGATGGTAAATCTATTGGTATAATAGGTAAAATTCATCCTAATATTACGAAAGATGACATTTATATATTTGAATTTGATTTAAATAGTTTAATTGGTAAAAGTAGTAAACTTAAATATAAAGAAGGATATAAGTATCCTAGCATTAGTAAAGATATGGCTTTTATAATTGATAAAAAAATAGAAGCTGGAGATATTATTAAAACGATTAAGAAAGCCTCTGGTAATATATTAAAAGAAGTAAATGTCTTTGATATATATATGGGTAATAATATTGATAATGATAAGAAGAGTATTGCTTTTAATCTTTTATATAATGGTGATACTAAAACATTAACTGATGATGAAGTAATGGAATTATTTAATAAGGCTATTAAAGAAGTAGAAAATAAATATAATGCTATACTTAGAAATAATTAAGATTCTCTATTGAGAGTCTTTTTTGTATGTGCTTTTAGTGTTTGCTTTACATTAAATTTGACATACAAGTGTATCAAAATAAATAATTTTTCAAGAAATTTATCAAATTTTTACAAAAATAGGTACCTTTTGACTGATATTACTATGAGGAGGTACATATATGAAATGAAACTAATTAACATAAAGAATAATATATGGGTTCAATTTGTGATAGAAAGAAGGAATTTATGATAAAAGAAAAAATAAGTTTAAATTATCTAAATGAATTAGATAAGAGAATGGAGTTTATTCCCCTAACCAGAGACTTTATGTTTAAATCTGTTATGCAAAAAAATGTTAATATCTTAGAAAAATTTCTTGTTGATTTAATGAATTTAAAAATAGATAAAGATGAATCTATTGTCTTTTTAGACAAGGAATTAATTAAAGGAAATATTAAAGAAAAAGGAAGAGTTGTCGATATTAAAGTAAAGTTTGGCAGTAAATATTTAATTCAAATTGAAGTAAATAGAAAAAAATATCAAACGGTAAAAATAAGAAATGATTTATATTTAGAAAGAATAGATACTTTAAGAGTAGAAGTTAATGATAATTATATTAAAGACTTTGATACAGAATATTTATATCAATTAAATCTAAATGCTAGTGATGAAGAAGATAAAGATATTGGTTTATCTAGCATAGTATTATATGATCGAATCAATAAGGTAATCACCTCTGATAGAATAGAAAAGTATTCAGCAAAGCTTGCATATTTTTATGACTT
>CAMODE010000038.1 GCA_946611235.1 uncultured Caryophanales bacterium | reverse complement strand
TAGGATTATCTAATCCAGTACTACCTTTTGAAATAAATAGAAGTACTGATGCCTTTGAAGATACAAGGTTAAAATATAGATATCTAGATTTAAGAAATCCCAAAGTACATGAAAAAATACTATTTAGAACTGAAGTAATAGATTATATTAGAAAAATAATGAAAGAGATGAATTTTACTGAAATACAAACACCAATTATAACAGCATCATCTCCAGAAGGAGCAAGAGACTTTATCATACCATCTAGAAAATATAAAGGAAAATTTTATGCTTTACCTCAAGCTCCTCAAATATTTAAACAATTACTTATGTGTTCAGGATTTAATAGATATTTCCAAATAGCACCTTGTTTTAGAGACGAAGATCCAAGAGCAGATCGTTTATATGGAGAATTTTATCAGTTAGACTTAGAAATGTCTTTTGCTACTGATGAAGATGTCTATAAAGTAGGAGAAAAAATCTTCTATGATATCTTTACTAAATTTGGTAATAAAGAAGTTTCTTCGATGCCATTTAGAAGAATACCATATAGAGAAGCAATGCTAAAATATGGTTCAGATAAACCCGATTTAAGAAATCCTCTTATTATTGAAGATTTAACTGAAGTATTATCAAAGAGTACCTTTGAACCATTTAAAACATCTTTAATTAGAGGAATAACAGTATCATCAATTGATAAATCAAATAGCTGGTATAAGGCACAAGAAGAATATATTAAATCACTAGGTGGAGCAGGACTATCTTATATAAAAGTACAGGAAGATAATACTTTTAAATCTTCAATTGATAAATTCTTAGATGATGATTTAAGAGAAGAATTAAGAAATAAAATGAATCTAAAACCAGGAAGTGCTCTATTTATCTTAGCAGACTCGAAAAATAAAATTAATAAACTAGCAGGATCTCTTCGCATAAAACTAGGAGAAGAATTAGATTTAATTGATAAAACAAAATATGAATTCTGTATTGTTAATGATTTTCCGATGTTTGAGTATAATGAAGAAGAAAATACTTGGGATTTTGGACATAATCCATTTAGTATGCCTCAAGGAGGATTAGAAGCTTTAACTGAAGATAACTTAGAAAATGTTTTAGCATATCAATATGACTTTGTATGTAATGGTTACGAAATGGCTTCTGGAGCGGTTAGAAATCATAGTATTGAGATAATGAAAAAAGCTTTTGAATTAGCAGGATATACGGAAGAAGATGTTGAAACTAAATTTAAGTCACTATATACTGCATTTCAATATGGAGCTCCTCCTCATGCAGGAATGGCTCCTGGTATTGATAGAATACTAATGCTACTTAAAGATGAAGAAAATATAAGAGAAATGGTTGCTTTCCCACTAGGAGCTAATGCTGCTGATCAAATGATGGGATGCCCTGGTGAAGTATTTGAAAAACAATTAAGAGAAACACACATTAAGGTAAGAGATTAGAAAGGATGATAATAATGTATTTAAATGAATTATATAAAGAACCTAAGAAGTATTTAAATAAGGAAATTACTTTAAAAGGATGGATAAAAAGTCAAAGAAAACAAAAAGATTTTGGTTTTATTGATTTTTCTGATGGTACTTGTTTTAAACATATTCAAGTAGTGTATGATAATACAATTAGCAATTATGATGAAGTAGATGCCTTTAAATTTGGTTCTGCTATTGAAGTAGTTGGTACTCTAATAGAATCTCAAGGTCAAGGACAAGATTATGAAGTTAAAGCTTCTAGTTTAAAGTTACTTGGGGATGTCGATGAAGATTATCCATTGCAACCTAAAGGTAGACCTACAAGAGAATTTTTAAGAGATATTGCTTACTTAAGGCCTAGAACTAATTTATTTCAAGCTGTATTTAGAGTACGTAGTGTAGCTGCTCATGCTATTCATACTTATTTTCAAGATAATGGATATGTATATGCTCATACACCACTTTTAACTACTGCTGACTGTGAAGGATCAGATCAAATGTTTAAAGTAACTACACTTGATATGGATAATTTACCAATGGATGAAGGTAAATGCGATTACAAGGAAGATTTGTTTGGTAAGAAGACATATATTACTGGTAGTGGACAATTACATGGTGAAACATTTGCGATGGCTTTTAATAAGATATATACTTTTGGTCCGACATTTAGAACCGAAAAATCTAATACGAAGACACATGCTAATGAGTTTTGGATGATTGAACCAGAAATAGCTTTCTGTGATATTAATGATTTAATGGATATTGAAGAAGACATGCTTAAGTTTGTTGTAAAGTATGTATTAGATAAATGTCCAGATGAAATTAATTTCTTAAATAACTTTGTCGATAATACTCTTAAAGAAAAATTAGAAAAATTAGTAGCATCAGAATTTAACAGAGTAACTCATAAAGAAGCAATTGATATATTATTAAAAGCTGATGCTAAATGGGAGTTTACGCCCTCTTATGAAGAAGATATTGCTAAAGAACACGAAAAGTATCTTACAGAGTATTTCAATGGACCTGTATTTGTTTATAATTGGCCTAAAGATATTAAAGCATGGTATATGAAATTAAATGATGATGGAAAGACCGTGGCTGCAGTTGACTTAGAAGTTCCTGGAGCAGGAGAATTAATGGGTGGAAGTGAGAGAGAAACAGATATTGAACTACTTAGAAATAGATGTAAAGAATTAGGAGTAGATACTGAGCCAATTGAATGGTTCTTGAATTTAAGAAGATTTGGTGGCTGCTATCACTCTGGATTTGGTATGGGATTTGAAAGATTACTAATTTATCTAACAGGCGTAGATAATATTAGAGATGTAATACCTTTCCCTAGAACACCTGGTTCATGTGAATACTAATTACTAGGAGGATTTTGGTTATGAATTTAAAAGACAATATACAAAATATTATAAATAAAATAAATAGTGAAGAAGAATTAGCAATAATTTTTAAAAAATACGAAGAAGAACAAGATTCAATAGCATATATACCAATAGGAATAGTATCTGGTAAATTAGATGAAAATAATTTAACATTTATCACTAATAATATAACACTCAGTCATCTAATTAAAGGTCCAAAAGAATATGGTTTTGCCTTTTCGAAAACACTTACTGAAACAATCAAAAATAATAAATTAGTACCAAAATTTATCCAAGAAAGATTAATGCTAAAATCACTTAGTAATTTTACGTATATATATGCAAAAGACCAAAATAAAAACCCTGTAGTAGGAGTTCAATCATTAAATGATCCAACTAATATTGATATATTATATGAAGAAGAATTATTAAACTACTATATAAAGAAATTTCCTTCTGCTAAAGAAATAATTAGTTTACTAAAAAAAGCAAGTGGTAAACTAAATTTAGATATGAACGAAATTTCAAATTCACTTAAAAAAACATATAGTAACAAAGAACAAAGTAAACAAATATTAACCGCTATATGGAAACACTTAAATAGTAATAAATCATATAATATCTTTATTAATGGAAGTGAAATAACACCCAAAAAAGAAATAATAAAAAGTATATGTGATAATTCAAATATACCTTATTATATGGTAAATGCTATAGAAAACTATGAGATAACTGATATAGAAGAAATGCTAAAGAAATTATTAGAATTAAATAATAAGAATTTAGATAAAGCAGAAAATACCCTTTTAGTAATTGATAATATAAATAAATTAGCATTAAACGATTTAAGCGCAGATTCATTTATAAATGCTCAATATAATTTAGCTAAAATATTAAGAGGAGAAACAATTACATTACATTATGGTAAACATAAAAAAGTATATTTTGATACAAGTAAAATGATGATTATCGGTATGGGCAATTTTAAAGATGAAGAAATAAAAGATATAAAAATTAATGGTTTCTCTAAAGAAATGGATATAAAAAAGGAAAATAAAGAAAAATATAAATTAGGAATGCTAGAGGGCCTTTTTGATAACTTTAATATGATAATTCAAATGAATGAACCAGAATTACAAGATTATCAAAATCTATTAGCTAATAGAGAAGGAGCAGGTATTTTAAATAATATAAATTTCTTCAATAATCTAGATATAAAATTAACACTATCAGAAGAAGTAATAAATACTATAGCAAAATATGCTTATGAAAATAAAATGTCATTACAAGACTTAAGCGAATTAATGGAAAATATATTATCTAATGCATCATTTGAAATAGCAAAAAATCCAGATATGTATGAAGAATTAGTAATATCTCCTGAAACAATTAAAGATAATAATAAATATAAATTAATAAGAAGGAAAACTAATGAAAAATAATAAGACTTTGAATTATAAATGGCATCGAGGAACGTTACATACCTTTGGCGATAATGGAAACGTAATTTCTAATAAGAAAATATATTATAGATATGTAGTAGACTCTGAAGGAAACGATAAAGTTAAAGAAATATTAACTGGAGAAGAATTTTATACTGCTATTGGAATACTATTACATTATTATTCTAATGTTGAAAATTTTGTAACTTTGAGTGGCGGTAATGTGTCTCCTAAAGAAATAAATAAATATCTTAAAGAGATTCTTTCCAATGAAGAAATATTTTATAAAGAAGTAGAGGAAATATCATCGCCTAAAACCATAGTAATGAAAAGAGAGAAAAAATTAAAAATGTAAACTTATGTCAAAGTACTTGTATATAAATAAGTAGTATGATATAATTAAGATACCTAGAGGATACGACATCTTTTGTATAAAACCGACTAAAGATATTAAACGGGGAGCTAATATAATTTATGTGTTGAATGCCTATTATTAATAGGACTCCTAATTAAATTGTTGTGCCCACCCACCTGTGACATTCGCCGCGGGTTTTATCTTACAGAGTCGGTCCATCTGGGTTCTTTTTTTTTACTTTAATATAGACAAATAGGGTAAAATTTAGTACAATTATTACGGATGGTGATTTAATTGAAAGAAATAAAAACTACTACTATATATACCGAAGATAGAATTAAAAAGTTTTTAAAGTTTTATTATTTTGATAAGATAAAGACTATTAGAACTATATTAAACATATTAATATTAATTGTTATTATTAATTTCTTTACGAAAGATGATAGGAGTACTATTGATATAATTTCTTTTATCTTTGCATTAATAGGATTATTAGAACTTAATACTTCTTTTTTACCTAGATTTAATTTTTATAAATTAAAAAGAAAAAAAGATAGTTTAATTAATACTAAGTTAAATTATGTATTAAAGAAGAATAACTTTAAATTAACTACTGATAAAGATGAATATATTGATTATAATACATTAAAAAAAGTAATTGAAACAAATACGGATTATTATCTATATATTAATAGTTCAAGAAGTTTAATATTAGGAAAAGATAATTTATCAGAAGAAGATATTAATACCATTACTAATATATTTAAAGAGAAAGTATCCACTTATATATATAAGAAAAATGTTTGAAAGAACAATTAGTTTAATCGGTAAAGATAATTATCTTAAAATTAAAAATGCTAATATCTTAATTATAGGTTTAGGTGGAGTAGGTGGATATGCTCTTGAAGCCTTAATTAGAAGTGGTGTAGAAAAGATTACGATAGTTGATTATGATAAGATAGATATTACTAATTTAAATAGACAAATAATTAGTACTAGTAATAATATTGGTAATTTAAAGACAGATGAATGGAAGAAGAGAATTTTATCTATTAATAATAATGTTAAAGTTAAGGTTATTAATGAGAAAATAGGGGAAAGTAATATTAATATATTATTTGAAGAACAATATGACTTTATAATAGATGCATGTGATACGATGATAGTAAAGAAATTATTAATAAAATATTCTTATGAAAAGAATATTAATTTAATTACTGTTTGTGGTATGGGTAGAAAACTAAATCCTAAAATGGTTGAAATTATTCCTTTATCTAAGACTAGTTATGATCCTATAGCTAAAGTACTTAGAAAATATGTTAAAGATGAAAGAATAAATAGTAAAGTTATGTGTATATGTTCGAAAGAAATACCTATTAACACTGATAAAAATATTATTGCATCGATGAGTATGGTTCCTAGTACTGCTGGTATACTAGCAGCTCATTATGTAATAAATAATATAATAAAAGAGCAAGTATAAATGTATTTGCTCTTATAATTTTTCTATCTTTTCCATAATATCTTTTAGTACTTTTTCATTTTTGTTTTCTTTTGGATGATAATACTTAGCATTAATTATGTTATCTGGTAGATATTGTTGCTTTACATAATCGTTTTTATAATTATGAGGATATTTATAATCAGGAGATGGATTTCTTAAATGACTTGGAACATCTCCGATATTGCCACTTCTTACATCATTTAAAGCTAAATCTATTGCTGCTTCAGCACTATTACTTTTAGGAGATAAGGCCATTTCTATTACTATTTCTGATAGAGGTATTCTAGCTTCTGGTAGTCCAAGTCTTAAAGCACTATTAATCGCAGCATCTACTCTTGGACCGATACTAGGATTTGCTAGTCCGATATCTTCATAGGCTATAACAGATAGTCTTCTTACAATAATATCAATGTCTTCAGCATCAATTAGTCTAGCTAGATAATGAAGGGAAGCATTAACATCACTTCCTCTAATAGACTTTTGAAAAGCAGATATGACATTGTAATAGCCATCGCCATTTTTATCATGAAAGTTATTAGGTCTTGAATTTACTTTTTTAAGTAGTTCAATATCAATCTTTTTATCTTCACTTGAATAATAAGCAATTTCTAATAAGTTATAAGCATATCTTAAGTCACTACCGCTTATATTAGCTAAATATTCTTTAGCTTTTTTATCAATCTTTAATCCTTCTAAATAGTTTGATTTTATGGCTTTATCTATTCCTTTAATTATATCATTAGATGTTAAGTCTTTTACTTCGAATAATTGGCATCTACTTCGAATCGCTGGATTAATAGCATGATATGGATTAGATGTTGTCATACCTATTAAGGTAATAATACCTGATTCTAGATAGGGTAGTAGAATATCTTGTTTATCTTTATTTAGTCTATGTATTTCATCTACGATGACAATTAGACCATTATATAGTTTTGCTTCTTCGATAACGATATCAAAGTCTTTTTTATTATTTATAACGGCATTTAAACTTCGATATCGCATATTTAAGTCATTTGCTATCGCAGTAGCTATACTAGTCTTACCAGTACCTGGATGACCATATAATATCATTGAAAATAATTTTTTATTTTTAACTAAATTACTAATTACTTTACCTTCACCTACTAAATGATCTTGTCCGATTATATCTGACAGGGATTTAGGCCTTAATTTAGATGATAATAATTCTTCCATGTAATCACCTTCAAAGATATTATAACTTAGAACGTAAATTAGTGTCAAGAAACCTTGATAAATAAATAAATAAATGATATAATTAAGAAAGAATAGGAGTGAAAAAAGTGAAAGTAAAACTTAAAAATGGTGATTCATTTATTGAAGTAGATACAGATGATATTGAAGAAAAAGAATCGCTTATAGAAGAAAAAAATAATTTAGAAGACACTATTGAATTAAATTTAGATATGGAGGAATATCATGAGACAGATGGAAACAGATAATGTATTAAAAGATCTATATGAAAGTAATATTAATTTACATGAAAATAAGCTTTTTTTAAAACCTTCAATGGTTAAGAACTATCTTCAAAAAAGAGGAATACCTGATTCGGAACTAGATATAAATCTTATGCAGTATTATAATGAATGGCAAAATACTTTTAGAGGATATTCTAATTTACATACCTATTATGGTATAAATAATAGCCTTTGCATAAAGAATGGTGATGTATCTTCTGATTGCATATGTATGAGTATTTCTCTTGATAATAGACATATTGAACAAGGTGTTAAATTAATATTTGATTTCTTAGCAAGACAGAATATATTACACAGAGCTGCTATTAAGGATAAAATTAGAACGGATAGTATTGTAATTAAACTTGCAAAGAAAGAAGATGCAATTAATTTACAAAATTTTATAAATAGTAGTAGATATTTACAAGAAGGAATGCTTCCTACTAATTCATTCTATCCAGATAATAATAGAGTAGGATATACATATAATGGTAGTACATCTTATGACACTGCTGTATCTTATGTAATTGCTAATTATATTAATAGAATGTATGAATTAGGTGTAGAATTAAAAGGGATAAATACTTTTTCTTTTTGTCAATATATTAATGACTTTTTGCAAAACAAGAATAATATTAGTGAGATACCTAATATTAATGGTAATATGGAAAAAGCACAAGATGCTAGTAATATATTAGAATTACTAAGGCATTCATTAGAATCAAGTAATATAGATGATTACTTTAAATTTTATGAATGGGTTAAAAAGCGTAAAAAAGTGAAATCGAATGTCTCTAATGATAAAAAAGTAGAATCAAATGTCCCTGAAGATAAAGAAGAATTATTGAAAGAATATATATTAACTACTATGAAGAAATATCCTAAAGGATTTGATGGTAATGATCAGGAGCGTTCGGGATTGGATTTTATAATTCTTTTTATAAATGGAAATTTTAATGGTGTTACCAGAGATAATAATTTAAGAGAAAGAGTAAGAAAAAATTTAACTGTTAGTGATATTGCTAATATACTTATTAATAATCATATTCCAGGAGCAAACCTTAACCAGAAATTAAATATTTATGTTAAAATGACTATGTTAAATGAAATGATTAGATGTTCTAATATTAAATTTCCAAATCAAGGATTAGATGCTGTAAACAAATTTATTGAGACTGGCTCTTGGCAATATATTACACAAAGCATTGATAATGCAAGAAATTTAGCAAAAACTCTTGGGCCAGAAGGTATTAATAATCTATTTAGAAGTGTGGGTGTCCCAAATATATATCGTTATGCAGAAGAATTCCTTGAAGGAAAAAAGCAGAATAATTACCATAGAAATTAGGATGAATGATGTTAAAAATAAATAATTTAGAACTAAGTAACTATAATAAAAAAATATTAGAAGATTATCAAATGTACTTGATTACAGTAAAGCATATGAATGAAGAATCTAGTACTTATTCATATACAGAGGATATTTATAAATATATTGAGTATATGGAAAGTAAAGGCCTTAAAGATGTTACTAAAATTAAAGAAGATGATTTAATACATTATCTTAAATATTTAGATGATAATAATTATGAAGTCTCTTCAGTAGCTAGAAAAATAGTGTCTATTAAATCTTTTCATTCATTTTTAGAAGAATCTTACCATATACCAGATATATCACTAAAAATAAATAGTCCTAAATTTTATCGTAAACTGCCTGATATACTTAGTATTGAAGAAGTAGATAGTTTACTTGATATAAAGATAGAAAATACTTTTGATTATCGAAATAAAGCCATGCTAGAACTTATGTATTCATCGGGTCTTAGGGTTAGTGAACTTGTAGGATTGGAGTTAAAGGATATAGATTTAGATAATAGATTTGTTAGATGTATTGGTAAAGGTAAAAAGGAAAGAATTGTACCAATAGGAGATTATGCTTTAGATTATTTGAAAAAATATATTGAAGAATATAGACCTTTGTTAAAGAAAAAGTATTATACTGAAAAATTATTTTTAAATAATCATGGTAGAGAAATAACAAGACAAGGATTCTTTCTTATTATAAAGAAAATTGCTAAGGAAAAGAAGATTGAAAAAAATATTACTCCACATATGTTAAGGCATTCTTTTGCTACACATCTTTTAAATAATGGAGCGGACCTTCGTACTATTCAGGAAATGTTAGGTCATTCTAATATATCTACTACACAAATATATACTAATTTAACTTCAGATATACTAAAAGAAAACTATAAGTTATATGAAAGAAGGGATTAAGATGCAGTTAAATAAATTAATGTTTAGAGAATATGATATAAGAGGAATATGGGAAAAGGATATTGATGAAGAAATATCTTATCATATAGGTAGAGCTTTTGCTACTAAACTACTTAGTTTTAAAAAAAGTAAAATGATAGTGGGATATGATAATAGATTATCTTCTGAGACTATTGAAAAGAATTTGGTAAAAGGTCTTACTGATGGTGGTGTAGATGTAGTAAGACTTGGACTGGTTACGACTCCTATGTACTATTATGCTTGGGATGTACTTGATATTAAATGTGGTATTATGATTACGGCATCACATAATCCTAAAGAATATAATGGCTTTAAAATGAGTTATAATGGCATTCACAATTGTTTTGGTAAGGATGTAAGTGATTTATACTATGTGATATTAAATGGCATCTACAGCGAAGGAAATGGCCTTGTAGAAGAGTATGATATAAAAGATGAATATATAAAGATGATACATAATCATATTGATATGGGAAATAATAAATTAAAAGTAGTTTACGACTGCGGTAATGGAACTACTTCTATTGTAGCAAAAGATATCTTTGTATCTAATGAAAATATTGAATATATTCCGTTATTTGCTGATTCTGATGGAACATTTCCAAATCATCATCCTGATCCTGCTGTCGAAGAAAATCTTGAATATTTAAAAGAAAAAGTACTTGAAGTTAATGCTGACTGTGGTATTGCTTTTGATGGTGATGGTGATAGAGTAGGAATAGTTGATAATCTTGGTAATATGATACCAATAGATAAATTTATGATTATTATATGGCGAGATATTTATAATAAAGTAAATAATAAAAAAGGATTTTATGATGTTAAATGTTCTAATGTATTAAGAGATGAACTCTTAAAATTAGGAATTGAACCTATTGAAACTAGAAGCGGAAACTCTTATACAAAAATGATTTCATATGAAAATGATTATCCTTTTGGAGGAGAACTATCCGGACACTTATATTTTAGAGATCGATTTATTGGTACTGATGATGGTATATATGCTGGCCTTCGAATGGTTGAACTACTTTCTAAGACTGATAAAAAGGCTTCTGAACTATTAGAGGGAATTACTAAGTATTATTCTACTCCAGAAAGTAAATTACCAGTAGAAGATTCTAAAAAGAATAGCATCATAAATAGAGTAGAGGAGTACTGTCAAAATAAAGGTTATACTTATTCGAAAATAGATGGTATAAAAGTATTATATGATGACGGTTTTGCTTTGATTAGAAAGTCTAATACTTCTCCTAATATTACGTTTAGGTATGAAGCTAAAACTATGGATAGATTAAAAGAAATTGAAACTGAATTTAATTCTTTATTGGATAAATTAAAGGAAGAGTAGGGAGGTAACCTACTCTTTTAAAATATATACATATGTATGTATGAAACTATATTTTGCTTGACAAAAATATTTATATTATTTATAATGATAAAAAGAAATGAAAAAAAAATTTAATTTTGAAATGAATAATTTTTCTTAAATTATTAAATAGTACGGTGGCTACCATCGGAATTTATGTCTGTGAATTAATTCTCTATAAGACTATGAATATGAAGCAGAAAAAACTCACCACCAAATATAGTGATGAGTCCATGTACTTAGTGGCAATTATGATTGCAAGAACTACTGTTACTGTTTCTCATTGAAGATTCACTAGCAGTGTTATTATTCATTTCAACGTCATTATAGCTATTATTAGCTTTATTTGATTTAGAATTTGAATTATTTTTCATTTCTTTTTTCTTACTCATTTTAATTACCTCCACTTATATTATTAACTTATCATATAATTATATACTGTAGTAGTGAAGTTAATATTTTCCATATTAATTTTATCTATTTTAAGAACTTAACATAATATTAATTATAGGAACTTAAATATTTTATGAAAAGATGATTAATTATTCATCTAATTTATATTTGTAAATTACTATTATATATTAATAAAATATTTAATATAGTATATACTAGATTATATAAAGAAAAATTTTATTTATTATAATACTTATTTTATTTTTAAGTTTTAAATTATTATAACTTTATATTACATATTAATAATTAAAAAAATAAAGAATGAGTGATTAATTATTCATCCTTTATTTATAATCTTATTTATTATTAATATACCCTATTTTTACTATAAAATTAAAGTAGGGGACTTATTTTAAAATTTTGCTGACATTATTTCGGCTATTTTATCTAATACTTCACTAGCATTTTTTTCATCAATTTTATCATATCCAAGTTCTCTTAAAGCTCTTAATTTAGCTGAATTTAATTCTTGAGTGCGGGATAGTTTTTCTTCTTTTTTAGCTGCTAGAACTTCTTCCCAACGTCTATGTGATTCAGCAAGTTTTGAACGGGATGCTCCTCCATTACCATATAATGTTATAGCGGAAAACATTATACTTTCAAAAATGAATTGGTTATTTTCATCAAATACATATTTATTAGGAGCTGTATATCCAAAGTTCTTAGAAAAGAAGGCTAATATATATTTTAATTCTTTATTTGCATTTAAATTTTGAATAAAATTATATACGTATTCTATTAATGCGGAATTTTCTTCACTCCTCCCCTTCCCTTCTATTAAAATATTCTTAAGCATGATAACTATGTCATTAATCATTGATGCTTCTTCTTTATTTAGATCGGATATATCTAATAAATGTTTTTCTTTTGTAGAAGTATTACTCTTTTTGGTAAATATTTTATTAGAAACTTCCTCTATATAATCATTTGTCAACTCTTTTTTTATAATTTCAGATTCACTACTTACATCTAATAGTTCGAATAATAGTTTACATTTTTCACTTGGGAATTTTGATAAATCATCTCCATCTAGATAATTGTAAACCATTTGTCTAGATACTCCTAAATATTTTGCTAAATTAACTTTTGAAATATTTGCCTTTTTTAAAATTATATTTATTTTTTCAATTACATTCATTATATAGTTCCTCCTATTTAGTTACGTTACATATATATTTTATCATTAACATTATTTTAATGTCAAGTAGGTGTAAATAATTTCCATAAATTGTGCCAAAATAAAAACTACAAATATATTTAAAATTTTATTTGTAGTTTTAGTCCTCTAAACTTATTTTGTATATTGTTTTCGTCAATTATTTTATCATACAAATCCCCTAAATCATCAATAGTATAGAATGGTTTTTGTTCATCAAAAGATATTATATAATTAGATAATGGTTCTTCTTCGATAAAAGTAAACTCCTCATCAGAAAGAGCATCATTTGAAAAAATATTTATATAATTAAATCCTCTACCCTTTCCAAACTTTGTAAATTCTTTGCTAGCAATAAATAGTTCTGTTTCATTTAGATAATTATTATATACATGCACTAATACTAAATTTGATACATAATTATAATCATAGGTAGTATCTCTTTCTACTAAGCAATCCTCTTCTTTAGCGGGTATTTGGTTTATTTCACCTTTTAATGCTGAAATTGATACAATTGAAGAAACCGCTAGCATTCCTGCTATTAAACCTGTTTTATAATCGTATTTCATTATTTTACCTCCTTTATAATTCCCCCACCTAGGCAAATATTTCCGTCATATAAAACGCAAAATTGTCCAGGAGTTACTGCTCTTACATTGTTATATTTAACTTTGATCATATTGTTATCTAGGTATTCAACATCTATTTTTATATCTTGTTGACGATATCTAAATTTACAAGTACATGTATTTGGTCTTTCATCGGTCAAATAATTAAATTCTTCAATAATTGCTTCATTACTATATAATGCTTTACTATCTTCGCCTATTGCAACATATAAAATATTATTTTCTAAATCTTTCTTTACTACAAAGCATCTATCTTCTGTACCACCTATATTTAGCCCCCTTCTTTGACCAAGAGTATAATACATAAGTCCGATATGTCTGCCTAATTTTTCACCTGTATCTATATTAATAATATCTCCAGGAATATTAGGTAAATAATTTTCTAAAAATTTTGTAAAATTTCTTTCTCCAATGAAACATATACCTGTAGAGTCTTTCTTTTTAGCAGTTATTAAATCATAATCTAAGGCTATTTTTCTAACCTCTGGTTTTTCTATTTCTCCTAATGGGAATAAAACATCTTTAAATATTTCTTTATTAACATAAGCAAGAAAATAGGATTGATCTTTATTTAAATCTTTAGCTTTAGCTAAATGACCATCTATTATTCTTGCATAATGTCCAGTAGCTATATAGTCTGCATTTAGTTCTTTAGCCTTTTTATAAAACAAATCAAATTTTATATATTTATTACACATAACATCAGGATTAGGAGTTCTTCCATTTTTTAATTCATCTAAAAAATATGTAAATACATTATCCCAATATTCTTTGACAAAATCGACTCTATGTAGTGGAATTCCTATTTTATTGCATACTGCTAGTGCATCATTATAATCCTTTTCCTGGGGACATATATCATTATTTAAATTGGGATTTCCTAAATAATCATTATTAATTGTACTATCCCAGTTACGCATAAAAAGGCCTATTACATTATAGCCTTGATTTTTTAACATAATAGCAGCTACTGAAGAATCAACTCCTCCAGACATACCGATTACAACTGTTTTCATATACTCGCCTTCTCTCGAGTACTAATTATACCATAAAATGTAAATTAAATAAACATTTTTATTACTAATTTCATCATAGAGGGCATTAAAAATGCTTCTGTTAAGGATGAAACAATAGAAAAGCCAAGACAAATTAATAATATTAGAGCATACTTTTTTAAGTAACTTTTTATTAATATATTATTTGTTTTATTAAAAATACTTTTATAAAGCAATACGGTAAAAGTATATGAATATACACTTATTAATATTAATATTATTATATTTATAATAGTAGTAGGAAAAGCATATATAAAAGATAGTATAATTCCTTTAATTTTAAATGTTAAAATAAAGGAAGATATAGAAAAACCTATTATAAATCCTTTAAGGTATGTTAAAAAGACATTTACTATTATACCAATAATAGAGGCTCCTAATATCCACATTAAAATAATAATTATAAAATTTTCAATAAGGGAATTTTTAAAAGCTTCTAAATTATTTAGTTTATTTAAGTTAATATTATTCATAAACTCATTAATTTTTGTAATAACTAATTCCATATCATTATTTTTTAAAATTACTAAAAATATTGATCCAGATATTATGCCTAGTATAACAATAAAGATTACAAATAAATTTATGCGCTTATTTGGTAGTAAAATGCTAAAAAAACTATTTAATTTATTTTTCATATATTATCACCACTTAAGTATATTAAAAAGATATTGAAATTATAACTGCTTTTTAGTATAATTAGATAGTGAGGTGTTAATAAATGAGTAATAAAAAAAAGAAGAAAGCAAAAAACATTTCGACTAAGATATTTGCATATTTTATGCTCCTATTAGCGGTTGTTTCTGCTGTATCTTCAATAATAGCATACGCACTATCATCTAAATAGTGTTTTTTTTATTTTAATAAAATAAATAATAATCCTAATGATATCACAAAAGTAATAATGCCAAGAAGAATATATGAGACAAATCCCGAATTAGAAGTTTCTTTTTTTTCTTCTTTCTCAATATTTTTTACCATATTATCAAAAGTTTCAACTTCCATTTCAAACGTTTTTTCTATTTTTGGTTCTGTTTCTTTGCCTACAACAAAATTAATTGATGGAGTTTCTACTACATTATATGCATGAAAACTTCCATTTTCTTTAACTAAATCAATTACTGTTTTATACTCAATTCGATTATTATATCTAGATACATACCAATTAGTAAAATTTTTAAATGAATCATTATTAATAAAATAGATATTACTATTAACTTTTATGTTATGTTTAGATAGAAACATATATGCTTCATTAAACATTAAGCCTAAATATGAATCCATTTTTCGATATAACTCACTATCATTAATGACTCTTATTCTATCTAAAATATTATCAAAGAATACTGGTAATAATAATGTAATATTATAATTATCAATATTTTTATAATAATTTATTAATTCATTTTCCACATTTTTTATATCATTTTTATTAAGATCATACATCTGGTAATTACTTTTAAACCTAATTGTAATATTAGTTTCAGTATAATCTGCAAATGGAACTAATATATAAAATCCAAAATTACTATTGTTTAAATAATAAATATAATGCTTATTTAATTTACATATTAGAGTTTCTTTCATGATTTCCTCCTACTCTATACAATTTAAGTATATCAAAAAAAAAGTAAATTGTCATTACTTTTTTTAATTTTTTTAATATTTAAGTGTGCGGTATTTATTTTACTTTTCTTCTTTTTTCTATTTGTCTTACCTTAGGGCTTTTTAAACTAATATCTTCTTTAACAAGGACATAATTAGTCATTCCATAATTTCGAGCTGTAGTATTTAATTTTTCCATAACTTTATAATATTTCTTAGTAATAGCTTGATGGGTTAATCCTAATTGCTCCGCTAAATCAGTTAATTTCATTGTCTTATTACCGTCTAAACCAAATATATGATTAATAACAGTTCTTTCTTCATCTGATAATTTTGTATTTGCTAAAATTGTTTTAAATTGCATTTTTTTAGTAATATCATCTATTAGTTTCTCATCAAAAGATGTAGAATAATTCTTTCCAAGTAAGAGATTGATATCTTCTTTACCATCAAAGCACTTTTCAGGATGTAATGAAGAATGAACAAGGCAAAAATCGGTAAATAATGTTGAGTAAACACTATTTTCTTTAATATCTTTTACTTCATCAATACTTATACCAAGGTATTTTGCTATCTCTTCATCAGTTGGCTCTCTTCCTAGTTTTTGTTCAAATATTGCAATTGTTTTTTTAACCCTGTCTTGCTTTATAATTCTTTTACTTGGTGTATAGACCATACTTCTAGTTTCATATAAATGTCTCATAATGTAACCTTTAATATATGGAGAGGCAAAAGTAGAAAAAACAGTATTTTTTGAAAAATCAAAAGAATCAACAGCTTCTATTAATCCTATATTTCCAGCTTGAACCAAATCCAATAAAGAGGATTCCTTATTAAATCCTAAATTTCCGGCTTGAACCAAATCCAATAAAGAAGCTCCCTTATTATTGAATTTAATGGCAATATCCATAACAAGTCTTAAATTTCTTTCTATTAAGTATTTTCTAGCTTTTTTATCTCCTTTTTTTGCATATACAAAAAGAATTCTCTCTTCATCTTTTGAAAGTAATCGACCTCTGATCAAACTCTTATACCATTTTAAAGTATCGGTACAAGATGCAATATTTACACTATTTCCTTTGTCTTCTTCTTCTAATTCATTATATAATTTGTTAATTTGTTGAATATTTGTATTTTCCATAATAAAATTCCCCCTTCAAAAACGATGATTATAATAACACATTTTAAAAAAAAATGCAAATTTTAAATGAAAATACTAATTAACATAATCATAAAGCCAACTATAAACGACAAAATAACTCTTGTATTATTACCATATTTTTTGCTGCTTGGAAGGAGATTTTTAAGTGATATTTCAAGCATTATACCCGCTATTAAGGAAAGAATTATTCCTAAAATTAAATCATTAATTAAATTTTTTAAAAAGATAAATGCCAGTAAAGCTCCAAATGGTTCTGAAATAGCGGATATAAATGTATATAAAAAGGCTTTTTTCTTATCATTAGTACTATAATATATTGGTACCGATATTGTAATACCTTCTGGGATATTATGTAAAGCTATGGCAATAGCTAAGGATATTCCTAATTTTTTATTACTAGAGGCAGCCATAAATGTAGCTATACCTTCTGGAATATTATGCATAACTATTGCTATCATCGATAATAGGCCAATCCTAAATAATTCCTTTTTTTGACTATTGTAGTTAATATCGGGTAAATAATAGTCAATAATCATTGATAAAACAATTCCAAGAATCATTCCTAAAAAGCATAAGACAATAGTTACTATTGAATTAAAGCTATTACTAATTAATTTAATGCTTTCAGGTATTAAATCAATGATTGAAGTACATACCATAACCCCTGAAGCAAGAGCCAGTGAGCTAACTATAATCTTATTATGATTAGTCTTTTTTACATATATGATGAAATAGCCTATAATAGTGGATAATCCCGCTAGTAATGTTATCAAGAAAGAGAAATAAGTATTACTCATAGTATCACCTATTTAAATATATGAAAAAAGTGCTATTTATTTCTAGCACTTTTAATTTTTCCTTTAGATTTATATTTTTTTACTAAATTATCATGTTCTATTTTAAATTCATTAATATCTATTTCTTTTAGGGAATCTTTAATTATATAATCTTTTTTTCTATTATCTATATCATACATTTTTTTATTAATTAAATCTAAATAGTGATAATTATCTTCTGTGTATAATATTGTTTGATCTATTTTTATTTGTCTTATTTTTCTTCGATGGTAAATATTACCAATATAATAATTATTTTCCATATTTTACTACTTTCTTTAACAAACTTTCTTTAATAAAATAAGTATCAACTATATATGTAAAATCTACATTACTGAAAGTATTTTTTATATCGTTTAAAATGTAATTATAATGTTCTACTATTTTGTATATAATAAATATAGAGCATATAGTAAAAAATAAAGTGATTATATTGATAATTAATGTATCAAATAATTGATTAATTAGTAATATAGTAGTTAATAATATACTTTGTTTAATAATTTTAACAATCATAACCATAAAGAAATAATTAAGATTAATTTTAGCTTCTTTTATTTGTTTATCTAATAGACTATTTTTCATATTATTACCACCTTCCCTGACAGGTATATATAATACAATATAATAGTTAATTTGTCAAGAAATTGGTATTATTTATCTTTCATACTTCAAAATAATGAGTAAATAATAATAATGTAGTCTGTGATAATTAATAAAAGGAGATGTTATTTTATGTTTTTTAAAAAAATAAAAAACAGAATATTGCTTCTTCTACTACTTAGTATACCCAGTACAATCCTTGCCTATTCTAATTATATAATACCAGGAGGAGAAAATATTGGAATATCTCTTAAATCTAATGGTGTAATTATAGTTGGAACTTATGATGTAGATGGTATTAGCCCTGCTAAAGAGTCTGGTATCAATAATGGAGATAAGATAATTAAAATAAATAATGAAGAAACTCTTAGTATTGAGAAAATGATAAATAAGATTGAATCTTTAGAAAATAAAGAAAATATTAAAATTACTTATCTAAGAGGTAATAAAGAGTATGAAACTAATTTGAAATTAATTAAAGATAATAATAATATCTATAAAACAGGATTATATGTAAAAGACTCAGTAACAGGAGTTGGAACTCTTACCTTTATTGATCCTAAAACTAGATTATTTGGAGCATTAGGGCATGAAATTATTGAAAAAAATACTGGGCAAAAACTAGAAATAAAAGATGGAACTATTTATTCATCTACCGTAACAGGAATAACTAAAAGTAGTATTGGTTCTCCTGGAGAAAAGAATGCTAAATATGATAGTAGTAATATTTTTGGTAATGTAAAAGAAAATACCACTCGTGGTATATTTGGGGAATATACCGAGGATTTACCTGATAAAAAGCAATATAAAGTAGCTGAGCCTAATGAAATAAAAGAAGGAGAAGCAACTATTTTAACCGTAATAGAAAATGATACAGTAGAAGAATTTAAAATTAGTATTTTAAAAGTTAATAAAGATATTACTTCTACTAAAAATATTCTATTTGAAGTTACTGATGAAACACTTCTTAAAGTAACTGGTGGTATTGTTCAAGGTATGAGTGGTAGTCCTATTATTCAGAATGATTCCATAATAGGAGCAGTAACCCATGTAGTAGTAGATGATCCTACTAAAGGATATGGTACTTTTATTACTAAGATGTTAGAAGAAGCAGAAAACTAAAAAGAGTCAAATGACTCTTTCTTTGTTTTTTCTTGAAAGATTTCATCTTTCAAAAACATATAATTTAATTATCATAGTACTTAATAAGCAATATTTATTTAAATAAAATTTAATACCAACTTAAAAAACTATTCTTCTACGGTAAATTCTTCTAATTTACCATTTTCTAACATTATTTTATTTACTTTATCAGATACGTCAGTTAATTTATCAGAACATTCTTTAGCTAATTTCATAGCCTCAGTATATTTATTTATTGCATCATCTAGAGGTACTTCTCCACTTTCTAATTCTTTTACTATTTCTTCTAATGCTCTAATTTTATCTTCAAAACTTATTTCTTCTTTTTTAGTAGCCATAATCTACTCACCTACCTTTATTATTTTACTAGTTAATTCCCCATCTTTTAGAGTAATATTAATTATATCATCTTTCTTGATATCTTTAATACTTGGTACTACTTTATTATCTTTCTTGATAATAGAGTAACCTCTAGATAAGGTATTTAATGGATTTAATACTTCTAATTTAGATATTAAATGATTAAGAGACTGCTGTTTATACTTATATAATATATCAGGATTATTTAGTACATAACTATTACTAGAAGTATATATTCTTATCTTAGTATTATCAATTAATTTATTAATTGCTCTATTTAAGTTATCAATTAAAATATCTAGTTTTTGTTCCTTTACTTCGTACATAGATATAGGTCTAGTTAATATATAACTATTTTTAATATTATCTATTTTCTTTTTATTTATATTAATAATATTATTAATAGCAGTATAACTTCTACTTCTAGTCGTATCTAAATAAGTAATAATCGTATTAATGTCTGGAACTGCTAATTCTCCTGCGGCTGTTGGAGTAGGAGCTCTTAAATCAGCTACATAGTCTGATATTGTAATATCTATTTCATGACCTACAGCACTAATTACTGGTATGTTACATTCATATATAGCTCTAGCTACTATTTCTTCATTAAAGGGCCATAAATCTTCTAATGAGCCTCCACCACGACCTACAATTAAAGTATCTATTTCTAATTCATCACGAAGAGAATCTGCTAGTTTTATTTTTTTTACAATATCTGAAGCAGCATTTTCTCCTTGGACTAAAGCAGGAAATAAAATTACTTCAGTAATAGGATATCTCCTTTTAATAGTAGTAATAATATCTTTAATCGCCGCTCCAGTAGGAGAAGTTACTACTCCTACTCTTCTAGGAATTCTTTTGATTTTCTTCTTTTTATCTTTATCAAATAAGCCTTCCGATGCTAATTTCTTTTTTAATTCTTCAAAGGCAACATATAAAGCTCCTATACCATCTGGCATCATATCTTCAACATATATTTGGTATGATCCTGATGCTTCATATACATCTATTTTACCAGATACTAATACTTTCATACCATCATTAGGAACAAACTTTAAATTCTTGTTATTAAAAGAAAACATAACCGCTGCTAATCTGCTATTTTCATCTTTTAATGTAAAATAATAGTGTCCTCGCGAATGGGCTTTAAAATTCGATATTTCACCTTTTAAATATACTTTCTTAAGAAGTAAATCATCATTTAATATATCTTTAATATACTTATTTACTTCACTAATAGTTATATAATTATTATTCATTATCTAACCTTTCATGATATATTTTATCTAGTACTCCATTAATCATCTTTGATACTTTTTCATCAGAATATTTCTTAGATAATTCGATAGCTTCATTAATACATACTAGATCTGGTGTATCTGTATATAATAGTTCATATACTGCTATTCTAATTATTGCTTGATCAGTTAATCCTAATCTTTCTAAGTTCCAATTTTCTAAGTATTTTTCTATTCTACTATCAATATCATGAATATTATCTAGTACACCACTTACTAATTCTTTTAAATACTCTATATCAATCTTTTTTCTATCTTCGATATCTATTTCTTCCATTAATTCATTAATAATTTCATCTAATGTATAATTAATCTTATTTTTATTATATAAAAAGATTTGATATAAAATAGTCATAGTTTTCTCTCTAGTTATTGTTCTATTAGCTTTCATTTTGCACACCTCTTAATAAGTTTATCATAAATTACT
>CAMODE010000037.1 GCA_946611235.1 uncultured Caryophanales bacterium | reverse complement strand
TACTTTTATATTTAGGATATCCAAAGTTATTATTAAAGTGTCTCTTTAGATTATCATCTAAATGAAATATTGCCTTTCTGATTATAATAGAATCTACTTCTTGTAAGAAAGGTTTTTCATATTTTAAATTATTTGTATAATCCTTAATATTAGTATAAGGAGTTTTATAACCAGTTTCTTTATTATGTGATAAATAATAATTATATACAAGCCTACTACAGCCAAAAGTTTTATTAATAAGTTCTTTTTGATTATCATTTGGATATAATCTAAATTTATATGCTTTGTACACAACCATCACCCTCTCATACTTACAAAAAAAGTATATCAAATTCTACTAAAATGGTCAATACGTTTGATACGAATGTTCGTGAAATCTATCACATTTATAAAAGCACTTTCCTTATAAATAAAAAGTCTATCGTTCGAGATAGACATAATTACCTGTAATATCCATTTTATTTTCATTTACATTAATAATTACAAGTGTTGAAACTATTAATAAAATATAGAATACTATAACTCCTTTATTTTTCTTTAACATTTTCATATCTATCATCTCCTTACATTATAATAATAACACATACTATTGTTCGTGTCAATATATAAATTGGAAAATTACGAATATTTGTTTGACAATTGATACTTAATGTGTTAATATATTAGTGAAAGGAGAGATCTATTATGCCAAAAACTAAAAAAGATGATAGATTAACTAAAAGGCAAAAAGAAATACTTGAATATATAAAAAAATTTTCAGCAAGTAAAAAGTATCCACCATCAATAAGAGAGATAGCAGCCAACTTTGAACTTAGTTCACCTGCTACTGCTCATGTCCATGTTAAGAAATTAATTGAGAAAGGATACTTAAAAAGAGGTAAAAATAGTAACCACCTACTTGAACTTCAAGTACCTAATGAATTTGAAAATCAAAGAGAAGATGTTGTTACAGTACCACTACTAGGTAAAGTAACCGCAGGCAACCCTATCGAGGCTATCGAAGTACCTAATGAAGTTATTAGTCTTCCAGCCTACTTACTTCCAAAGAAGAAAGAAGTATTTACAATTAAAGTAGAAGGTGACTCAATGATTAATGCTGGAATCTATGACAAAGATATTGTTATTGTAGAAAAAACAAGTAATGCTAAAAATGGTGATATAGTTGTAGCTATGGATGAAGAAAATCAGGTTACGATTAAAAGATATTTTAAAGAGAAGGATTATATTAGATTACAACCAGAGAATGATTATATGCTTCCTATTATATTAAAAGAAGCTACTATTCTTGGTAAAGCTGTCGGATTATATCGTAAATTTTAACTAAAAAAGAAGCTATTTAAGTAATAACTTAAGAGCTTCTTTTATTTGACTATCTAATTCTTTACTAGTATCTATCTTTTTAATTACTTTATTTATATCTACTGTTTTATATCCTAAACTAGTTAAAGCAGATACTAGTTCTTCACTGTGGTCTTCTTTCTTAAAGATACCAGTATTTATTACGCTTAATTTACCTTTTAAATCAAGTATTACTTGTCTTGCTACTTTATCTCCTATCTTAGGAAATTTCTTTAAGTAATTAACATTTTCTCCTTCGATTGCTTCTTCTAGTAAACTGATATTACCAGTAGCAAGCATTGGAAGAGCCATCTTAGGACCTAGTCCTTTTACTGATATTAATTTTAAGAATAATTCTTTTTCTTCTTTAGTTTTAAAACCATATAGAGTATACTCATCTTCTCTTACATTAGCATAAGTATAAATAGTATATTCTTTTTCTAACATATATGAATAAGGATTTGGAACATATATTTGATATCCTATTCCATGATTATCGATAATAACATAACTAGAATTTATTTCTTTTATTGTACCACTTATATAACCATACATTATTTCATATTCCTTACATCTTTACTAGTTACATTTTTAAACATATTATCATCGATATCATTTAGCATAGTACTTTCTCTATTTATTTTATCTATTGCTTCTTTAATCATAATACCAAGCATTTCTCTATAATCAATATTTTTATCATCAAATAAATGATGAGAGAAGAAATTTGGTATAGTATTAACTTCATTTACATATAATTTTTTATTTTTATTATCATAGATAAAATCTATTCTAGCTACTCCACTTAGGGCAAGTACTTTATATACTTCTTTAGCAGTCTTTCCTATTTCACTAGTAAGAATTTTAGATATATTAGCAGGATATATTCTTTTATATGTTTCATCGCTATCATTTTCTTTACGATATTTATCATAATAATTACAAGGAGATTCTTTAATAATTTCCTCTACTACTGAGTCAATTAATTTACCTTTACTAAGAAGTACTGCTACATTATATTCACTTCTGTCTGTTAGATATTCTTCTACTAGTACCCTATCATCTTTTTCCATTACCTTTTCAATAGAAGATTCTAATTCTTCTTTTCTATTTACGACTTCTATACCTATTCCACTACCAAGTCTCGCAGGTTTTATTAATAATGGATAAGATAATTTATCAATTCTTTTAAATATTTCTTCTTTATCTAATCTATAATCAGTATAAGTAAAAGATGTATAATCTACTATTGGAAGATTATTATTTTCTAGTACTTCTTTCGTAAATATTTTATCTTGACATATACTAGAAGCATAGATATCACTTCCTACAAATGGAATACCTAGTGTTTCTAAATATCCAATAATACTTCCATCTTCTGTTCTTTTACCATGTACCATAGGAAAAGCAAGATGTATTTCTTTTACTTCTTTCTTTATTAATCCAGTACTTTCTAAGATAAATTTACCATTTTTATTTATTAGATTTACT
>CAMODE010000036.1 GCA_946611235.1 uncultured Caryophanales bacterium | reverse complement strand
CAAGACAATATTAAACAAGTAAAGAAAAAAGATGTAACATTTTTACTGAAAATTAGCTATAGGATAATTTATTTTATATATGTAACATTTCTTCTGAAAAATAAGCCGTAATTTATGTAACATTTTTACTGAATAATCAGATAAATATGTCAAATAAAGTGACAAGTATCTTGAAGATAAAGAAGTTTTGTGATAAAATTAGTATGGAAATTAATAGGATGTGATAGATATGGCAAAAAAAGAGACTTATGATGAGAGTTCGATTAAGATATTAGAAGGATTAGAGGCTGTTAGAAAGAGACCTGGTATGTATATTGGGTCTACGGATAAAAGAGGACTTCATCATCTTGTATGGGAGATAGTAGATAATTCTATTGATGAAGCTTTAAATGGTTATGGTAATCATTTAAAGATAGTATTACATAGAGATGGTAGTGTTAGTGTCACAGATAAAGGAAGAGGATTACCAGTAGGTATGCATTCTTCTGGTAAGAGTACACCAGAAGTTATTTATACAGTACTTCATGCTGGTGGTAAATTTAGTGAAGGTGGATATAAAGTATCCGGAGGACTTCATGGTGTTGGTGGTTCTGTTGTTAATGCTCTTAGTAGTGTAATGGAAGTCGTTACGAGAAGAGATGGCGGAGAATATTATATTAAGTTTGAAAATGGTGGTAAAGTAGTAGTTCCTTTAAAAAGAGTAGGAGATACTAATAGAACTGGTACTACGGTTAAATTTAAACCTGATCCTAGTATTTTTTCTACGACTACATTTAGTTTTAGTACGATATGTGAAAGAATGCAAGAGTGTGCTTTTCTAATTAGTGGACTTACGATTGAGGTAGTAGATGAAATAGAAGGAAAAAGTGAAAAGTTTATGTATGAGAATGGACTTGAAGCTTTTTGTGAATATTTAAATGAAAGTAAAGATCCTTTACATAAAGTATTATGTTTTAATAGTAGTAAAGATAAGATTAATGTCGAAGTAGCACTTCAATATACGGATAGTTATTCTGAGAATATCGTATCTTTTGTTAATAACGTTAAGACTACCGATGGTGGTACGCATGAAGTTGGCTTTAAGACTGCTATTACAAAGGTATTAAATGATTATGCTAAGACTAATAATTTACTTAAGGGTAAAGATAAGACTTTTGATGGCTCAGACGTAAGAGAAGGATTAACTGCGGTTATATCAGTGCAAATACCTGAGGATTTACTTCAGTTTGAAGGACAGACGAAAGCTAAACTTGGTACTCCGCAGGCTAGACCAATAGTAGAGGCTATTACAACAGAGAAACTTAAATTCTTTTTAGAAGAAAATAAAGTAGTAGCTACGAAAATAGTTGGTAAAGCTATTAAAGGTAAAGAAGCGAGAGAAGCTGCGAGAAAAGCAAGAGAAGAATCAAGAAAAGGTAAAGAAGGTAAAAAGACGGAAAGGCTTTTATCTGGTAAACTTACTCCGGCTCAAAGTAAAAAGGCTAGTGAAAAAGAATTATTTATAGTAGAGGGACAGAGTGCTGGTGGTAGTGCTAAGCAAGGAAGAGATAGAAAGACACAAGCTATTCTTCCACTTCGTGGTAAGGTTTTAAATACGGAAAAGACAAGAATGGAAGAAATCTTTAAGAATGAAGAAATTAATACACTTATCTATACGATAGGAGCAGGAGTTGGAACTGACTTTACGGTTAAAGATATTAATTATGGTAAAGTAGTTATTATGACCGATGCTGATGATGATGGAGCACATATTCAGTGTTTACTTCTTACATTCTTTTATAGGTATATGAAACCTTTAATTGAAGAAGGTCATCTATTTATTGCTATGCCTCCTTTATATAAAGTAAGTCATGGTGGTAAACATGAATATGCTTGGACGAATGAAGAGCTAAGAGACTTAACTAAGGGTAAGACGGGATATAGAGTTCAAAGATATAAAGGACTTGGTGAAATGAATGCTGAGCAATTATGGGAAACGACAATGGACCCTAAAACGAGAAAGCTAATTAAAGTTAATATAATTGATGGAGCACTTGCAGAGAAGAGAGTATCAGTTCTTATGGGAGATGCGGTAGAACCTAGAAAGAACTGGATAGAAGAAAATGTTATCTTCTCATTAGAAGATGATTATAAGATAGCTTAGTTAAAGGATGTGTGATATGAAGAAAAGAATATTAGGAGCTATAATTGTTGTATCTATACTTTTAATAGGAGCCATACTAGGAACTAAAGTATTTTCCCTTGTTATGACAGGAGCATCTCTTCTTGGATTAAAAGAATTAATTGATATTAAATATGAGAAAAAGAATATTACTTTTATTAAGGGGATTTCTTATGTATTTTTATGTTTGTTCTTACTTAATAATATTTTTTATAAGATAGATATAAAAGTACTTATTGTTCTTCCAATACTTTGTTTAATTATTCCTATTATCTTTTATGATGATAGAGATAAGTATAATATTAATGATGCGTTCTATTTTTTAGGTATTATCTTTTTTATGGCTTTTTCTTTTATGACAATTATTAATATGAGAGCAGATAGTATTTATAAATGCATATATATTTTTATTATTTCTTTTATTACTGATACATATGCTTATATTGGGGGAATGTTAATAGGTAAGCATAAATTTACAGAGATAAGTCCTAAAAAGACAATTGAAGGTAGCACTATAGGAACTTTAATGGGTACTTTTATTGGTAGTATGTACTATTATACTGTTATAAATGATATGACTCTTATTAATACGATTATTATGTCATTTATACTTACTGTACTTAGTGAAGTAGGTGACTTAGTATTTAGTAGTATAAAGAGATATTTTGGTAAGAAAGATTACTCTAATTTAATACCTGGTCATGGTGGTATTTTAGATAGATTTGATAGTGTTATATTTGTATCACTTGGATTAATGATAATGATGTTATTGTTTTAAGGAGGAATTAAGATGGGAATAATATGGTTTATATTAATACTTGGGGCTATTGTTTTGGTTCATGAATTTGGACATTTTATCTTTTCAAAAATGTTTGGTGTATATGTATATGAGTTTTCTATTGGTATGGGGCCAAAACTCTTACATTTTAAAAAGAAAAAGGGAGAGACTGAATATTGCATTAGATTAATACCAATTGGAGGATTTGTATCACTTGCCGGAGAAGATGCTGATGATAATAGTAAGATACCAGAAGAGAGAAAATTATATTCAAAACCGGTATGGCAAAGATTTTTAATTATGGTTGCAGGGGTTATGAATAATTTTATATTTGCTTTTCTATTGTTATTTGTAATGGCTTTAATATATGGTAGTGCCACGACTAAACCAATAGTTAGTGATGTTACTCTTGGTATGCCTGCGGAAGCATCTGGTATTAAAAAAGGTGATACTGTCGTTAGTATTGATGGTGATAAAATATCTAGTTTTAGTGAAATACAATTATATCTTCAGACAAGTGAAGGTAAAGAAATGGAATTTGTATTAAAGGATACTAATGGTAAAGAAAGAACGGTTAGAGTAACTCCTGATAAGGTAGTAGGAGAAGATGGAAAGGATAAATATGTTATTGGTATTGCATTAGATACAAAAGTTAATAAAGGATTTATACCATCTATTAAATATGCTGGTGAGACTACATTAAGTTTATATAAACTTATGTTTACTACTATTAAACAGTTATTTAGTGGTAGAGCTTCGGTTAAAGATTTATCTGGTCCTATTGGTATTTATACAATAGTATCGGAAGAATCAAAAGCAGGACTATCAAATTTATTATATTTAACGGCATACTTATCAATTAATGTAGGATTTATTAATTTACTACCATTTCCTGCATTTGATGGTGGTAGAGTAGTATTCTTAATAATTGAAAAGATAAGAAGAAAAAGAGTTCCAGTAAAAGTAGAAGCAATGGTTAATGGAATAGGATTTGCCTTTCTTATGCTTCTTATGATATTTGTTACATTTAATGATATATTAAGATTAATATAAAGATTTTTAATTATATTTTGTTTTATATTGTTTTACTATAATAATTTAAACTATTGGTCTTTTGGACTAGGGCCTAGGGATAGGTATGATCTAATCATATCTATCTTTTGGTTTAGAAAGGATTACTTTATGAAGAAAATTGTTTTAATAGATGGCCATAATTTGTTGTTTAGAATGTTTTATGGAATACCATCTTCTATAAAAAACACTAAAGGAAAAGAGATAAGAGGACTAATTGGATTTATTGGTAGTTTAAAAAAAATTGTTGATGAATTTAAACCGTATTCATTGATTGTAATTTTTGATAGCCAAACTAGTAAAGATAACAACTTGAAAATTGATTTGAATTACAAACAAAATAGAATTGATTATACAAATGTTCCAGAAGAAGAAAATCCATTTTCTCAATTGCCTTTAATAAAAAGAGCTTTAGAATATTTAGAAGTTTCGTATTTAGAAGTTGAAAATAATGAAGCTGATGATTATATAGCATCAATAATATTTAGGAATAAGGGTAATCAATATATCATAGTTTCTACTGATTCTGACTTCATACAATTGGTAGATAATAATATATTTTTATATGTTCCTAGGGGAAAAAAGGGTATTTTATTTTCTGAAGATGAAGTTATTAAAAAATATGGTATATTGCCAAAACAATATGTTTTATTTAAATCATTAGTTGGAGATAAAAGCGATAATATTAAAGGCATTAATGGTATAGGGGTTATTAATGCAGCAAAAATACTAATGTATAATTCTGTTGATAATTTTATATTTAATAATTATGATTCTAGATTTTCAAAAATTCTTATTGAAAATATGGAATTAATTACAAAAAATCAAAAATTAATAAGTATGAATAAGACTATTGATACTTCTCAAATTTTTTTTAATAAGCTATCAGATAAAATTTATATATTAAAAACTTATGAAATAATTAAAAAAATAGGAGAACGTTAAATTTCTATTAGACTAATATTAGACAGTGTTAAAAGTCAAAATAAACTTGTTTTTGTGATAAGAGCAATAAATTTATTATGGAGTACTGTAGTGATAAAAGGATTAAATCTAAAGAATATGTATTAGTGTAAGATATTAATAAAGGAATAATCTAATACTAGTATGTTTATTTGTGAAACAAATAAACTGTTAGCGAAGCGTAAAGAAAAAAAGATCCTTCTATAAAGAATCTTTATAATATTTACCTTGATATGTATCTCTTTTTACCATTTCTTTATCGATATCATTAAGAACACAGAATTTTTTTAGTAACCATTCTGGGGCTATTAAAGTATCTTTATCAGGATCTGATGTTATTCGATGGACTACTATTTTGGGATTTAGTATTTCTAACTGTTTTATAACAATATCGATATATTCTTCTTTAGATAATAATTTAAACTTATTATCTAAATACATTCTTTCTATTGGAGTATCTTTTGTTATATTTAACATATGTATCTTAATTCCTTGAATATCTAAAGTATTTAAGTGCCTTACGGTATCTAACATCATTTCTTCAGTTTCATATGGAAGGGAATTAATGATATGAACAACGACATTAATACCCTTTTTTCTTAATTTTTTTACCATGTCATCAAATTCTTTTAGAGTATGACCTCTATTAATTAGAATAGATGTTGATTCATGGATTGACTGAAGACCTAGTTCAATAGTAAGAAAGGTCCTTTTACTTAGTTCTTCTAAGTAATCTAGAGTATCTTCAGTTATTGAGTCACATCTAGTTGCAATAAATAATCCAATTACATTATCTATTTTTAATACTTCTTCATATTTTTTCTTTAGAATATCAAGAGGAGCATAAGTATTAGTTCTTGCTTGAAAGTAGGCTATATACTTACTATTTGGCCATTTTTTATCAATTACTTCTTTTACTTCATAGAACTGGGTAGTTAAATCAATACGCGGATTACCTCCATGTTCTCCTGAGCCTAATTTAGAACAATATATGCATCCACCGTATCCTTTGGTTCCATCTATATTAGGACAAGTAAAACCTGCATTTAAACTTACTTTAAATACTTTAGAATTAAATTTATTTTTAAAATAATAATTAAGAGTATGATATCTTTTATTATCTAGACTATATTTAAACATAAACACCTCGGATATATTGTATCATAAAATTAAAAAAATACATAATATTAATGGTGAAGATATGAATAATATTAAAAGATATAATTATTTTATTTTAATATCTACATTAGCTAGAAATATAGGTAATGTTTTTTCTTCAGTTATTTTATATAAAATGGGATATAGTATTAAAGATATATTTATTTTTTATTCTATTTTTTATTTTATAGGTAGTATTATATGTACTTTAACTATTTATTTAATAGGTAAAATTAATATTAAATATCTTTTAATTATATCTAGTATATTATTTAGTATTAGTTTTTATTATATGAGTATTATGAATATGAGTATATTTAATTTAATTATCTTTAGTATTATATATAGTATAGGAACATATAGTTATCATAGTATTAGACATTATCTTGCTATTAAGTCTTTAAGTAAAAAAAAGAAGAATAATATTGGTAATATTATTATTTATACAAATATGGCTATTATTATATCTTCTTTAGTATCAGGTTATATAGAAAGCAAGAGTACTTTATTTCTTTCGATTATGGTTATTATTGTGTCTTTTATTAGTATTATTCCAATACTTAAAATGGATATTGGAGAGGAAGAAAGTAATATTAAATTTGATAAAATAAATATAAATAAGAAGATATTTTATATCTTAGAACAAGGTAAGAGTATATTCTTATCAATAGAACCATTATATATTTTTTTATTTATTAATAATAGTATTAAATATGTAGGTATTACTTCTTCTATAATAGGGTTGTCTTCTTGTATATTTACTTATTTCTTTGTCAGAAAAGTAGATGATAATAAATACTTTAAATATTTTAATATATTATTATGTATATTATTGATATTAAAACTCAATATATTTAGTAAATATATAATGCTTATTATAGTATTTTTAGAAGGACTACTTCTAAAGGTATATGATATTGTAGTTACAGAGAATTTATATGATATAGATAGTACTAATGTAAAAGGTTATTTAATAGAAAGTGAGATAATTTTTTGTTTAACTAGTAGTATTCTTAGTTTGATATTTATTATTATTAATGATATTAGAATTATAATGTATATTTTAATTATACTAATATTTATATCGGGGTTTATTAAAAGAAAATAAGAAATAGTAATTGACAAAAGGAGACAAAAAATTTATAATTATACTAGAGGTGGTTTAGTGTGAACTATACTAATAGAGAAGTAGTTAGAAGATTAAAACAATATGATATGTTTCTAAGTAGTCTAGACTTAGCAAAAGATGAAAGTACAAGAGAAAGAATATGTGATCAATTGGATAAGATTGAGAAACAAATTTTATTAGAGACGAATACAGAGTATGAAGAAGAATATATGCATGTACTTGGCGAAGAAGCTGCATCATTTGAAGAAGAAAAAACTAGACTTAGAAGATTAATTAGTATTATTGAAGAAAGAAGAAAATATTTGGATGAGAGAAAGAGTGAGCACAAAAAGATAACTGGTTCACTAGTAGAACTTACAACTTTTTTAGGGGAAGATAAACTTACAATATTTAAGAGAAGATTAGATATTATAGAAACATATGAGAAAAATAAAGAAGAACAAGAAAAGATTATGAATGAGATGAAATCACTTGATATTAAGATTAGTGAAGCTTCTCGTAATGTAAAGGCTAATACTAGACTAGATGATATATTAGAAAATAAATTAGAAGATTTAGTTAATAAAGCTTTTGAAAAACTTAATTTATATGGACTTACTTCTAATGAAAAAGATATTGAAGAAAAACATACTACTTTGAAATATGCACTTGATATGGCAAGAGAAAACTTAAAGAGTGCTAAAGATATTAATAATACTTATATGATACTTGAATGTGACAATATTTTATCGGAAGTTACTTTAGAATATAATAAATATCATGAAGAGTTATATGCTTTAAAATTAATGAAAATATATGATAAGAAAACTGAAGACTATGATTCACTACTTCGTAAGAGAGAAGAAATAGATAGTATCTTAAAGGAAATACCAGAAAGTGATTTATATCGAGAAATTAATGAAGAATTATCTAAAGAACTTAATACAATTAGATTACAAAAACAAGATATTGATACTTATGAGAGTTTAAAGAGCGAAAGACTTATTAAGAGAGAGAGAATGACAGTATTAGAAGATGAGAATACTTCAAAAGAATTTAAAGTTGTTTTAGATGAACTTGTTAAGAATGAGAATAGAATTAGAGAAGAGCAGATTAAACTTGCTAAGAAAAAAGAATATCAAGAAAAACAGGCAAGACTACTTGAAGAACAAAAATTAGAAGCTTCAAGAAGAAGAAGACAAAAACTAATTGAAGAAGCAAGAATGAAAGAACAACATGAAAGATTAAGTAAGGTTAAAGAACTTCAAGATAATACTGTTATTGGCACTAAAAAAGAAGAATATACTAATCCATTTAAAAATATGACTATAGATGATATTTTTCCTAAGAAAGATGAGGTTAAACCTAATATAGAGCCTGAGGAAAAAAGTATTTTAGAAGAAATGACCGAAGAAGTAGAAGTTGATAATGATTTTTGGAATGATGATAAAACAAAAGATTTATTTGTTGAAAGTTCTAATCCAGTAGATTTATCAATTAGTTTTGATGATATAGATATTAAGGATAAAAAGGAAGAGGCTAAAGAGGAAGTTAAATTTGATATAAATGATTTTGATGATATTCCAGTTATTGAGAATAATAATTTAAAACCAGAATTAATAGAAGAAGAAAAACTTCCTAAAAAGAATAAAGAAGAAGGTGAGATACTATGGAAGGAAACTCTATAAAAACATTTCAAAATTTATGTAAAATATTTGAAATGAGAATTAAACTTGATAATGCAAAAGGCGAAGGTACTTCGGAAGAAGTAGTAGATAACTATGAAAAATATGCTCAAAAGATTGATGCTTATTATAATGAAGAGTTTCAAAAAGAATTAAAGGATCTTATTTCACCTAAAGAAACTTTGGAAAAAGAAAGAGAAAGACTTGAAAAATTAATTAATTTGCTTGAAGATAGATTAGAAAAAAGAAGTTCACTAGCAGGTGATTTTCATCGAACTACGGGTAAATATATTAAGAATCTTCAACTTATTGTATCGGAATCGGAGCTTAATAACAAGAAAGAAAGACTTAAATATATTACTAAATACTTAGATACAACAAAAGAAATTGAAGATATAAAAGAGAATAAAGAAAATCTTGTAGAAAAACTTAATGAAGAAGAAAAAAAGAGAGATGAATATTTAGAAAAAAATAAAATATTAGAAGATGAGCTTTATTCTTCCTTTGTTACTAGTGTAAGTTCTGATGAATATTATAGTAGTATTGAAGAAGAAAATATTATTGATATTTTAAGTGAAGTTAGTAAGAAAGCTAAAGATACAAAAGAAACACTAGATATTACTAAAGAAAGTGTGAATAGTTTATTATCTAGTGGTATGGATGATGAATATGAGTCTTATATTGAAGAGGCTAGTAAAAGTTATTCTTTATGGAAGGATAGAGAAATTATTCTTAAGATATATAAACTTGTTATTAATTTTGAAGATGAATTTAAAGATATTCTTGAAAAGAGAGATGTTATCAATAATTTGTTTGAAGAAAGAAAGAGCATTAATGTTGAAAGTGATATCCTTCTTCCTTTTGAAAGTGTAATGTTAGAACAAGGTAAAATACTTAATAACGAGAAAGAAATTCTTGATAATATAGCTAATTATACAAGTAGAATTGATTTTAAAGAAGAAAGATTAAAAGAACTTGAAGAAATTACTAAGGAACCTGAAATACTTGCTATACTTAGTGAATATAATTTAGTTGATAAGTATGATGAAAAAGAAACTGATGTATCAATTAATTCACTTGATATTCTTGAAAAAAATGAAGATAAAATAGTTAATAGAGAATATAATCCATATGAAATAGTAGCTATTAACGATTATCCACCTACTTTAAATGTTGGTCTTGCTAAATTAAAAGGTGCAAGTGTAAGAGACAAAGTTAATAAAAAATTAAACACTGAAACGATGAGTAGTGATTACAATTTTGATTTAATTACTGATAATAATAATGATTTAAGTGAATTAAATACTATTTCGGAAGAAAAAGAAGAAAATCGTGAACTTCCAGTAGAAGGTGCTAATTCTTTTGAAAATAATAATGAAGAAATAAATAGTGAAGTTGCAGATAACAATTTAGATGAACTAATACCTAGATTAGATAATAATAATGGAGAAAATAGTAATTCTTTTTGGATACCTGTATCTGATTCTAAGATAGAAACTAGTGATTTTCCGAATATTAATATTCCTGTAATTAATGATAATTTAAATAATAGTGAAGATAATTTGGGCTTTCCAGAGACTAGTAATTAAAGGGGATAGATAAAATGCTAAATGTAGATAAAGTTGTTACTTTGGGTAATGGAGAAAAATATTTAGTTTTAGATAAAGTATTATATAATAATATTGAATATTATTATATTGCAAAGATAAATACTATGGAAACTGATATAGAGAATAATTTTAAGCTTGTAACAGTAGAAGAAAATGACAATATTAAGATTATTTCTGAGGTGACAGGAGAAGATAAACTTAAAGAAATACTCCCTATGTTTGTAAATAATATATAAATCTTTAGATTTCTAAAGATTTTTTTCCTTTACACTTAATGTGTAAACTCATTTAAAATATTTGTAAACTTATTTACTTTAAAAATAAAATATGATAACATTATTTATGATTGAAGGGAGCAAGAGTTTATGAAAAAAAGCAAAAGTGTAGTTGGGTTTTTGGTAGTTATTTTATTAGGATTATCTATTGGAGTTGTTTATGCCTCTGTTAGTGGCGTTAGTTTATCTATTAGTGGTACTGCTAAATCTAAAGTTGCGGACTTTGATGTTAGATTTACAGATGCTAAAGAAGGAAATAAAGAAGGAAATGCTACTGTTACTGCAGGTATTGATCTTCAAGATCCTACAAAAGCAAATTTTGAAATCACTGATTTGCAGTATGCAGGTGATTATGTGGTTATTGAATATACAATTACTAATATGAGTTCTTATTTATATGCGGTTATTAATAACATATCTGTATCTGTTTCGGACAATGATGGTAATCAATTTAAGGATATAAATAATTCGGATTTTAGTATAACTGCTACCCTTGAGGGAAATAAGTCGACATTAAAAGCAGGAGAATCTGTTTTGCTATTAGTAAAGGTTACTGCTTGGGATAATTTTGATGAAGAAGTTATAAGAAATGTTGAGATTTCATTTGATGCTAGTCCGAAACAACCATCTAATTTAATTATTGCTTCACCTGATGAAAAGGGAATTTAAAAAGAAAAAAATTATTTTTCTTTTTTTTCTTTTAAAAGAATTCTTTTTATTTATAAGGAAAGTGCTTTTATAAATACGATAAATTTCGCGAACATTTGTATCAAACATATTGACTATTTTAGTAGAATTTGATATACTTTTTTTGTAAGTATGAGAGGGTGATGGTTATGTACAAAGCGTATAAATTTAAATTATATCCAAATGATAATCAAAGAGAATTAATTAATAAAACTTTTGGCTGTAGTAGATTTGTATATAATTACTATTTATCACGTAATAAAGAAGCTGGTTATAAAACTCCTTATACTAATATTAAAGATTATACAAATAATTTAAAATATGAAAAACCTTTCTTACAAGAAGTAGATTCTATTATAATTAGAAAGGCAATATTTCATTTAGATGATAATCTAAAGAGACACTTTAATAATAACTTTGGATATCCTAAATATAAAAGTAAATATGATAAGAATAGTTATATGACTAGTGCTATATATGGAAAATATAAAGATAAAAATTATTGTAATATCGAGGTAGATTTAAATAAAAGAGTAATAAAACTACCTAAACTAAAAGAAGTAGAAATAAGAGGATATCGTAATTTAGATAAAATAAATGGCAGAATAATAAATGCTACTATCTCAAGAGAAAGAAATAATAAATACTATGTTAGCGTTATGGTAGAAGTACCAGACATAACTAAAAAAGAAGTAAGAGAAGTGGTAGGAATAGATCTAGGAATAAAGAAACTAATTACTTTATCAGATGGAAGTATCTATGATAATAATAAATATATAGAAAAGTATGAAAAAAGAATAAAGAGATTACAAAGAGAATTATCTAGAAAAGAAAAAGGAAGTAAAAATTACTATAAATGCAAAGAAAAACTAAATATATTATATATAAAATTATCTAATGCTAGAAAATACTATCTACATAAAATAACTAAAGAAATAACTGATAATTATGATGTTATAAGTACAGAAGGATTAAATACTAAAAGTATGATAATGAAGAAAGATTTATCTAAAGAAATTACAGATGCATCATTTAGTGAAATACTAAGACAACTTAATTATAAATCCCAATTAAAAGGTAAATATTTTTATCAAATAAGTACCTATTATCCAAGTAGCCAAACATGTAGTGTATGCGAAAATGTTGATAAAAAATATAAAAATCTAAGTGAAAGAACATATAAGTGTAATAAATGTAATAATACTTTAGATAGAGATTTTAATGCAAGTATAAATATCATGTTTGAAGGACTAAAGTTATATATGAAAGAAGTATTTAATTAAGATAGAAAAAATAAAAATCTAGGAGGAACAAAATTTCTCTTAAGTTAGTATAGAGTACGGTAGCGACTATCGGATTTTAAGTCTCTGGAGAAGCAAGAATACTTGGTCTTAGAAGGAGAAATCACATCACCGTGAGGTGATGGCCTGAATTTTAATTCAGTTTTGTTCTTTACAATTAAGTAATTTTATACTATAATATATTTAGAAAAGAGGTTATTATGAGTGATAAAAAAGCAAAGATTTTAGTATTATGTGGTGGACTATTTTTAATATTAATGGGAGTATTTTTATATAAATTGTTTGAGTATCAAGGATATAAAGAAGTTAAAGAAAAGAATACTTATATAGATTATGAAGTAAATGATTATATAACGGTATCTTCAGTTACTTTAGATAGTTATAGTGATGTATTTGGTACTTCGAATGTCGATAAAGTTATATTTAAAAATATTGATGAAAATCTAACTAAGGATTTTGTTAAGGAAGAAGAAGAAATAATTAATTATATTAAAAGATATTATAATGAAATAGAAAAAGTAGAACATACTAATTTAAATACAGTAAATAGTAAGATTAAGACAATAGTAAATGATACTATCTTATCAGTCTACTACGAAATAGAATTTGTCTTTGATGAGAATATTTATAATGATAATATGAGAAATTATATCATAACATTTAATATTGATTTAAAAACAATGAAAGTACTTACTACTGATGACTTGTTAAATAAATATAATTATACTAAAGAGTATATTTGTGAAAAAATATTTAATGACGATATTCTAATAGATGATAATGAAATTGTAATAGATAAAAATACTAATATATCATTTACCAAAAAAGATATTGAAAGAAAGAAAAATGAATATATAAGTAGAATAGTTACTGATTTTGATAATATAATTAAAATGTATATTGAAAGAGGAAGCTTAGTACTTGTTTATGATACAAAGGAAATAAAAGCAATTTTCTTTGAAGGAGAATTTGATAATAATATAAAAATTAGATATTTAAAATAATCATTATTTATGATAAAAAAATGTATTCAGGGGAGGTGAACAACATGGATAATATGAATATTAAAAAGGTATTAATTTTACCATATGTTAAATATGAAGAAGTAATTAGAAATGGCGAATTGCATCATGAACCAAAAGATAATTTGACAAATAGTGATATAGAGTACCTTAAAGAAGCAGGATATGAACCAGTTTTCTTATCAAAAAATGAAAAAGAGGAGTATTTCATGACTTCCGAATTACCTTTATGCTTTAATGGTGGAACAAGTATTAAAGGTTTTATATGTTATCTTTTTGATACGTTATCTGAAGAAGATAAAATTATATTTAGAGATAAAACAGAAGAAATTGAGTTATTAATAGATACAAAAAAAGAGGAAGAAGTAAAAATAGATGTTGTTTCTAAAAAGGCTAAGAAAAGATTTTTTGGAAAAAGAAAGTAAATACTTCTTTTTTTTTCTTTTATTACATATACTTTACTGGTGATAATATGAATGAAATAGATCCTAGTAAGTATCAAAACATAATTAATAGAAGTACTCCTAAACCTAAGAAGAACTATTTAAAAGGATTGCTAATTAGAACAATGGTAGTTATAGTATTATTTCTTTCTATTGCTATATTTTATAAATCAAATACTGATTTTAAGAATATTATTGATAAATATATTTATAGTGATAGTATATCTTTTACGAAAATTAAAAAATTTTATAATAAATATTTAGGAGGAGTTCTTCCTAAAATAAAAGAAGAAAATACTTCTCTTGTCTTTAATGAAAAGATTAATTATATATCAAAAGAAAAATACTATGATGGCGTTCATCTTGAAGTAGAATCTAATTATTTAGTGCCATCCTTAGAAGAAGGAATGGTCGTATTTATTGGATATAAAGAGCACTATGGTAATACTATTATCATAGAATCATTAGATGGTATATATTATTGGTATGGAAATATATCAAATACATCTTTAAAATTATATGATTACATTGAAAAAAATACTTTTATTGGAGAAACTTCAAATGACTTATATTTAGTTTTTAGCAAGGATGATAATTATTTAGATTATGAAGAATTTATTAACTAAAATAAATTTTCATTATACATATATAATACTTGCTTTAGGATTAGTATTAACAGGTCATTTTTCTAACTTAATAATATTTACTTCATTAATAATAATTCATGAACTGGGTCATGCATTACTTGCTTTATATTATAAATATAAAATTGATAAAATAATAATATATCCATATGGGGGATTAACTAAAATAGATAAGAAAATAAATACTAATATAAATAATGATATAGTTGTAGCTATATCTGGTTTAATATTTCAATCTATGTATTTTATGTTAGTTCTTTTTTTATATAAGAATAATATTATAAGAGAATATATATATAATTTATTTTATCTGTATCATAAAAGTATGCTTATTTTTAATATTATTCCTATTATTCCATTAGATGGTTCTAAAATAGTAAACTTAATCCTATCTAAATACTTTAATTATAATTTAGCTAATAAATTAACAATAATCATATCCTTTATATCAATAGTCATATTTTTATATAGTAATATATTTGATAAGAATTATAGTATTATTATGGTAATAGGAGTACTTCTAAATAATATATATAAATTTTATAAAGAATTAAATTTTATTTATAATAGATTTCTCTTAGAAAGATATCTCTATAAATATAATTATAAGAAGGATAAAATAATAAATAATATGAATAAAATGTATAAGAATAGAAGACATTATTTTAAGTATAATGGCAAAATAGAAGAAGAAAAAGAATATTTAGAGAATTTTTTTAAGAAAAAGTATTAATTTATTTGACTAGATAATATTTTTATGATAAAATTGTATTGTTTTGAAGACCTCGAGTTGATTACTCAACCACATTGAAAAGGTTAAGAAGACTACATATGTAGCACCTTAAGAGTGAGTCTTAAAAATATATGTAAGGAGGTAAGAAAATGAAAGCAATTATTGAAACTGGTGGAAAACAATATTATGTAGCTGAAGGTTCTGTTATCTATGTTGAAAAACTAGAAGGAGCTGAAGGAGACAAAGTTGTTTTTGATAAAGTTTTAATGGCTGGTGGTGTTGTAGGTAATCCTTATGTTTCATCTAAAGTTGAAGGCGTTATCGTTAAACAAGGTAAACAAAAGAAAATTAAAATCTTTAGATACAAACCAAATAAGAGATCTACAAGAGTTAAGAAAGGCCACAGACAACCATATACTAAGGTAGAGATTAAGAAAATTAAGTAGGTGAGTTTTATGATTAAAGTAAAACTAACAAAAGAACATGGTATTATAAAAAATATCATCGTCAAAGGACATGCTTTATATGATGATTTTGGGAAAGATATTGTATGTGCTGCGGTAAGTAGTACAGTAATAACTTCGGTTAATGCATCTTTATTAATAGATGAAAATAGTTTATCTTATGAAGATAAGAATGGACTAAATATTAAAGTATTAAAAAGTGACGAAGTAACAACTAAAATCATTAATAATATGATATTTAACTTAAAAGAGTTAGAAAAAGCATATCCTAAGAACATACAAATTAAGGAGGAAAATAATGAATAAATTAATGTTATTTAATATACAGTTATTTGCTCATAAAAAAGGACAATCATCTACTAGTAATGGAAGAGACTCTGCTGGTAGAAGATTAGGTGCAAAAGCATCTGATGGCGAATATGTAACTGCTGGTTCTATTATTTATCGTCAAAGAGGAACTAAAATACATCCTGGAACTAATGTTGGAAGAGGTACTGATGATACTTTATATTCAACTATTTCTGGTTATGTTAAATATTCTAGACTTGGTAAAGATAGAAAACAAGTTAGTGTATATGAAACTAAACAAAACTAATTAGAAACTAAACAAAACTAATTAAAAAGTATTGACATCAATATAAATTATTGTTATAATTTATATTGTCCGTGGGGAATTAGCTCAGTTGGCTAGAGCATCTGCCTTGCACGCAGAGGGTCAAGGGTTCGAGTCCCTCATTCTCCACCATTTATCGGGAAGTAGCTTAGCTTGGTAGAGCGCTACGCTTGGGACGTAGAGGTCGCAGGTTCAAATCCTGTCTTCCCGACCAGATAGACTAAAATAAACCTTTTATAAGGTTTTTTCTTTTGCCCCAAGCATAGTGCTTCTTGTATACAAACTTGCCCCTCTGCATTATAAAAAAGAAAGGCATATGCTCATGCTAAACATTCATATAATTAACTTTTTAAATAGTTTTGTTAAGTTCTCTTCTTTAATGGAAAACCACACCCATGATCGTATGTTTTTCCATAGTTGCTTTTTCCTGTATGTATATCTACTTTTATTACTATTTTAATTGTCCCATTTTCTAACAAATCAATAAACTTGTTAAAACTAATTAATTTGTAAAAAGAAACCTTATAATATTTATAACAATCGTTACCATCAATTTTTTTATCTCAGGCATTTATTACAGCCAAATAATTTAGCTTTAACAATAATCTTTCTTTGATATAATTAAATGACCATGAAACTTTTCTTTCTATAATATTATTATTGCGATCATGGACACATAGATATATTTTTTCTTTGGCTCTATCAATCTCAATTTTATATTGGTATTTAATACCAGCAAAAATCGATTTATTACCATATGCTTCTACATAAAGAACTTTAAATCTTCTATCTTTTTTGCAAGGATATCCGTATGCATTTTTTAGTCTTTCTATTTCGAAAAGTTCATCTCCATCAGGAGTAGCATTAAACAAAGTAATTGCACTTTTACTATATGTTCTTCGCGTTTCTATTTCAATGCCATCATAATCTGGTATTCCAAATTCGTTTTCTGCCAAACCAAGTTCATTTTCTAATGTTCTTCCAATAGAAGAATACCCATTGCATATTCCCTTTATATCCTTTCTTTGAAATTTCAGTAAATTTCTGTTTCAAATAAATCACACTTTCAATTATCTCTTTTTGACTATACATATTAGTTATCATCTACCTTTCATTATAATGATTTTTATTATAATCGAATATTTAAATATAATCAAGTATATTTGAATGGGTTTGTATATTTTGTCGTTGCTATAGTAATTTGACAATAGTAAAAAAATGTAGTAATATATATAGCGCAAAGAAAGAAGCGATATTTTGTGATGATTTTTGGGTTGAATTTAGATATGTTACTTCCTCCATATGAAGAATATGCAGGAGCAGAACGTGAAAGATGTGAAAAATTAAGGCTAAAAATAGAAGATGTAATTAATAAAACTTTTTCTGGTAAAGAGTTGATTGAAATGCAAACCTATAAGGAAAATATATTTAGATATTTAGATCAATGCGGTATGGATATAATGGATGATGACTCAAAATTTGAATCTTTAATTAGAAAATACTATAGAGGACAAAAGCAGGAGAAACCTAAGGTCAGAAAGCTAAAGATGTAATTTAAGTCGCAATCATTGTTAATCCTAGTATGAAGCCTAATAACATATTAAGTGAAAAAATACTGATACTAATTTAATTAAAAACTATTTGTGAACTAATTTAGACTTAAGCCCACATTTAAAAAAGTAAAACAGTAGCATTAAAATTATGTAGAGTTCATTAATAAACATATTGAAAAATAGAATAGCTAAAAATTAGTTATTCTATTTTTCAATATATATTCTAGAACAAATGTATGTAAATATAAAAATGTTATTGACTTACATAATAATATTATTATATAATTATTTTGTAAGAATTAAGATGACAGATAGGGGTGGTTTTGCGAAGAATAATATTTTAGAAAAGATAAATAAGATATTTATGAATCGAAGGATGGAAATATTAAACTAGATGTTAATCTTGAAAATGAAACTGTTTGGTTAACACTAGAATAAATGGCAAAGGTATTTGGAAAAGCGAGAAGTACAATAACTAATAACGTCAATAATGTATTTAAAGAAGGTGAACTTGATGAGAAAAGCAATGTCGAAAAAAATAACATTGCAAATTATGATAAATCAGTAACGATTTATAGTCTTGATGTTGTTATAAGTGTTGGATATCGTGTTAGGTACTATGAAGGTGTCAGATTTAGAAAATGGGCTACTGAAAAAAATTAAAGAGTATATTATAAAAGGGTTTACAATAGATGATGAAAGGCCGAAAAAACTAGGTGGTGGGATAATTCATGATATGGCTATTGAAAAGGCAAAAATGGAATATAGAAAGTATCAGGTAAAGGAATTAATTTCAATAGAGAAAGAATACTTAAAGTCTATTAATTATATTAATAAAATATCAAATGAAGTTAAGAAGGAGTTGTAATATATTATGAAAAAAGGTTTTGATAATGAAAAGTATGTTAAATTACAAAGCGAAAAGATAAGAGAAAGATTTAAATTATTTGATAAATTATATTTAGAAGTAGGAGGTAAACTATTTGATGATAGTCATGCATCTAGAGTACTTCCGGGATTTAAGAGTGATGTTAAGATTAATATGTTTAAAGAACTAAAGGATGACTTAGAAATTATCTTTTGTATTAATGCTGGAGATATCGAAAGAAATAAAGTAAGAGGAGAATATGGTATTACTTATGATAATGAAGTATTAAAACTTATAAACAACTCAAAGAAGATGGGATTTAATGTTAATAGTGTTGTTATTACCTTATATAAGAATCAAGTAAGTGCTGATAAATTTATTAATAAGTTAAATAGAAATGGTATTAAGACTTATATTCATACATTTACAAAGGGTTATCCAACAGACGTTGATACCATTGTAAGTGAAGAGGGATATGGGGCTAATCCTTATATTGAGACTACTAAGCCTTTAATACTAGTTAATGCTCCAGGACCTGGAAGTGGTAAACTAGCTACTTGTTTATCCCAAATATACCATGAAAATATAAGGGGAGTAAATGCTGGATATGCTAAATTTGAAACATTTCCGGTATGGGATTTACCTCTTAAACATCCTGTTAATTTAGCTTATGAAGCTGCAACAGCGGATATTAAAGATGTTAATATGATTGATCCTTTTCATTTAGAAAAATATAATATAAAGGCCGTTAATTATAATAGAGATATTGAATTATTTCCAGTACTTAAAATTATATTAAGTAAAGTAAGTAAGAAAGATATTTATTATTCTCCTACGGATATGGGAGTTAATGTAATAGGTAAGTGTATTATCGATAATAAGGTAATTGAAGAAGCCGCTACTAAAGAGATAGTAAGAAGATATTATAATGAAAAGAATAATTATAAATTAGGATTATCTGATATTGATGCTTATAAGAGAATCAAACTTATTATGAATGAACTAGGAGTAGATGAATATTATTTAGATGTCGTTAAACCATCATTAGAAAAGAAAGAAAAAGAGGGAGTACCAGTACTTGCTATTAAAGTAAAAAATAAGATAATTACTGGTAAACAGACAGAACTACTTACTGCTCCTAGTAGTGCTATTATTAATGCTATTAAATATTTAAGTGATATACCTGATGATATTAAGTTACTTTCTCCTAACGTATTGGAACCTATGATTAAATTAAAAAAAGAAATAAGTAGTGGTACTAGGCTAACACTTCCTGAAGTACTTACTGCTCTTAGTATTTGCTCTGTTACTAATCCTATGACAGAAAAAGCATTATCTAATTTAAATAATTTAAATAATACTGAAGCACATGCTACTTATATTGTAAGTAATGGTGATAAGAAAACTTTAAAGGGGTTAAAAATTAATCTAACTTGTGAAAGTGAATATATAGAGAATGATGAATAAAATGAAAAGTAATTATAAATTAGGAATAATACTAGGTATTATATCAATTATATGTAGTTTATTAATATGTAGTATTAATAACTTAGTAATAGGTTGGCTAATTGGCTTTATTATTGGAATAATAGGTATTTATTTGAATAGTAAGAATAAAAATAAATATAATGTAAAATTATCTAACATATTATGTATTATAGGTATAATATTTTCAATACTTAATTTTATTATGGGTATTATAACTAAATACTTTTAATAGGAGATCATTATGGAATATGATTATGATAAATTAAGGGATGCTTTAATTAGATATTATGAAATTTCTAAGTCTCATAATCCTTTATTTAATATTAATATAGAAGTAGTTAAGAATGCTTCTTTAGATGAATTAGTTAGAATTGCTAGTAATGAAGAATTTAATATATATAGTTTTATAAAACATAAAAAATATATAAAGGACTATCCTAATTAGAAGTATGTTTATTTGCGATACAAATAAACTGTTAGCCGTAAGGCACATGAATAAAAAAATAAAAAGCGAATAATTCGCTTTTTCTATTTATTAACTTTAATACTATTATAGAATAGGGGTAGTATTATATAATTATTTTCTTGCAAGTATTCTATTGCTTTAGGTAGGATAGATATTGTTATTTTACTATAGTCATGGAATAATACTACTTCAATATTTTCATTTATTGAGTTAGTAAAGTTTGTCCAAGCTACAGTAGTATTTGGAACATATCCACCATCACCATCATTAGCAGTCCAATCGACCCATCCATAGCCCATATTTTTTAGTTCATTTGTAATACTATTTTTTAGATTACCCGCAGTAGAACTACCTCCGGGAAATCTTACGATATTTGTTTTATATCCTGTTCTTTCTTCAATTAGTTTTTCTTGTCTTTTTACATCATTTATAAATGAAGTAGTACTATTATATAGTCCTCTAAAGATAGCATGAGTATAAGTGTGATTAGCTATCGTATGCCCTCTATCAACTTCTTTTTTATAAGTTTCAGCACAAGAATAATTATTATTATCATAACAAATATCTTTATCTAAACCAATCGTAAAAAATGTTGCCTTTACTTTATATTTATCTAAGATATCTAGTACTTCATCAGTAGAATGATATGGTCCATCATCAAATGTTATATATGCTATTTTATAATTAGATTCATTATTAGTTATTTTTTCTTCTAAATTACTAGCTAAACTAAATACTTCTTCTTTTAGTTTTACTATTTCTTTTTCTTTGTTATTAAGGCTATTTTCTTCTTCTTGTAAATTACTTTTTATTTTCTCTTCTTCTTCATATTCTTTCTTTAAAGTACTTATTTTAGTATTTAACTCTTTATTATCTTTTAAGATATTATTATATTTTATATATTTGTTATAACTTAAATATGATAATATACATACAGATAGAGTAAGTAATATAAGTACTAAGATAATGCTTTTTCTAGTTTTTCCTTTGTTTCTTTCCATACTTCTTCTTCCTTTAATATATTTTCTTTTTCTTTTTTAATATTATCTATTCTATCCTTATTATTAGTATTTTCTTCTTTAATAGTAGTGTTATTACTAGTAATATTATTTATTTCTTCTTTTAATTTATTATTTTCTTTAGATAAAGAATTAGTTTTAATATTTAGAAATATAAAGATACCTAACGTAATACTAAATACTATTGTTAGAATAATTAATAATATCTTCTTCATCTATAACACCTCTATTATTAGAATAAAACAATATTGGAAAAAATTCAATATCAAAAGAGATATTTTTAAAAATTTCATTCTATTATAAATATTTTTATAATAGATAAACATAATGATATTGTAATGACAGAGTAATGAAAATATGTTGACAAATTACTTAAAATATAATATAATGTTAGCAAGAGGAGGGATATTATGAGTAGCATTTCTAATACTACTAATTTAAATGTTAGAGTAGATAGCACACTTAAAGAAGAGAGCGACATGTTATTTAAAAATTTAGGCTTAAATATGAGCACAGCAATAAACATGTTTTTAACTAAATGTGTTAAAACATCTAGTATTCCTTTTAAAATAGAAGAGCCTAAACCTAGTAAAGAATTAAAAAAAGCATTAAAGGAAGTAGATTATATGATGAAGCATCCTGACAAATATAAGTCTTATAATTCGGTAGAAGAACTATTTGAGGACTTAGATAGTGATGATTGATATTAAAACTAAAGTAAAATATCAAATTAAATATACTAGTGATTTTAAAAGGAATTATAAGAAAATAAAAAAACAAGGCAAGGATGTTAAAAAATTAAAGTATGTTGTAAATAAATTAGCTAATGGCTTATAATTAGAAGAAAAATATAGGAATCATATGCTAGTTAATAGTAAGTATTATAAAAATTGTGGTGAATGTCATATTGAACCAAGATTGGTTATTAGTTTATCAATATATAGATAATGAACTTATTTTAGTACTTGTTTCTACTGGCAGTCATTCAGAACTATTTTAGTAATTTTTAACTATAAGAAATAATTTAAAAGTATTATTTCTTTTTTTTATAATAAAATTAAATAGGTGAATTATATGAAGAAACAATTATTATTTTTATTATTATTAATTATATTTGTAGGAAGAGTAGAAGCTTCTACTAATAGTGCTTATTCTTATATATTAATGGATGCTAATACTGGTAGAGTACTACTTTCTAAAGATAAGGATTCTAAGAGATTAATAGCTTCTATTACAAAGATAATGACTTGTGTTCTTGCTATTGAATCTGGTAAATTAGATAATCTAGTAGTAGTGGATTCTTCAATTAAGAAAGCATACGGATCGGGTATTTATATTGAAGAAGGAGAAGAGATAACATTAAAAGATTTGTTATATGGACTTATGCTTAGAAGTGGTAATGATGCTGCGAGTATGATTGCAACATATGTTGGTGGTAGTGAAGAAGAATTTGTTAAGATGATGAATAATAAGGCTAAAGAAATAGGTATGAAGAATACCATCTTTTATAACCCTAGTGGTCTTCCTACTCCTAGTGGTAACTATTCTTCGGTATATGATATGGCTCTTCTTACCAGATATGCTATGCAATATGATATATATAGAGAAATAGTTAGTACTAAGAAATATAAAGTAACTACTAATAAGAAAACATATATATGGAATAATAAAAACAAATTACTTAAGTATGATTTTATTACTGGTGGTAAAACTGGTTATACCGAAGAATCAGGAAGAACCTTGGTATCTAGTGCCAATATTAATAATATGAATTTAATTGCTGTAACCATAAGAGACTCAGATGATTGGAATACGCATTTAGAACTATATAATTATGCTAAAGATAATTATGATTCTTATAAAGTATTAAATAAAGATAAATTTGTTTTGCCAGGAGAATCTTATTATAATAATGATACTTTATATATAAAGAGGGATGTATATATACCCCTTAAGAATAATGAAACTAAATCTCTTACAAGTCATATTATTTTAGATAAGAAGGAGAATATTACTGATAATGAAAAAATAGGTGTAATTAAGATTTATTTAGATAATTATTTAATAAATGAAGAAGATATTTTTATAATAAAGAATAATAATAAAAAAGAAAAGAAAAATTTCTTTACTAGGATAAAAGAGTGGTTTAATGATTAATTATATATGGTCTTTTTTTATCTTAATAGGGGTACTTTACTCTATATATAAAGGAGACACTAATCTATCTAATACTCTTATAACTAGTGGTACTAAATCTATTGATATGATATTTAGTATTGGAAGTATTATCTGTTTATGGCTTGGAGTAATGAATATAGCTAAGAAAAGTGGACTACTTGATATTCTATCTAATAAACTATCTCCTTTAGTAAGATTCTTATTTCCTGAAATACCCAAAGGTGATCCTGCGATTGGTTATATATCTTTAAATATTGTTATGAATATGATGGGGCTAGGGAACGCTGCTACTCCTTTTGGATTAAAGACAATGAAGGAATTAAAAAGATTAAATAATAATAGTGATGTTGCTTCGAGAAGTATGATTACTTTCTTAGTTATTAATACAGCATCAGTTACTATTATTCCTACTACTGTTATTAGTCTTAGAGTGTTAAATGGTTCATCTAATCCTAATGAAATAATTAGTGCCTCTATTATTACAACTTTTTTATCGGTTGTATTTGCTTTAATAATAGATAGATTATTTTACCTTCTATGGAGAAAAAGATATGTGTAATTATTTAGTACCAATAATGGTTGTGTTTATAATTATATATGGATTATATAAAAAAGTAGATATTTTTGATACTTTTATTGAAGGGGTAAAAGAAGGAATTAATGTAACATTCAAATTATTTCCTACAATATTTGCAATGGTAATAGCTATTACAATACTAACTAATAGTAATTTACTACTTGATATTGGTAAATTATTCAGTCCTTTATTAAAATTTTTTTCTTTTCCAAGTGAAATACTACCTCTTGCTTTAATGAAACCTGTATCTGGTTCTAGTTCTATCGTTATCTTAAATGATATCTTAAGTAAATATCATCCTGACTCTTATATAGGTAGAATATCTAGTGTAATAGGAGGATCTACGGATACTACTATTTATATTATTTCATTATACTTTGGTAGCATTAACATAAAAAAAATGAAATATGCTTTAATAGTAGGGTTACTGGCTGATCTATTATGCATTATAATTTCTATAATAATAATTAATGTTATATTTTATTAGTAAATAAGATTCTCTATTGAGAGTCTTTTTTTGTATGTGTTTTTTGTTCGCTTTACATAAATTTGACATACAAGTGTATCAAAATAAATAATTTTTAAAGAAATTTATCAAATTTTTACAAAAATAGGTACCTTTTGACTGATATTACTATGAGGAGGTACATATATGAAATGAAACTAATTATCATAAAGAATAGCAATGGGTTCAATTTGTGATGGAAAGAAGGATTATATGCTAAAAGAAAAAATAGACTTAAATTATTTAAAAGAAATAGATAAGAAGGTAAAATTTATTCCCCTAACTAGAGATTTTATGTTTAAATCTGTTATGCAGAAAAACGCTAACATATTAGAAAAGTTTCTTATTGATTTGATGAATTTAAAAATAGATAAAGATAATTCTATTGTCTTTTTAGATAAAGAATTAATTAAAGGAAATATAAAAGAAAAAGGCAGAGTTGTCGATATTAAAGTTAAGTTTGGTAGTAAATATTTAATTCAGATTGAAGTAAATAGAAAAAAATATCAAACAGTAAAAATAAGAAATGATTTATATTTAGAAAGAATAGATACTTTAAGATTAGAAGTTAATGATAATTATATTGAAGACTTTGATACAGAGTATTTATATCAATTAAATCTAAATGCTAGTGATGAAGAGGATAAAGATGTTGGTTTATCTAATATAGTAGAATATGATCGAATAAATGATGTAATTACCTCTGATAGAATAGAAAAGTATTCAGCAAATCTTGCATATTTTTATGACTTATATTATAATGGTGGTGAAGAAATGAAGTTTTCAGAAATATTTATGGCAGGATTAATGAGCACAAAATATACAGAACTATATGAGATAATGAGTAAAATATTAACTGAAAAAGAACTAAGTAAATTTATGGAGGATGTGATTGCTATGACTAATGAGGAACTACTATATAATATTCATTACTGGGAAAAAGAAAAGATGGATGCTTTAGTTGAACATAATGTTAAAGAAGATGCAAGAAAAACAGGACTTGAAGAAGGCCGCGAAGAAGGCCGCGAAGAAGGCCGCGCAGAAGGACGTGCGGAAGGTCGCGCAGAAGGTCGCGCAGAAGGCATTGAACAAAAAACTATTGAGATGATACAGAATATGCTTAAAGAAAATACTGACTATGAATATATTTCTAAAGTATCATGTAAGACAATCGAAGAAATAAAAGAAATAGAAAATAATATGAAAAAAGAGGATTAATCCTCTTTTTAATTTTTAAATCTTAAACTATCATTTGATATGTTAAATAGCATTCCAACTAATATCATATAAGATAGAAGTGATGAACCTCCGTATGATATAAATGGTAAGGTAATTCCCATAATTGGAAGAAGACCAATAGTCATACCAATATTTTGTATTTGTTGAAATAATAGTACCGCTATTATTCCTCCAACAGATAACTTATCACCTATACTAGGTGATTTACCTGCAAGCGATATTATACTAAAATCAAAAAAGATTAATAAACCAATAAGAATAAAAGCACCAATTAAACCAAAATTAGATGAGAATACAGCAAAGATAAAATCAGTTTGCATTTCTGGAAAATATATCGGTGTATGATTAAAACCATGACCAAATAAACCAGCAGAACCAATAGCGGTAAGACCATTAGTTAGTTGTAGTCCACTAGAATTAGACCAATTTAATATTCGATCCATTCGGTAAAAGAAACTAGTACCAAATAATTTAATAAATAAATCTTGCTTAAAGAAATATATACTTAAGAATGCTCCACCAAAAACTAATAGAAATCCAAGAGTTATTAAAAACCATCTACTTTTAAATCCTCCAACAAATAACATAACAATAGTTATTATAAAATAAATAAGAACTGCTCCTGTATCAGGCTCAATAAAAGTTAATATTGAAGGTATTCCTACTATTACTAATATCTTAATTAAAAATCTAAATTCATCACTAACATCAGTATTTCTTTTTTCTTCTTTAAAATCAGTTATCATCCTAGATAATATAATTATTAAAAATATTTTCATAAACTCTGATGGCTGAAAACTACCAATAAAAGGAATAACAAACCAACATCTGGCATTATTAATTTCTTTACCAAAAATTAATACCATTATGAGCATTATTACTCCTATTAAATAAAAAATATAGGCATTATTATATAAAAATTTATTACCAACTGTCATCATTAAATAGGCAATAATAAAACCAACACCATACCATAGTAATTGTTTTAAATATAAGTTTTGAAGATCATCTGCAATTAAACTGCGAGTTGCATATATCGTAAATATACTTATTATAGCAAATAAGATAATAGGTATTAAAATACTTTTTTCAACTTTAAATTTAGATTCTTTATGCATATATAACATCCTTTCTTTTTTATGATACCACAAAATAAAAAAATAATAAATATCTATAAAATAAAAACATATAATTTACTAAGAGGTGACATATGAAAGAATTACCTAAAACTTATCATAATAAATTAGATAAAGATTTTACTAATAATCGAAAAGTATTTTCTACTTTATATCATAAAATAGAAAATACTTATAATAATACCAAAGAAAAAATAATTAATAGTAATTTCACAGTAGAACAAAAAATATATAATATATTTAATTCTCCTAATTATATTTATAAGATGGATGTAACTATTATTACCGATGAAGGTAAATATGATAAAAGGATTGTTGGTAAAACAAAAACAAATTTAATTACTTTTGATGGAGAATATATTCCTATAGACAAGATAAGAGATATCTATATTACAAGATAACTCTTTTTTTTCATAATTATTTATGTTATCATATATATAAAGGTGATAGCATGAATAGAGTATTTTTTAGTATAGGCCCAATTACCATATACTGGTATTCTGTTTTAATAATAATAAGTGTTTTAATAGGGTATTACTTTTCTTCAAAAGAAGCGGAAAAAAATGGATTAGGCAAAAAATACATTTCAGATTTAGTATTTTATTTAGTAATAGTAGCTATACTAGGGGCCCGTACATATTATGTACTATTTAATTTTAGTATATTTAAAGATAATATCCTAGATATATTTAAAATATGGGAAGGAGGACTAGCTATCTATGGAGCAGTAATCTCTTCAATTATATTTATAATATACTATTCAAAGAAAAAAGAAAAAAAATCATTATTAGTATTAGATACATTAGTTCCTTACTTAATATTAGGGCAATCAATAGGAAGATGGGGTAATTTCTTTAATAGCGAAGCACATGGTAGTATTACTACTTTAGAACACTTACAAAAATTACATTTACCAAATTTTATAATAAAAGGAATGTATATAAATAATAATTACTATATACCAACCTTTTTATACGAATCAATATGGTGTATAATAGGATTTATAATTCTTTTAATTATAAGAAAAAAAGATAATTATAATCATCCAGGTAAACTACTATTTACTTACTTTATATGGTATGGAATAGGAAGATTCTTAATTGAAGGACTTCGAACAGATAGTTTATACTTTTTAAATATTAGAATAAGTCAAATAGTATCTATATTATTAATAATAATTGGTATAATAGGAGTAATAAAAATAACAAAAAATAGCAAATGATTATTTACTTATTCATAAAAATTTGCTATATTAATAATAGGGAGAGTGTGATATGGATTTACCAGCAGTTATTGTAATTTTAATAATAGCTATATTACTATTTGTATCTATTTATTCAATAACACTATATAATAGAATAATATTATCACAGAATAATACTTTCAAAAAGTTTAAACCAATAGATACATCTATTAAAAAGTATATTAGTATTATAAAAGAATTAAATAGTGTAGTTAAAGATCCTAATCTATCTGAAGAACTTTCCATACTATCAGAAAAATTATTAAAAGCAGATAATAATAATAAAAGAATTCTTTTGTTAAAAGATGTAGATTATACTCTTAATCGAGCATTTGAACAATATAATAATGGAAAAATAGATAAATTAAAAGAAGAATATAATAAATATAATAATAAAATAGAATATGCCGAAGGAATATATAACGAAAAAGTAAAAGAATATAATAATCTTTTAAGGGAATTTCCCTATAGCATAGTTTCTAAAATATTATCTATTGAAAAAATAAATACAATCGATGGTGACTAAAATGATTTATCCTTACAATAATAATAATTACCCAATAGAAATAATAAAAAAAAATAATAAAAATACTTATCTAAGAGTAAAAGATGGTAAGATTGTGATTACCACTAACTACCTAGTAAGTAAAAGTAAGATCGAGAAGTTAATTAAAGATAATACTTCTTTTATTAATAAGAATTTAGATAAATATAACAAAAAAATAAAAGATACCTCATTCAAATTATTTGGTATAAATTATGATATAGTATATGGATTACCTAATACTGAAATAGATAATAATAAAATATATACAAAAGATGATAAAACTTTGAATAAGTTTCTATCTAAGTATATATCTACTATCTATCAAGAAAGATTAGATTATTGGTATAATATCTTTACTGAGAATATACCAGTTCCTAATTTGAAAATTAGAAAAATGACTAGTAGATGGGGAGTATGTAATATTAAGAATCATAATATTACTCTAAATTTAGAATTATCTAAATATAAGATTGACGCTCTAGATTATGTAATAGTACATGAACTTTCGCATTTTATTTATCCTAATCATTCTAAAGATTTTTGGAATTTGGTATCGAAGTATTATCCTAATTATAAAATGGTGAGAAAAAATCTTAAAAATACCTAAAAAGAAACATAGATAATAATTGTTTCTTTTTTTATTTTATATTATAATATTTATAGGTGAAGAAGTAATGGAAAATATTACATCAGTTAATAATAATCATATTAAAGAATTATGCAAATTAAAAGAAAAGAAATATCGAGATAATACTAATAAATATTTAATTGAAGGAGAGCATCTAATATATGAAGCCTATAAAGAAGGAATATTAATAGAGGTTCTTCCTTTAATAGGTGATGACTTTTCAATGGACTCTCGAATTACTTTTATTAGTAAAGAGGTAATGAAGAAACTATCTAGCACTGATAGTATCCCAAATGTAATAGGAGTATGTTCTAAAAAAGAAGAGGGAGCTATTGGTAATAAGTTATTAATACTTGAAGATATTCAAGATCCAGGAAATCTTGGGACAATTATTCGATCAAGTTTAGCCTTCGGTATTGATACAATAGTACTTAGTACTAAAACCGTAGATTTATATAATCCGAAGGTAATAAGAAGTACACAGGGAATGATGTTTCATATTAATATTATTGTAAGAGATTTAATACCATTTATTAAAGACTTAAAAAGTAACAATTATACTATATATGGTACTAAAGTAGATAATGGAATAAATGTTAAAGATATTGAAAAGAAGGATAAATACGCTCTTATTATCGGTAATGAAGGTAATGGTATGAGTAGTGAAATAGAATTATTATGTGATAAAAATTTATATATTGCTATAGATAATAGGGTCGAAAGTTTAAATGCCGCTGTTGCTGCATCAATACTTTTATATGAAATGAGGAATAAATAGTTAAGGCTAATTATTCACCACAAATCATTATAACAAAATGCCACAAATTATTACAATAAATTTCCACAAAAAATACCATTATTTATTGAAATATTTTTTTAATATGATATAATTTATATATATAGATATGAGGAGGATATAATAAATGGGATATTTAAAAAGAATTATTGATGATGAATTAAAAAGTAAATTGTCAATTGCTGGAGCAGTACAGATAAAAGGACCAAAATGGTGCGGAAAAACAACAAGTGCAAAACAGGTTGCCAGTAGTGTTTTAGAAATGCAAAATCCAGATTTACAAGATAACTATATTGAACTTGCTAATACAAAGCCGTCTTTATTGCTCGAAGGAGATAAACCTAGATTGATAGATGAATGGCAAATTGCTCCAAAACTTTGGAATGCCGTTAGATATTCTGTTGATAATACAGGCCTAACAAATCAATTTATTTTAACAGGGTCTGCTACTCCAGTAGATAGTGATTCTTTACATAGTGGTGTTGGTAGATTTGCAATTATTAATATGAAAACCATGTCTTTGTATGAATCTGGTGATTCTAATGGTAAAATTTCTTTATTAGATTTAATGAATGGTAAAAGAGATATCGATGGAATTAGTACTGATTTAGATTATGAAAAAATAGCTTATGTCTTATGTCGCGGTGGATTTCCAAATTCAATTAATTTAGATGAAAAATTGGCTTTACAAATATCAAAAAATTATTTAGATGTTTTATGTGAATCTGATATTTCAAAGGTTGATAATATTAAAAGAGATCCTAAGTTAGCTAGAGCAATACTTCGCGCATATGCTAGACAAGTTTCTACGATTGACTCAGACAAATCAATGTATGATGATGTAAAAGCAAATTTTTCAGATGTCAGTGATACTACAATAATTAATTATTTAAAAGTTTTTAGAAGGCTATTCATTATCGAAGATATTGAAGCTTGGAATCCTAATATAAGAAGTAAAACTGCTATTAGAATGTCTCCCAAAAAGAGTTTTGTTGAACCTTCTTTAGCAGTGGCTGCTCTTGGCTGCTCTAAAAGTGAGTTAATGCTTGATATAAATACTTTTGGTTTGCTATTTGAAAATTTAGTGAATAGAGATTTAAGCATTTATGCCGGGAAAATTGGGGGTTCTTTAAAGCATTATCGTGATAGATATGGATTAGAATGTGATAATATTATTCATTTTGAAAATGGAAAATATGCATTAGTGGAAATAAAGTTAAGTGGTTCAAGAGTTGCTGAGGCAGAAAAACATCTTTTACAGTTAAATAAATTGATAAACGATAGTGATATAAAAATTAAACCAAGTTTATTAATGATAATTACTGGAACAGAAATGGCATATACGACCGAAAGTGGTGTTTTAGTTGTACCTATAGGTTGCCTTAAAGATTAATTATACATGAAATGAGGAATAAATAATGGAATTAATTAAAATAGGTAAGATAGTAAATACACATGGAATTAAAGGAGAAATAAGAATACTATCAAACTTTCCTTATAAAGATAAAGTATTTATTAAAGGTATGAATATATATATAAATAAAAATGATAAAGAAGTAATTAGTACATACCGAGTACATAAAAACTTCGATATGATTACGATGAATGGTTATTCTAATATAAATGAAGTACTTAAATATAAAGGTAAGTATGTCTATGTAGATAAAGATGATATTATACTGGATAATAATTATTTAGATGAAGATATTATAGGACTTAATACTTATGTAGATAATGAGTATAAAGGAATAGTTAATAATATTGAAAGATATGATAAAACAGTTTTATTAGTAATAAATAATAATGATAAAGAGTACTTAGTACCGTATAATTTAATAGATAAAGTAGATATTGATAATAAAAAAATATATATAAAAGAGATAGATGGATTATTTAATGAGAAAGAATAAATATAAAAAGATAATTTTTTAAGTTTACATTTAATTAATTATATATTATAATAAATACTGAAAAGAGGAATAATATGAAGATAGATGTACTAACATTATTTCCTGGTATGTATGATAATTTTCTATCAGAATCAATTATTAAAAGAGCAATAGAAGATAAGAAAATAGAAATTAATATTCATAATATAAGAGATTATACAGTATATAAAAATAATCAAGTAGATGACTATCCAATAGGTGGTGGTGGTGGCATGGTACTTATGTGTGATCCTATCTTTAGAGCTATTGAAGCATTAAAGAAGGATAATACAAAAGTAATAATGATGACACCATCTGGTAAGTTATTTAAACAAAATATAGCAAGAGAATTGTCTAAAGAAGAACATTTAATAATTCTGTGCGGACATTACGAAGGATTTGATGAAAGAATTAAAAGCATCATAGATATCGAATTATCTATCGGAGATTATATCCTAACTGGAGGAGAACTACCTTCAATGGTAGTAATGGATAGTATTATTAGACTTGTAGACAATGTAATAAGTAGTGAATCTTTAGAGTGTGAAAGCTTTGATGATAACTTATTAGATTATCCCAATTACACAAAGCCAGTAGAATATCGAGGAATGAAAGTACCTGAAGTGCTTCTATCAGGACATCATGAAAATATAAAGAAATATAGAGATAGTGAGAGACTTAGACTGACTAAAGAAAATAGACCAGATTTATTAGGGGGATTAAAAGATGAGTAGTAATTATTTTGTTAGTAAAGATAAAAAGAGTGGGGAAGTAGTATATTTAGAGTATGATAAAGAAGGATATAATGTTAAACCCAAAGTACAAAAAAAAGATGCCATTGAAGTTAATAAGATTGTCTTTGTGTCTCCTAGTCTTACTGAAAAATTATTGAAGAAAAAGATTAATAGTAAAATATCTAAACTATTATTAGAATTAAATACATCATATGATGATGAAGAAGATAGTGGTACTGCTAGATATAGAGATAAACTAATGGAAGCGGAAAGATTAAAACAAATGATTATGAAAATATATCAGAAATATCTTGGTAAAAGTTATACTGCTCTTACTATTAAAAAAATGCAGATAATTATCGATGGATATAAAGCTAAATTATATGAAATAAATAATATGAAGCAAAAAGAAATGTTTTTCAAATTAATTAATGGAATGACTTATGATGAAGAAGAACCAAAAAGAGGTAAAGGAAGATAACCTCTTTATGCCAAATTAGTTTAGTGGTAGAACAAGGCCCTCGTAATGCCTAGAGGTAAGTTCGATTCTTACATTTGGCACCATTATGTTTATAAAAGCTTTATATAAGGCTTTTTCTTTTTTTGGAGATGATATTAATGAAGAAAATATTATTGATTGGATTATTATTACTTACTGGGTGCACTTCTAATAATACTTATGTAGAAGATACAATACTTAGTGAGAAAGAAGTAGAAAATATACCTGAATATATAGATGATAATCCCATTAAATTAGGATTATTTTTATATGATAATAATTATCATAATAAAGAAGTTATTAAAGATGTTTATTATGCTGATTTTATTCCAAATAAAGATATAGGTTCGTTTGAAGTATTTTTAACGGATGATGATATAATAGATGGTACTTCTTTTAAAGATACTTGGAATAAATATTATAATAATTATGAAGATATATCTAATTATAAGATAGGATATAATATAAAATTTATGTTATATAATGGTACTAACTATGAAGCAAATATATTAGAACCTGATATATTTAAATTTAGTGATTATTTTTATATATATTTATATGATGATATTCATCAATTAGATGGTGCTTTTTATAGTCATTTAGAAAGCATGGAAGATAATACTTTAATTACATCTATTAAATTATATGCTGTAGATGGTATTGATAAAGTAGAAAGTATTATTCTTAGTGCTTTTACTTATGATGAAGATGATTTTGATGATAATAATAATTATCGAGGCAATTCTTTATATGTTATTAGAATAAAAAGAAAATAGGTAAGTTTTACCCATTTTCTTCTAGTATATTTTTAGCAAAATAATTAACAACTAAATCAAATTCTTTATCATCATCTAGTCCAACATAATATTCTTCACCGTTTTCATTCACAGTTTTACGATAGCAGATATCTTCAGAATCATTAACATTAGCAAATAATGTATATAGTGTATTATTTATTTTTAATTCCTTAATAACAGCATATTCTATGCCATCATCTAATATAACAGTTTCTAATTCCATATTATTATCTTCCTCTCATTGCCGTACCATAATGAAGTTCTTCTGCTGTTCGAATAATTCCTTCACAATCATTATCGTATGCCTCTAATAATTCATCTCTCATAGCAGCCCTTTCTTCATCTTTACTAGGATTTCCTGTCTCCATATCAATAAAACCATTAATATTTCTCCACTGATTAGTTCCGGTATAATAATATCCTCCATTATCATAACTAGCAGTTTGAATAGCATCATCAAATTCACGACCTAATACTTCTGAGTAAATATGTTGTTCTAGAGAAGAAGCATTAGTCAAGTCTAAACATTTATAATCGCTAATTTCATTGTCTCTAATAATGATTTCTCCATCTTCAGTTAAATCTGCTAATCCCTCATCAAGTAATACTTGTTGGGCCTTACTTTGTAGGTTTTTAAAAGCGCTATTTATTTTTAAATTAGTAATGACTGTGTCAGCTATTTCTGATAACCCAGCGAGTGCTAATGCTCCTAATAGGGCCCCAGTAGTAAGTGCAATTTTAATTCCTTTCTTACTTTGCGTTTGTCTCTTCTTAACAGCAGCTCTTCTTATACTCTTCATTCTTGCTCTATTATTTTTTTCGTTATCTATTTTTAATTGTAGATTATTAACTGCATCATTTAATTCTTTTCTTTTATCTGTTTTTTCTGCTTCTTTAAATAAATTTGTATTTTCATCTATATCCATCTTGTATACCTCCTATAATAAATATATAGTAAAAAGAAACTAATGTCAATAAACTTGACATTAGTTTACATTTATTTAGTAGATAATATTAATTTATTATTATTTTCATCAATAATAATATTATCTCCATATTTAATATTATCATTTATGATATTCTCCGCTATTAAAGTTTCTATATTTTTACTTACAAATCTTTTAATAGGTCTAGCACCATATTTTTCATCATATGATGAATTAATTATATAGTCTTTTGCTTTATCAGTAATAGTTAAATGCAAGTTTTTATTAGATAGTCTTTTTTCAGTATCTCTAATTATTTTATCTAATATTTCTCTTACTACTTCTTTAGATAGTGAATTAAATATTACTATTTCATCGATTCTATTTAAGAATTCTGGTTTAAAAGTACTTTTTAATTCTTTTACTACTAATTCTTTAGCATTTATTGTATTATCTAAGATATAATCACTACCAATATTAGAAGTCATTATAATAATGGTGTTTTTAAAATCGACAGTTCTTCCTTGACCATCAGTAATTCTACCATCATCTAGTATTTGAAGTAAGACATTAAAAATATCTTTATGAGCTTTTTCTATTTCATCAAATAGGATGATAGAGTAGGGATTACGTCTTACTGCTTCCGTAAGTTGTCCACCTTCATCATATCCAACATAACCTGGAGGAGCACCAATTAATCTAGCTACTGAGTGACTTTCCATATATTCACTCATATCAATTCTTATCATATGCCTTTCATCATCAAATAACTCGTAAGCTAGTGTTCTAGCTACTTCCGTTTTACCAGTACCCGTAGGACCTAAGAAGATAAAGGAACCAATAGGTCTATTTGGATCTTTAATACCTGCTCTTGAGCGAAGGATGGCATCACTAACTAATTTCAAGGCTTCATCTTGGCCTTTAACTCTATCTTTCATATTCTGTTCTAGATTAAGAACTTTTTCTTTATCTCCTTTAGTTAATTTAGATACTGGAATATTCGTCCATTTTGATATAATAGAAGCTATTTCTTCTTCACCAACAGTATCAGATAAAATATCATTTTTATTCTTTTCTTCTAATTCTTTAAGTTCTTTTTCTAATTTAGGAATAGTACCATGTCTTAATTTAGCAGCATTTTCTAAGTCATAATTATTTTCAGCATTTTCAAGTTCAAAATAGGCTTTATCTATTTCTTCTTTCTTTTTACTTATCAAGGTATTAATATTTTTTTCATCTTCCCATCTATTTCTTAAATCTTTTTCTTTATCCTTTAGAGTAGATAATTCATCTTCAATATCCTTAACTCTATTTTTAGATATATCATCTTTTTCTTTCTTTAAAGCTTCTTTTTCTACTTCTAATGTCATTATCTTTCTTTCCAAAATATCAAGTTCAGTAGGTACAGAATTCATTTGTACCTTAATAGTAGAACATGCTTCATCGACTAAGTCGATTGCTTTATCAGGTAAAAATCTATCAGTAATATATCTATCAGATAGGGTAGCTGCGGCCACCAATGCCTTATCTTTTATGTTTACACCATGGAAAACTTCAAACTTGGATTTTAATCCTCTAAGAATGGTAATAGTATCAAGAACAGTAGGCTCTTTTACTAATACTTTTTGGAATCTTCTTTCTAAGGCAGCATCTTTTTCAATATATTTTCTGTATTCATTTAAAGTAGTAGCACCGATACAATGGATTTCACCACGAGCAAGCATTGGTTTTAACATATTACCCGCATCCATAGCACCTTCTAGAGCTCCTGCTCCAACAATCATATGAATTTCATCAATAAACATAATAATATTTCCATCAGATTCTTTTATTTCTTTAAGGACAGCTTTTAATCTCTCCTCAAATTCACCACGATATTTAGCTCCTGCTATTAAAGAAGCCATATCTAGTTCCCATAAAGTCTTACCTTTTAAATTATCAGGAACATCTCCTTTTATAATCCTTTGGGCAAGCCCTTCGATAATAGCGGTTTTACCAACACCTGGTTCACCAATTAATACTGGATTATTTTTTGTCTTTCTTGATAGTATTCTCGTAATACTTCTAATTTCTTCATCACGCCCAATTACAGGATCTATCTTACCATCCTTAGCAAGACTAGTAATATCTCTACCATATTTTTCTAATGGTTTTTGTAAATTTTCTTCATACGGATTATTCATATTCATAATATCACCCTTTCTTTCATACTAATTATATCACTAATTTAGCAATTGTCAATAGAGATTGCTAAAAAAGTTTTGTAAACCCTTGGTTAAAAAATATTGATTATTAATTATTAATGTGATATTTTTGTATTAGGAGAGTGAAAAAAATGACAGAATTTGACATTGAATACTTAAAATTAGTAAAAAAAATACTAGAAGAAGGGAAGGAAGTTGAAAATAGAACAGGTATAAATGTACTTAAAATACCTGAGTATTCTTTTAAATTTGATTTAAGAAAAGAAGATCCAATTTTAACAACAAAAAAGTTCTATGCTAGACAAGCAATAACAGAAATGCTTTGGATATGGCAAATGGCTTCGAATGATGTAAGAGAACTTCATAAAAGGGATGTTCATATTTGGGATGAATGGATGGTCGATAAAGATGGAATTTATCGTATATATGAACCAGAAACAACAGAATATGATCCAGATAAAGAAGTCGAAGTAATCGATCCATTAAGTGTACCAGTATCAGATCCTTTTGGTCTAATGCACGAGTTTAAACCAAAATTAGATAAGAATGGTAATGTAATGAAAGCTAAAAGTTTAAAAGAAGGTAAGAATATAAAATCTGCTAAATGGTATGGTAAAAAATACGCATATACAATTGGAACAGCTTATGGTTTTATCGTAAATAGATATAAGCTTGCAGAAACGCTTATCGAATCAATTAAGAATTATCCTCAAACTGATCGAAGAAAAGTAAAAAGTTTATGGCAAGATGAATTTCTAAGAACAGCAGTACTACCTTCTTGCGTATGGAGTACTGAATGGAATGTTTTAGGAGATGAACTTAGTTTAATGGTTCACCAAAGAAGCTGCGATGTAGGATTAGGATTACCATTTAATGTTACGCAATATGCATGTTTGCTTAAAATGATAGCTCAAGTTACCGGATTAATTCCTTCAATTATTTCTTATTCCATAAATGATCCACATATCTATGTAAATGAAATAGAAGGTATGAATGAACAGCTTAGAAGAGCAAATAAATATAATGAATTATCTAAATTAAATAAGCTAGAACTGATTACAATGAAAAAAAATCTAGAAAACAATCGTTTATTCCTAGATAAAAATTCTAATGAATATAAAATATTAGATAGTGATCTTAAAATTATAGATATGATATTAGATCCAGTTAAACCAGAATTATGGATTAATCCGGATATTGATGATTTCTTTAAGTTTGATAATTCTAAAGAATTAAAGGATGTTAAAGTAAAGAACTACAAACATATGGGTGAAATCAAAATGAAAGTAGCTCAGTAAGGAGAAACTAATGGAAAATTTAAGTTTAATAGCAGCAATTGGAAAGAATAATGAATTAGGATTAGATAATCATTTACTATGGCATATACCAGAAGATTTAGCCTTCTATAAAAAGATGACATATGGTAAAAATGTTATTGTAGGAAGAAATACACTTTTAAGTATGCCTCCAAAAGCTTTTGAAGGAAGAGTAGCATTTGTATTATCTCCTGACGATTTAGATGTTTGCTTTGATGTAAATTCCTTTAAAAGCATGGAAAGCCTTTTATCTTATATTAAAGATAACAAAGAAGAATTTATGATAATAGGAGGAGCCTCTATCTATGAACAATTCTTACCTTACGTTGATACAATGTATTTAACTAAAATAGATAAATGTTTTAATGCTGATACCTTTTTTCCAGAAGTAAATTTTGATGAATGGGAGGAAGAATCAATAGGTGATTATTCATATAATAAACTAAAATATTCAAGAAATAAATATACAAGAAAGAAAGTGAAATAATGGAAAAAAATATTAAACATATAATTATAATTAATGGAACTGGTGGTAGTGGAAAGGATACATTTGTAAATCTATGTTCTAAATATGCGAAAATTGTTAACTTTTCCTCTATCGATAAGGTCAAAGAAATTGCAAGATTAATAGGTTGGGATGGCCAAAAAGAAGAGAAAGATCGTAAGTTTTTAAGCGATTTAAAAAAACTGACAACAGAATATAATGATATGTCATTTAATACGATAAAAGAAGCAGTAGAGAAATTTAATCATAGTGATAATGATGTATTGTTCATTCATATTCGAGAACCTGAAGAAATATCTAGAGCTGTTGTTGCATTTAATGCTAGTACCTTATTAGTGAAAAGGATTGGAGTAGAGAACATTATTTCAAATTATTCTGATGCGAACGTTGATAATTATAATTATGATTATTCTATTACTAATAGTACATTGGAAGAATTAGATAATTTGGCTTTCGAATTTATTAAGAGTTTAAAAATAAATTATTCAAACTCTAAAGTAAAAAAATAGCTCCCAAGGTCTAATAGTTTAGCTGAAAAGATATTAATTATAATGAAATATCTTAGTGCTATTTAGAAAGAGGTATTAATGAGATGATTATTAATTCAAAAGTAAAAGATAATTTACCAATAGAAAATTTAAATAATCTTTATGTTGTAGCAGATTTTGATTGGACATTAACAGATGAAAGAAGCAAAACATCTTGGTCTATATTAGCAAACAGCGATTTGGTCCCCAAAGAATATATTATTGAAAGACAGAATTTATATAATTATTATCGCCCTATCGAAATCTCCGAAACTATTGATTACTCATATAAATATCAAATGATTGAAGAATGGTTTAAAAAACATGTCGAATTGATTGTTAAATATAAAATATGCAAACAAGTGTTTGAAGAAGCAGCAACAAATTTAAAAATTATGGAATTTAGACCTTATGCAAGGGAGTTTATAGAATTTTTACATGACAACAATGTTCCTTTTATTATCATTAGTGCCGGTATTGGTAATTTTATCGAAAACTTCATAGAACATAATAATTGTAATTTTGATAACATCTATATTTGCAGTAATAAAATCATTTTTAAAGATAACATTGCTGTTGGCATTGAAGGAAGTATTATTCATAGTTATAATAAAAAGGAAGTTTCACTTCCTAATGATATATTAGATAAAATAAAAAATCGTAATAATGTAATTCTTTTAGGAGATCAAGTTAGTGATTTAAATATGGTTGACAGAAACAACCATAAATCAGTTATTACCATTGGTTTTTTGTCCCCTGATTCTTTAAAAGAAACAATAGCTTCAAATTTTGATATAGTATGTGAGGAAACAGATAACTATAAAAATATTAAAAAAATATTGTTCAATAATAATTATAAGTAAAATGTAGGCATTTTAAAAAACAGGTTTAAAAACCTGTTTCAGACTGTTGACAAAGTAATTTTGTTAATTTTGTTAATAGTCTTTTATTTATTTTTAAAAAGTGATATAATTGTTTTGCGAGATAACCTTATTTTATCCAAATTTTAGGTCAAATTATCTCGCTTTTTTTATGGAAAAATGGTATAATTATATTGGATAGAATAAGGAAGTGATTAATAATGTTAACAAAAAGACCTAAAAGACAATATGAAAGTGAAATTGTAAATCTTGAGGATATGATACCACAAGATCATTTTTTGAGAGTAATAGAAAAATATTTTGATTGGAACTTTATATATGAAGAAGTAGAAAAACAATATTCTGTATTTGGAAGGCCCAGTATAGACCCTGTTGTTTTATTTAAAGTGCATATATTAAAGTTCCTTTTTCATGAAGATAGTTTAAGAAGAACTTATGAAAACCTAAAATATAATAATTTGTATAGATGGTTTATTGGATATAATTTAAATGAGTCCGTTCCTGATCATTCAACATATTCACAAAATTATAAAAGAAAGTTTTGTAAATTAGAGAAAGATATATTGCAAACTGTATTTGATAAAGTTATAGAATTATTAGTTGATTATAACTGTTTAGATATGACAGCTGTGTATATTGATTCAACGCATACTAAAGCATATGCTAATAAGAAAAAGAATCATAAAGAAGTAGTCCAAATTGAAGCCAAAAAATATCAAAAGGAATTAGAACTAGAAATAGCATTAAAAGGGCTTAAAGAAGAAGATTTTACTAATGAAGAATATTTAGAAGAAGTAGAAAAAATCATAAGGTGTAATGAAGAAGTAGATACTGAAGAAGTAATAGGAGAAAAAGAAATAATAGTAAGCGATGTAGATAAAGATGCTGGAATGTTATATAAAAGCGATAAAGAAAAAATGTTTGGTTACAATACTAGTGTTATATGTGATAACAATAATTATGTTTTAACTGTAGATACAAACGGAAGTAATGTTCATGATTCAGTTTCATTTTATCAATCATTTGAAAATTTATCTAGTCACTTTGATATATCAGATATTGATTATTTTGTTGGAGATGCAGCTTATATAACACCACATATTTGTAAAACAATAATAGATTTAGACATGATACCGGCATTTCCTTACACAAGATTAGAATATCGAAAAGGATATTTTAAAAAATATGAATTCACATATGATGAATATAATGATATTTATATTTGTCCAAATGAAAAAGATTTAATCCCAACAGGTCGAATAGATAAAAATGGATACATAGTTTATAAATCAGATTCAAATGATTGTATGAATTGTCCATTTAAAGAAAAATGCACAAAATCAAAATATAAACAAATATTAAGACATGTATGGGAGGAATATAAAGAAATGGTAAATGATTATAGACATCATGATGATGTAAAAGAAATATATAGACAAAGACCACAGCACATAGAACGAGTCTTTGCAGATGGAAAAATGAAGTATGGATTAAGGAAGACATACTTCAAATCAAAAGAAAGGGTTCATCGAGAATTAACCCTTCTTTATGCATGTATGAATCTTAAGAAGTTTGCGTTACACCATTACGCATAATCTAGTGAAAATACTAGATATTCTTTTATTTTGGCTTTATATAATAAAAAAGACTGTCATACAAATATAATATCTATATTTGTCAACAGTCTGAAACTACTAAAAACTTTTAGTAGTTTTTATATGCAATAATAAGAAATTAGCAACGAACAATATTTACACTTGT
>CAMODE010000035.1 GCA_946611235.1 uncultured Caryophanales bacterium | reverse complement strand
ATTTTTCTCTAGAAAATATTCTAGGTAAAAATAAAGATAAGAATAAAGAATAATACTTATATAGGTATTATTTTTTTAAATCTTTTGAAGCCTTAGGTCTTCAAAAGTACTTTAGAGCCTGTAGTCTCTAAAGTAACAATTATGTTTATAATATATTGTGCAAATATTTGTAATAGTTACTATCTAACTATTTATTTTAACTAACATTTATGATAAAATATAAAGAGCAAGAAGAGGTGTAGTATATGCAAGGATTAACAAATAGAACTTTATCAGATTTTTTAGAGCCAATCGATATTTATCGAGGAAGAATGTATTGGATAGGATATATTAAGTATGATAAAAAAGAAATAAATGGAGAGAGAGTTATACATACTTATAAAGTTGAAAGTGAATCATCACCTTCTGTTTATGACGTTAAAGTAACATTAAATAAAGGAAATATTGAAAGGGCTACATGTACTTGTATGAGATTTCAAGATGCCGATAGTTGCAAACATGTCGCCGCTGTTCTTTTAAGTAAATATGAAGAAATGAAAAGAATGTCTCTTTCTAATACTGAACTATCTGATCAAATACTATCATTATTTTATAATGGTGAAGAAAAAACAAGAAAAGTAAAAAAAGAATTAAAACTAACTATTGACTTATCTTTTAGTACTGACTACTATGGAACAATACTTATTCCTAATATCAAAATAGGATATAATAAAATGTATAATTTTAATAATAAAGCTCGTAAATTCTATGAAGTATATGATGGCGAAGTAGAAGAATTTAATTTTGGTAAAGAATTTACTTATAATAAGGATGAATATTTCTTTAATGCTGAAGATGAAAAAATAATAGAATTTTTAAAAGTAATAAAAATAAAAAATGATTCTAACTATTACCGAAGAAACGAACTAGTAATTAGTAGTAGTGACATATCAAGATTTTTGGATTTAATTAAAGATAAAACCTTTACCATAAATGGAAGAAGATATACTGGTATTAGAAGAGAAAACCCTTATGTTACAAGTTTAAAAAAAGAAAAAGATACTTATAAATTCTCTATAAAAAATTCATCCAATTATGAAGAGTTAACCCCTGATTATGTCGTAAGTGATGGAGAGTTATACGAAGTACCAAAAGATGTTGTTAGGCTAAAAAGAGCTATGAATCAAAATGGCTTAACCGAACTAGAATTTAAAGATGATAACCTAGAGAAATTTAGTAAAGGAATACTAAAAGAAGTAAAAGATAATATCAAATTAGATAAAACTGTTAAAGATAAAATAATAATAGCAAGTAAACCTAAATCAAAATTATACTTTGACTTTCATTATGATAAAATACTCTGTGATATTAAATTAATTTATAAAGATAAAGAAATAAATTACTTTGATAATACTCCTGATATTGTAAGAGATATCGATTATGAAAATGAAATCCTAGATACTTTAAATTATTATAATTTTATCATTGAAAATAATACAATCTTTATTGAAGATATCGATCAAATAGGAGAGTTTCTTGAAACAAATTTAGCTAAACTAACTGAAAAGTATGATGTATATACCTCCCAAAATCTAAAAAATACTAAAATAAAGAAAGATATCCAAGTATCATCAACATTTAGTATTGGCCAAGACAACATCATGAAATATGAATTCAACTTAGGAGAAATATCAAATGAAGATCTAGTAGGAGTCTTAGAACAAATAAAGAAGAAGAAAAGATACTATAAATTAAAAAGTGGAGATTTAATCGACTTAGAAGAGAATGATGAATTAAAAGAACTAGATAATCTTATTGATAATATGAATCTGGATAGTAAAAGTATCAAAAAAGGTGAAGGAGAGATACCTAAATATCGAGCAATATATTTAGATAGTTTAAAAAATAAATATAGTATCGTTAAAACGAATAATCTATTCAATGAATTAATAGACAACTTTAATAAGTATAAAGATTCTAAAATATCATTAAATGCAAAGGATAAAAAGATATTAAGAGACTATCAAGTAACAGGAGTTAAGTGGCTATATAATATCTATAAGTGTGGTTTTGGTAGTATTCTCGCCGATGAAATGGGACTAGGAAAAAGTATTCAATTAATATACTTTATTAAAGAAGTATTAAAAGAAAAACAAGATGCTAAAATATTAATAATAGCTCCTACTTCATTAATATATAATTGGGAAAATGAATTTGATAAATTTGGTAGTGAACTAAAATATAAAGTTGTTGCAGGTATCAAAAATAAAAGACATGAATTCTTAAATGATATCAAAGATACCAATATTCTAATTACAACATATGGATTAATAAGAGAAGATAAAGATATTTATAAAGAAATAAATTTTGAAGTAATAGCTATCGATGAAGCTCAAAATATCAAGAATAATATGGCTCAAATGACTAAGACTATAAAGTCATTAAAAGGAAATGCTAAGTTTGCTTTAACTGGAACCCCACTAGAAAACTCAGTAGGAGAACTTTGGAGTATCTTTGACTTTATTATGCCAGGATATTTAACTAATTTAGAAGCATTTCATTCTAAATATAATATCAAAGATGTTGATGAAGACAACTTAAAGTCTTTAGATAGTTTAAAAGAGCAGATAAAACCATTTATCTTAAGAAGAAAGAAAAAAGAAGTAGTAAAAGAACTTCCTGATAAAATCGAAAATAATATTTTCTTAGAGCTAACTAGTGAGCAAAAGAAATTATATGCTGCCGAACTACAAAAGACCCAGAAAGAATTAGATGAATTAATAGGTACTGAAGGTTTTAGTAAAGCAAGATTTAAAATATTACAGCTTTTAACAAGATTAAGACAAATATGTATAGATCCCAACTTAGCATATGAAGATTATCATGGTGGAGCTACTAAAATAATTGAACTAATACCAATTGTTAAAGGAATAATTGAGAATGGACATAAGATACTATTATTTTCCACTTATAAGAGTGCTATTGATATTGTAAATAGAGAACTTACTAACAATGATATAAGTTGTTATGTTATTGATGGAAGCGTATCATCTAAAAAGAGAATGGAATTAGTAAATAAATTCAATAATGATGATACTAATGTCTTTTTAATAACATTAAAAGCAGGAGGTACAGGGCTTAATCTAACAAGTGCTGACGTAGTAATTCACTTAGACTTATGGTGGAATCCGCAAGCTGAAAATCAAGCAACTGATCGAGCTCATCGTATAGGACAAAAAAATACTGTCGAAGTAATAAAATTAGTATGTAAAGGAACTATTGAAGAAAAAATATTAGATCTTCAAAAGAAGAAAAAAATACTAAGTGATACCTTAATCGAAGGTGAAGATCGTGATAAGATGATTATATCTAAATTAAGTGAAAAAGATATCAAGAATTTATTATCTATGGATAACGATGAAGACTAAATAAATAGTCTTTTTCTTTGTACATCATTTAAAATAATTATTTTAATTATCAAATATAGACATTTTTTAATAAATTTAGTACAATGTAAATATAATAGAGGTTGGTAGTATGAATGAAGAATTAAAAGAATACTTTAAGTACTTATTTAGTAGTATTGATGAAAAAATAGTTTTAGATGAAGACCAAATAAAAGCAATAATAAATGATGATAAATATACCCTAATTCTTGCAGGAGCAGGTACAGGTAAAACTACCACTATGGTAGGAAAAGTAAAATATCTAGTTGACATCAAAAAAGTAGATCCGTCTAAAATACTAGTAATAAGTTATACCAAGAAAGCAGTAGAAGAACTCCAAACACTAATAATAGATGAATTTGGTATTAATACTAATGTAACAACTTTTCACTCATTAGCCTATAAATATATTAGAAAACTATTTAGTAATCGAAAATGTGAAGTAATAGATTATAATCAAAAAGAGAAGATATTTTATGACTATATAAATAAAATATTTAAAGAAAACCGAATAAGAGATTTAGTAAATACTTTTAATAAAGATAAATTAAAAGACATTAGTTTCTTTTATGGTAAATACTTTGAAGAAAACTATTATAAATATGAAGATTATGATACTTTCTTTAAAAAATATAAAGAATATAAACTGGAAGAAGCTCAAAATATTGGCTTAGATGAAGTAATAAATAACTGGATTGAAAAAAGATTAAAAAGTGAATATATAGTTACAATTAAAGGAGAACTTGTAAAGTCAGTAGGAGAAGCAACTATTGCTAACTATCTCTATAAACATGGCATAGATTATTCTTATGAAGAGATATATACCGAAATAGTAGAAGATAGAAAAATATATAAACCAGACTTTACTCTTAATCTAGCAGGAGAAAAAGTATATTTAGAATATTTCGGGTTAAATGATAAAAAATATAATAAAATAAAACAAAAGAAAATTGAATTCCATAAAAATTATCAAAATAAATTTATATATATCGAATATATGGAACCAAAAGATATCGAAATAAAATTAGATTTAGAACTAAATAAAATGGGATTTATATATCGAGATAGAACTAATGAAGAAATATACAATCAAATACTAGATAATAATAAATTATCTCAAATATATAAACTAAAGAACTTATTCTATGAATCAGTAGATAAAATAAAAGAAAGTACTAATAGAAAAGAGTGTTTAGAAATAGTAAAAAACTATATAAATAGTTTAAAAGGTGAAGAAAAAGAAGATGCTATTAGACAGTTTCAATATATAAATGAATTCTATATCTATTATTCCCAAAGCTTAATAAAACCAGATACATATTCATTTGATTATGCTGATTTAATATATTACTCAAATAAATATATTAGTGAAAAACCATTCTTACAAGATATAAATTATGAATATATAATTATTGATGAATATCAAGATATATCTGATGGAGAATATCTATTAGCAAGAAAGACCGCTGATAAAGGAAGGGCTAAAGTATTTGCTGTCGGAGATGATTGGCAAAGTATTTATTCCTTTAGAGGTTCAAATATTAAATATATAACTAAGTTCGATGAATACTTTGAAAATCCAACTATATTATCAATAAAAAATACTTATCGTAATAGTCAGGAATTAGTGGATATTTCCGGTAGTTTTATTAAAGAAAATAAAGATCAAATAGATAAAGACTTAATATCATTTAAGCATCTAACTCATCCAATTCATTTTGTTCAGTTCAATGATAAAGTCGTAAATGAATATGGAGATGTAGTAGAAGATGAAACTGTCGAATATCAAAAATTAAAGAAATTAATAATAAAAATACATGAATTAGTACCAAGTCATAGTATTCTAATACTTGGAAGAACTAATCAAATAATTGATAATTGTTTTAAATACGATAGTGATTTTATTGATGATTTAGGAACTAAAATAAGATTATCAAGTGTGGATGATTTAGACATGGAAGGTATGACTATCCATAAAGCAAAAGGATTAACTTTTGATGAAGTAATTATAATAGGAATGGATAAAAATTTTCCTAGAGAAAATTTTGGTTATTACTGGTTAATAGATTTATTTAGATATAAACCACCTATCGAAGATATTCCTTATCCAGAAGAAAGAAGACTATTATATGTAGCCTTAACTAGAACTAAAAATAATGTCTTTATCTTAAAGAATGAAAATCCTAAAGAGAGAAGTATCTTTGTAGATGAATTATTAAATAAATGTATCGAACTAGAAAAGAAAGAATAATACTTATATGGGTATTATTTTTTTATAATAATGCATATACTAATAACGAAAATAACACTATATTGTTGCTAGAATGTTGACAAAATGTTGCTATCATGTTAATATTTAAGTGAGAAGAGGTGATTTATAGTATGGCAAGTTTAACTAGTGCTATTAATGTTCAAGTAGATGCCAATGATAAAGAAATAGCTACAAATATTTTAAAAGATTTAGGACTTAATATGAGTACCGCTATTAATATGTTTGTTAAACAAATTATAAAAACTAATGGTATTCCATTTGAAGTTACTAATCCAAAACCAAGTAGAGAATTAAAAAAAGCATTAAAAGAAGGAAACAAAATCATCAAAGAAATTGAAGAGGGTAAAAGAACTGGTTATCATGATATTGAGCAAATGTTTAGGGATATTCTAGATGAAGATTGATATCAAAACTTCAAAATATGTCATTGATACAACTTCACAATTTAGAAATCAATTAAAAAAAGTCTATAAACAAGGAAAAGATATTAGTAAATTAATTGATATCGTTGTGAAACTTGGTAATGATGAAGAATTAGATGTTAAATATAGAGATCATGATTTAATAAATGACAAAAATTATAAAGATTGCAGAGAATGTCATATTACTCCTGACTGGTTACTTATCTATAAGAAACAAGATGATAAATTGATATTAGTTTTGTTTGCTACTGGCAGTCATAGTGAACTATTTAATAAATGATTGATTAACCATAATGGTTGATCTTTTTTTGTATCTTTTGAAGCCTCAGGTCTTCAAAAGTACTTTAGAGCCTGTAGTCTCTAAAGTAATAATTTTGGACATTAGATTTTCAATAATAATATTGATATAATCATTGCAATATATAGTATTTCTTGGTAAAATAAAATTATACAAGGGTGGTTTTATGATTAAAAGAATAATATTTGATATAGATGGAACATTAATTAGAGGTGTTGATTTTAAGCCATTCATCATAGAAACTTTTAAAAGATATGGTGTAGAAGACTTAGATAAAGCAAGTTTATTTATATCAAATATTAATGAATATGAAAAATATTATAATTGTTATGATAAAGATTTGTATTTAAATTATTTTAGTAATATAACTGGAATAAAATTAGATTATAACTTCTTAAGAATACTATTTCAAGAAGCAAAGAAAGCCATACCTAGTAATTCAGTACTAATAAGAAAAATGTTAGCAACATTAAATGAATATGAATTAGTATTATTATCCAACTATTTTGAAGAGTCACAAAGAAATAGATTAACTGCTATGGGGATTAACAATTATTTTAGTGAATATTATGGTGAAAAGATAATCAAACCTAATGAATTAGCCTATATAAGCACTAAGGGAAATCATGAATCAGAAGAATGCTTAATAGTAGGGAATGATAAAAAACTAGATATAGATATACCAAAGTCATTAGGATTTAAAACCTTACCTTATATGTAAATAATAATGGTGATATAAGAGGTGTTGAGATGATATCACTCAAATTAATAAAAAAATTATAGAATACCAATAAAATTAAAAATAACATTGTAACAAAATAGTATTAAACTATCTATATCGACATAAATAAAAAAGCAAAGCGCACATAAAAAGAAAAGCGCACATAAAAAGAAACGGATGTTTGACATTTTATGAATTTTGGTGTACAATATACAACCGTATTGGGGAAATCCTTGCCCAATACTAATCCAAGGGGGGAAATATAATATGGAAAAAAAAGGAAATTTATACGTTATTACGCCTAGCGATTTTACATATGAACCGATTGAAGTTAGCGACGAAGAAAAAAAAGAATACATGCAGTATGTATCTGAAGAGTTGGATAAATTCATTGAAACAATTCAATTTGGGCTAAGTTTTTTTGATATAAAGGCAAGTATAAATGAAGATCATAAAAATCAGATTGATTTTTATGATAGCAATAATAATTTATTATGTAGTAAAAAAATAGAATGTCCTAAGAATAAAGTAGAGTATATAACGGTATTGATGAAAGCTCAATTTAGTGGTGAATTCCAAACCAACTCAGGAAAAATTTGCTGGGGAAGTGAACCTATTTATGCTGAAGGCGAAAATTCAGAAAACTATTATTTCAATTTAAACCTTGATGATTATTCTAAAAAGCTATCTATATGCCGAAGAAATGGAAAAATAGTAAATATTGAAGCACAAATTTATGGACAAAAGGATTTTAATATAAAAAAATTGGATGTTTCTGAGTTAAAGGGTAAGTGGATAGATTTTCAGCTTGATGATGTATTTGGCTCTGAGGGAAACCATGTAGATGGGATTGTGAGACATTTAAACTTCAATAAATCAATATTTAATAATGACGTATCAGCTTATGTTAAGGAAGGCTATGCATACAAAAAAGCAAATTCACTTCGTTCATCGCATACTTCTTGGGATAGAATAGAAAGAGACAGAATAACCATATGGCAAGATAAAGAAAGAAAAGAAATTAATGTTTCTAACGCTAATATGCTTGACTATATTCAGAAAATTTTATCTCATCCTCGAAGTAAAGAAATTATTTCATATTTAGAAATTGAAATGGAAAGAGAGTTTCCGGGAATAATGAATTATATAAAAACTAACTTTAATGTTTATAATGAAATAACAGGATTAAATTATGAAGAAGATTTAGATTTTGAAAATCTTTATAAAAGTATAATTATGCCGGAATGTGATCTACCAGTTAATAAAGAAAGAAAATTGAATAGAAAACAAAAACAATGAAAAGGTAAAAAGCCTTTTCTTTTTCATACTTATTTATACAATTTTAGATAAATTTTTATATATAGTTTTATTGTAATAATTATGTATTTGTGGTATAGTTATTATGGATAGAGGAGAACTGATGATATGGAAAAGAATAAAGAAAAAAATAAATTTATAACAGTGTTAATATTTATAATAATTGCCTATTTTATTATTAAACCAATACTTGGATCAGATAGTGGAATAAGTTTTGGAGGTAATGATAGTACCTTTAGAATACTTGCTTCTACATCAACAGAAAAAATGGATGATAAATTAATCAAATATGGAAAGAAAAAAGGTATTAAAGTCGAAATAGAACACTATGGAGATTTAGAAATAGTAGATATTCTAAACTCTGACAGTAGTCCATATGATGCTGTATGGATATCTAATTCTATATGGTTATATATGTTAGATAATAGTTACTTAACTACTGATAGTAAATCAATTGTAATTGACCCAGTAGTAATGGCAATTGAAAAAAGTAAAGCTGAAGAATTAGGATTTGTTAATGCTGATGTATATAATAAAGATATCTTAAACGCTATTAAAGAAGGAAAGCTAAAATATGTCATGGCATCAGTTACTAAAACAAATACGGGAGCTACTAGTTACTTAAGTTTCTTAAATAGCATGGCAGGTTCTCCTGAAGTTTTAACGGAAGAAATGCTTGATAATAATAGTCTTAAAGAAGATTTGAAATCATTCTTTAAAGGAGTAGAAAGAGTAAGTGGTGATGAAGAGTATCTAACTGAAATGTATAAAAATGGTGACTATAATGCCATGATTAATTATGAAAGTTCTCTTATTGAATTAAATAAAGAATTAGTAAAGAAAGGTAAAGAACCACTATATTTAATCTATCCAACAGATGGAGTAGCAATTAATGATATGCCATTTGCTTATATAAATAATGATTCAAATGATACTAAAAACAAAGAAAGATTTAATACTTTGCAATCATATCTAAGAAGCGATGAAGCTATAAAATTAATGGAAGAATATGGTTATCGTTCTTGGTATGGAGGTACAAATGATAAAGCAAGTACTAAAGTATTTAATCCTGATTGGGGAATAGATACAAATAAATATTTAAAAGACATGAAGTATCCGAGCAAAAAAGTAATAACTAAAGCACTTAGCCTATATATCGAAGCTCTTAGAAAACCAACTCATGTAGTCTTTTGCTTAGATGTATCAGGAAGTATGTATGGAAGTGGTTTAGATGAATTAAAAGAAGCAATGAATTATATATTGGATTATGAAACCGCTAGTAAAGATATGTTACAGTTCTCTGATAAAGATAAAATAACCGTAATAACCTTTAATAATGATGTCGAAAAAGTATATGATACTAAATATGGTAGTGATACTAGTGAAGTAATAGATAATATAAATTCTCTTGAAGCTGGTGGTGGTACTAATATTTATAGTCCAAGTATTGAAGGATTAAAAATATTAAAACAAGATAGTGATGACGAATATACAAAGACTGTAATATTAATGACAGATGGACAATCAAATACTGGTTCATTTAATGATTTAAAAAAATACTATATAAGAAATAAAGAAAATGTTCCAATATATAGCATAACTTTTGGTAGTTCAAGTGAATATGAGTTAAATAAACTAGCAGACCTATCTAATGGTAAAGTATTTGATGGTAAAAGTGGACTATTAAAAGCCTTTACTGAAGTAAGGAGTTATAACTAATATGAAGAATAAAGAAGTAGTATCCGCTGTTGTTGGAGCATCATTCTTCGCTGTTCCTTACTTAGGACTATCAATAACTTTAGCCCCAGCCCTAGTAATAGGAGCAGCAGCTTTTGGTGCAAGTGAATTAGTCTTATCTAGTTTTAAAAGTAAAGAAACATTAAAAGATACCAATAGAACCCTATATCAAAAAATTCAAGATGCTCGAAGGCAAAATAAAGAAATATTAAGTTTAATACCAAAAGTAGAATCAGGGGATACTAGAAAGAATCTAAATGAAATCCACAGTACTGTTGATAAAATATTAACTACTATTGAAAATAGTCCTAGTAAAGCAAATAGATTAAATAACTTCTTTGACTATTATTTACCAGTACTAATAAAAATAGTAAATCGTTATGATGAAGTAGAAAATCAGAAATTAGTATCCAAAGAAGGAAAAGAATTTATGAAGAAAGCCGATAAAATGATTGAAGGAACAAATAACGCTTTTGAAAGTATTCTATCCTCTCTATATCAAAAAGATATCATGGATGCTGATGCAGATATGAAAGTATATGATATGATGTTAAAAGCTGATGGAATAGTGGATGATAATCCAATAATGAAAGGAAGTGATAATGATGAAGAATAAAAAAGCCTTAATAGGAGTTATCCTCTTTATTGTCTTAATTATTGCAATCATTGTTATTAAGTATTTAACAGATAATGATAAAGGAGATATCTTAACAGGAAAACTAACTACTGTCTATGTAGCTACTGGTGGTGGTAAAGAAGATTTCTTGGGTGACGAAGACGTAAAGAAAATCCTAAGAAAGAAGTATAAAATAAATGCTGTATTTGACACTTGGAGTAATGGTAAAACAATAACAAAGCCATTAATAAGAGAAAGTGTAGGACTTGGCAGTCAAAGTATTATAAATAGAATGTCAAGTGGAGAAGAGTTTACAATTTTGTCTGTTGGAGTATCTAAGTATGATGCACTATTTACTTCCGACCAAAGATTTTATGATTATTATAAATTAAGTCCAAATAAAGAAGCAGGAGAATCAGATCGATATACTGTTTTAGATGGTGGATTAACACTAAATACGCCAATTGTCATATATAGCTGGAAAGAAGTTGTAGACGCCCTAATAAATGAAAGCATCGTAACTGAAACAGATGGAGTATACTACATAACTGACATTAATAAATTAATCGATTATATCTTACAAGGAAAGAAATGGTCAGATATAGGTCTAAATAGTTTATATGGAACAATAAATATAGCTTCAACTGATCCAGTATCATCTAGTCCTGGTGCTACATATTATGGATTATTACTTTCAATATTAAGTGGTGGACAAGTTACATCTGATAATATTGAAAATAATTTACCAAAATTAAAAGACTTCTATATCAAATCAGGATATATGAATAATACCCCTGCCGATCTATTTGAAAGATACTTAAAGACAGGTATGGGCGGAGAACCAATGATTGTGGATTATGAAAAGAGTATGATTGATTTTGCAAACTCTAGTCCAGATGCCTTTAATCAAGTAAAAGATGACATAAGAATACTATATCCAACTCCTACTATATGGAATTCTCACTGTTTCACAGTCTTCACGGATAAAGGTGCTAAATTGTATGAAGCACTAAATGATAAAGAAATAGGACAAATAGCATGGGAAAAATATGGATTTAGAACCGGCGTAACAGGAGGTACATATGATGTATCAAGTATCGGACTTGGAGTACCACAGACAATAACAAGTACAGTTACAAGTTTAAAAATGGATACTTATAATAGATTAATAGAATATCTAAAGTAAAGGAGAAGAAAATGAGTAATTTAGAATTAAAAGTAAAAGAAAAAGTAGATGAAAAGAGTATTGAAGGGTTAGTTAATGAGAAAGAAATAACTGAAAAGAAAATTGAAAAATCATTAAACTATGACGAACTATCTAAAGAAGAAAAAGAAGCTATTGAAGAATTTAATAGTAAATTAGATATTAATGATGCTGCTCAAATACTACAATATGGTGTAGCAGCTCAAGAAAAAATATCAAAGTTCTCAGATAGTATTCTAGAAGATGTTAAAACTAAAAATACTGGAGAAGTGGGAGACCTACTAGCAGACCTAGTTAGTCAAATTAAGTCTTTTGATAAAGATATCAGTGGTACATCTAAAAAGAACTTTATAGCAAAATTATTTAGTAGTGCTAAGAAGGAATTTGATTATATCGTAGCTAAATATAGTAAGATTGAAAAGAATATCGATACTATCGAAGGTGGATTAGAAAAAGATAAAGTCCAAATGTTAAAAGATATAACTGTCTTTGATACAATGTATGAAAAGAATTTAGAATACTTTAAAGAAATATCTCTATACATAATTGCAGGAGATAGAAAACTAGAAGAATTACGTAATGTAGAACTTCCTAAATTAAAAGAAGCTGCTGAAAAAAGTGGTGATCAAATAGATGTTCAGAAAGTAAATGATATGGAAGCTCTAATTAATAGATTTGAAAAGAAAATATATGACTTAAAAACAACAAGAATTATATCTATTCAAATGGCTCCACAAATTAGATTACTACAAAATAATGAAGCAGAATTAGTAGAAAAGATTCAAAGTTCAATTACTAATACCATTCCATTATGGAAAAATCAAATGGTCCTAGCTCTTGGCATTAATAATGCTAAGAACGCTCTAAAGTCTCAGCAGGCCGTATCTAAATTAACTAATGAAATGTTAGTTAAGAATAGTGAAACTTTAAAACAAGGTTCAATTGACATCGCTAGAGAAAGTGAAAGAGCTATCGTTGATATCGAAACATTACAAAAGACAAACCAAGATTTAATCGAAACATTAGATTCAGTAATTGCTATTCATGAAGAAGGAAGAGCTAAGAGAAAAGAAGCTGAAGCTACTCTTGAAGATATTGAAAAAGAATTAAAAGCAAAAATGTTAGAAATACATGTTAAAGAAAAATAGGTGCTTTATGAGGGAAGATTATTTTAAAGATATATATAAAGATTTCTTTGGAATAGAATCAGTACCTAAAATTGAAGTAAAAAAGGAAGAAGAAAAAGAAAAAGTGGGGCCACAAGAAGAAATGGCCTCACTCTTCCTTAAAATAAACAATTTAAATATTGATGAAGAAGCCAAAGATTTACTCAAAAAAATGATTGAATATATGCGTAAATATAATGAAGGACTAGAAACTAATTATGTTCCATTTAGATTAATCATTAAAACTAATGCAGATACTTTAGTACATAATATCAATGATATCTTATATACTGCTGGACAGTATTTTAAATATATTGATACTAAGCAAAAAGTATTATCATTATATAAAATAAATAAAGAAGAAAATTATCATGATTATGGTTTCTTACTTATCCATGATTTAAATGGCTTAAATATCCTAGAGGACCGTGATATAAAAACATTCATCTATGACTTTGATAGTTACTTGAAAGAAGATAATAAAAGTATTACATTAATAACAGGTACAGATGAAGAATTAACTAGTTTCTTTTTAGGTAGAGAAGAATTAAAAAATAAGTACTTTACTTTACAAATAGAAGGAATTAATCCTGATGTTCAAGATATATATAATGATATATTACGTAAAGTTGCTGTAGATGATGATACAAAAGTAAAATTATTAGATTATCTAACAAATACATATAATAATAATCTTGATTATGTTACCTATGAAAATGATCTAATAAAATATATTTCTTTTAATAAAGAATTACCTAAGTTAAAAGAAGAAAAAACATTAGAGGAAGTATTTGCTAGTTTAAATGAATTAGTAGGATTAGAAAAAGTAAAGAAAGTATTACATGAACTAGTAGATGTAATTACCTTAAAAGAAAAAGCCGGAGATTCTTTAAACATAAAAGATATCAATTTACATATGGTTTTCTTAGGTAATCCTGGTACTGGTAAAACTACTATTGCTAGATTAATATCAGACATCTTATATAATTTAAAATATATTAAAGAAAATAAATTAGTTGAAGTATCAGTAAAAGACTTAGTAGCGGAGTATGTCGGACAAACTGCTCCTAAAACAATGAGTGTCATCGAAAAAGCTATGAATGGCGTATTATTTATCGATGAAGCATATGCACTAGCAGTTAAAAATGATAATTCATATAATGCTGAAGCAATAGCTACATTAATCCAAGCTATGGAAAATTATCGAGATAGATTAGTAGTTATCTTCGCAGGATATACAAAAGAGATGCAGGACTTCTTAGACTCTAACTCTGGTATTACTTCTAGAATAGGATATACTTTAGAATTTGATGATTATACTACAGATGAATTAATCGAAATATTTAAAACATTTACTAATAAAGCAGGATTTATTGTCAAAGAAGATGCTTTAGAATATCTAGAAGAAATAATAAATAAATATCGTAATATGAAGAACTTTGGTAATGCTAGATTTATTAGAAATATCTATGAAAAGACAGTAATTAGACATGCCTCTAATGTTAAGAATAAAAAGCAAAAGAATATCTTAAAGACAATTACTAAAGATGATATTAGTATTGATAATTTAATACTAGAATAATACTTAATTGTATTATTCTTTTCTTTACAACTAATACATTAGAAATATATATAATATAACATGATATTATTGATAAAAATACTGATAAATGATAAAATATCAGTAGATTTATCAAAAAGGAGTGAGAAAATATGAAGAGATTAAAAATAATTGCATTAGGGGAATACATAGATAAATTAACTGATGAAGAGAAAATGGAAATTGCACCCTGGTATGAATTTGAAGAAGAAGCATCTAACGGAGACTTATATGATTTTATAATCGAAAAACAAATCGAAACTCTTCAGTGCTTAACTGAAGATAACATAGATGAACTAAAAAGAATAGTTAATAAAAAAGAAGCAAATATAGTTAGCGAAGACTTGTTATCCAACTTCTTAGTCTTTGAGTCAGAAAAAAACATATATATAACAGGTGAAGTAAATAATTATATAAAAGAGTTAGATAAAGAAATATATCTTAAAGAAAGAAAACAAGGAGTTATAGCCTACTATATAATAGCAAATGGAGTACTAAAAGAGACTAAATTAATTGAATTATGTGAAAAAACGGGAATCATTATTGATAAAAAAGATATAAATGAAGTTATAAAAAAATTAGGATTTATAAGAAGAAAAGATGTTATCTATATTAATATGTTTGCTGTTTCACTTGAAGAAAACGCAAATATATTAAAAATTAAAGAACAAAATGAATATAAAGTATTTGATATTAGAGAAATATTAGAAAATGTTATGTATTCACCAATTGAGGATTACCTTAAGGATATAGAAGAGATAATAAAGAAAAAAAGCCAAGATAAAGATTTAATAAGTGAAGTTACTCACTCACTATTCTATTTAGCTGAGTCAGGATATGAATATGAAGATTTTACAAAAGGATATTTAGAAAGTGTGAATATCAATTTGAATCCAAAAGAATGGAAAAAATTAATCGAGATACTAAATGAAATAAATGAAGATTTTCCAATATGGATAGAAAATGGATTTGCTAATTATGAAATAGATTCCGATGAAGATTATAATATCGAAGATTATTCTAAGCTAGATTTTGATATGCTATCAAAAAAAGATAAAACAGAAGCATATCTATATGCCTATATACTAATAAATGGATTAATACATATAGATAAATTTATCGAAATACTAAGTACTTATCATGATATTAAAGCAGATATTAAAGAAATAAAAAAGATTATTAATAATAATGATGATCTATATAATATTGAAGGGTATATATGTGGAGAAAAACTAGATAAAGAACCATTCTTAGTTATATTATCTAGTAAAAAAGAAACTGATTATAAGATAATTGGAGATATCGATGAATTTTATGATGATGTAGATAGATATGAAGTACACTATGATGAAATATGTAATTACTATGGTATAGATGAAGAAGCAAGTGGTTTAATAAGATATATGTTAAATATAGGAAAATTTAATGAAGAAGTGCTTCCATATGTCTTTGAAGATTGTAATATTAAAATGGCTTTAAAGAAACAAAGACAATTTATAAATGATTTAAAACCAGTAATTAGAAATTTAAGATTATGGTGTTTAAATGGTTTTAAACAATGTGAAGTACATAAAGAAGTATCAAAAGTAAAAATAGGTCGAAACGAAAAGTGTCCATGTGGTTCAGGAAAAAAATATAAACAATGCTGCGGTAAATAAGGTTAAGGAGTAATAATGAGTAATAAATATTTAAAGATTAAGTATTCTATTGGTGATGGAGAATTTGAATTAACTGAAAAAGAGTTAAAAGGCCAACTATCAGATATCTATGATCCAGAAGAAAGAATAGTATATAAAAACGTTGGAATAAGACTTATGGAATCTGATAAAGAAAATAGTGATGGAAATGAAATACTTTGGATAAGAGGAATATTATTTGATGATGAATATATGATTAATAATGGTATTGATTCTTTTGAAGTATATGATTCAATAAGTGGTGATACATATGATTTATATGAGACTATTTATGATGATGATTCTTTAAAGGAAGAATATTATTCAATACTTAGTTCAAATATATTTTATTTAGATAGAATATATGTTAATAAAGAATATCGTAATAATGGTTATGCTACTAATATTTTGAATAAGCTAGATGAAATATTAAGATATATATTAAAATTAAATGTAGGATTAGTAATTATATACTCTAAACCATTTGAATTAACTAGTAATGGTATGAATAATGTTAATGATCATAAAGTACAAAAGAGATTAGATAAATTATATGAAAAATGTGGATATATTAATATTGAAAAAACAAAGTATTATTATAAAAAGATAGAATAATTATTCTAAATAGAGAATAGTTATTTTTTTTCTTTATCTTTTGAAGCCTAGGGTCTTCAAAAGTAATTTAGAGCCTGTAGTCTCTAAATTAAAATTTTGGTTAAATATTAGTAAAACATGTTTAATATATAGACAAAAAGATATAAAGATAGTAAAATAATCTATAGGAGGATGATAATTATGTATGCACCAAAATTAGATACACTACTAAGGGTATTTGGAAACAGAAATTTAAACCCTGAAGGAGTAGGTATTAATACCAAGGAAAAAATAAATAAACTATATGAATTATTAGATAAAATAAAACCATTAAATGAAGAAGAATATAAAGTATTATACTTTAGTGTCCCGAGAGGTCCAATTGAAGAATATGCTGACTATGAAGATATGAAAGAAGAGAAAATCGTAAATAACTATAAAGAGTTTGAAAAATATTTTGAAGAAGAATATCCTGATGAAATATATTGGTACCGACTTGCCACTAATAAAGATGATACATATCGTATAGCCTCTATAAATAATCGAATGATAATATATCATAATTTAGCAGAAACGTTTCCATATGACAATGAAGCATTTAATGAATTAATTGACTTTCTAATAGTTAAAGTAGAGGAAATAATTAAAATGCTTGAAGATAATATTTATAATGATTATATAACAAATAATTTATCATATAAAAATAAATTTGGAGTAATAAAAAGAAGCGATTATTGGAATTTTTATCCAAAAGTCAAAGAAAATTTATTAGAATATATATCAGAAAAAGAAATAGAAGAATTTGTAAATACTGTAACAGATGATACAGATGATAGATTAAATGAAATGACTGCAAACAAATATTTTGAATGTGTAAGATTAGTTTATCAAAGTAATGGATATAATATTGATAACATGACAGATAAAGAAATATATTTAAAATATGCTGATGGAAGAGATGGAGGATTATGCGATATTGAACTTGATAGTCCTGAAGAATTTGCATCGTGGCTTAATAAAAAACAGTGGTATGGAGCACATCCATGGGAAATAATAAGAGGTCACTCTTTTGCTAGAGTAAATATGCAAGTAGTGAAAGATGATAAAGGATATTATTTATCGATACCAGGAGAAGTTATACTAAGACAAATAGAAATAGCTAAAATATATTTAGCATTAAAGAAAAATAACATTCCAGTAAAGATATATCATTCAAATGTTATAAAAAATGCCTTTATTGGAAGTGACTATCTAGGAATAGTACCATCTTATATAATGCCAATTAGATGTGAAAGTTATTTTAAAGAATATGAACCACATGATTTCATACATATTGAAGATGAAAAAATATTAGATAAAATAATATGGCAGGATATCGAAAAACTATGTTTAAAGGCAATTGAATAATGATATATATAACAGGAGATACCTATAGAGATTTTTCTAGATTAAATAATTTAGACTATAAAGATAGAGACCCATTAATATTACTTGGAAATTTTAGAATAAACTACTGTCCAAATGATGAAAATGTCAAATATAAACAATTTACAATAATAAATAGCAAATTACACTAATGTCGTGTAAAGACTTGATTTTTACCAGACATTAGTGTAAAATTATTTTAGAGGTGATTAATATGTTATATAACCATAACGAAGTTAAAAAAATATATAAATCTGATTATCAGATAAAAAAAGCCATAAGCGATGGATGTTTATACAAACTTGATAAAGGGGTATATTCTGATAGAAATATAATAAATCCATTAATAATTTTTTCTAAAAAATATAGAAGTGCTGTTATTACTATGAATTCTGCTTTTTATTATTATGATTTAACAGATGTTATCCCACAAAAAACTTATTTAGCAACATCGAGCGGGTATAGAAAAATCAATAATAACAAAATAGAACAGATATATGTACCTAATGATATTCTAAAGCAAGGAAAAATTGAAGTAGATGTTGATGGTGAAAAAGTTAATATGTATGATATGGAAAGGCTATTAGTAGAATTAATTAGAAAAAGAAAACAAATGCCATTTGATTACTACAAGGAAATTATCGCAAACTATAGAAGAATAAGTGATGATCTTGATATGTATAAAATTGAAGAATACTTATCTCTATATAAGAATGATGTTAATTTAGCAGATGCTTTGATGAGAGAGGTGTTTTAATGAATATAAAAGAGGCTATAACAATTTATCAAAAAAAAGGCTATGAGTATGGAGATGCTGAGTCAAAAGTCTGTCAAGAAATAGTTCTTTCAAAAATCGGAAGCAGTAGATATAAAAACAATGTAACTATTAAAGGCGGAGTTGTTATGCATAATATATCTCATGATATTCGTAGAGCTACTCGTGATTTGGACATTGATTTTATTAAATACTCTTTAGAAGATGACTCTATTAGAAATTTTATTAAGTCATTAAACAATGACGAAGATAATATAAAAATAGAAGTTATTGGTGCTATTGTTCCATTACATCATCAAGATTATGATGGCAAAAGAGTACATATTAAAATTGATGATAATTATGGAAATATTATAAATTCAAAATTAGATATAGGTGTTCATAAACTATTTGAATTAGAGCAAGATGAATACTGTTTTGATTTAAGTTTGATTAATAAAGAAGTTAATTTACTTATTAATTCAAAGAAACAAATTTTTGTTGAAAAATTAAAATCACTATTAAAATTAGGATTTAGATCAACTAGGTATAAAGATATATTTGATTTATATTATTTAATAAATATTGCAAAATTGAATAAGAAAAAATTATTTAAAAACATTGAAATATTAATTTTTGATGATAATACGATGAGAGAAAATAATATTGATGATATTTTAAACAGATTAAATAGAACATTAAAGTCCAAAATATATATAAATCATCTAAATGATTCTGCCGTAAATTGGTTAGACATACCTATCAATGATGCAATAAATAGTTTAATTAATTATGTAAAAGAATTATCTGAAGAAGAAGTAGAAGTATAAAATTTAATATGCAAATAAAATATTAATTTTTGAAGGATAGGGGTGAGTTAATGATATATATAACAGGAGATACCCATAGAGAATTTTCTAGATTAAATAATTTAGACTATAAAGATGGAGACATGTTAATAGTACTAGGAGATTCAGGTATAAATTACTGTCTTAATGATGAAGATATAAAATATAAAAAATGTCTAAATGATTTCAATATTAAGATATTCAGTATTAGAGGAAATCATGAAGAAAGACCAGAAAATATAAAGACATATAAAGAAGTAGATATGTTTGGTGGGAAAGTATATATCGAAGAAGAATATCCTAACCTAATATTTGCTAAAGATGGAGAATTATATAATATAGATAATAAATCAGTTCTAGTAGTAGGAGGAGCCTATTCAGTAGATAAAGAATATAGATTACTATATGGCTGTAAGTGGTTTAAAGATGAACAACTAACAAAAACTGAAATGAAAACTATTTTAGATAAATATAAAGGTAAACATATCGATATCGTACTTACTCATACTTGTCCATATAAGTATGAACCAAGAGAAGTATTTTTAAGTGGAATTGATCAGTCTAAAGTAGATAAAAGTATGGAATATTTTTTAGATGAACTAGAAGAAAGTATTACTTATGACAAATGGTACTGTGGACATTATCATATTGAAAAGAAAATAGATAAAATAGAATTTATGTTTGGTCGAATAAAAGTATTTAATAAAGATGAATATGCACCGAAATATAATAAAGAAGGTTATGAAATAATAAGAGATTACTGCAGTCAAAAAGATATTATTAATAATGGAAAAATTTATTGCCCTAAGTGTTACTCTAATGATATAATATTACAAAAAGGCGATGGAATGGATATCTATGGTTCAGATGAAATAGCTATTATTTGTAATAAATGCCGAAAAGTATATGGCTTTAATGATGTAAAATATAAACAAGGATGTCCAAAAGAGTTGTAGGAGGAAACAAATGACAAAAGTATTGAAATTTAAAGTCGAGGGAGTAGAATTAGAAGATAAAATATGGAGGGAAATAGAAATAACTGATAATCGCACCCTAGCAGATCTAGCCTATACTATTATATTATCATTTAATGCCACAGGAGATAATCTTTATGAAATAAGGTATAAGGATAGGTTATATGATTGTTGGCTTGCAATAGAAGATTACCATGGATTTGAAAACCCCATTAATGCTATTATTACTAAACTAAAAACATTAAATTTAGAAGTTAATGACCAACTATCAATGAAATATGATACAGGATCTACCATCGAATTTAGAATAACCTATTTAGGCAGTATTGAATTTACTATGAGAAATGGAAAACATTATCCATATATAACTAATGGCAAAGGACTAGGTGTAATAAATGATTATAGTACAAGTGAACTAAAAGAAATAATTGAAGACATCGATAAAAAAGGATATTCAGATTATTATTATATAGATATTCTAGGAGGGAAAAGTAAATATAATTATAAAGAATTCAATATAGATAAAAATATATTACATATCAGAAGATTTTTCTATAAAATGAAACATACATATGAAGAAGAATATTATGAAGATGAGGAGTAAAATAAAGATGAATAAGAATTATGAAGATACTGTAAGAATGATAATAAATGCAAATAAATTTTTATTTTTAAATCAAAAAGAACACATAAAGAAATATTACAAAGCAAGAAGAATACATTCAAGTATTCTTACAAGTATGCATAATTATATAGAAAGTGGTAAATTTCCCGCAGTTGATTATTTTAATACAATAAATAATGACATAGTAAGAGAAACAAAAGCATTAAAGGTTGGAATTAATAATAGCAAAGAAGACGAAGCTCTTGTCTTTAACGAATTATTTATGTATAAGAATCATTATAAAATACCATCTTTAACAGAAATATATATCAAAAATAAGAAATTTAAAGATCAAGATAAAATTAAAATGCTTTATGCAATGAATGATTCAGTAGCGGGCTTATTTAAAATAGTTAGTTTTGATTCAAAAGAAGGATATGTAACTTATCAAGATGTATTTACAAATAAGAGGTATAAAATAATAGATGTTGCGATGAGCAGTATAGGTGGAATAAATAATAAATCTAATGAAGAGTTCTATATCTATAATAGAGTTATGAATTATGATGGCATAAGATTTGCTATTGGGATTCCTTTATTATTTAGTAGTAAAAATAAGAGACTAAAAGACTTTATAAAACATCATAAATATAAAAATTGTAGTGATTTTTCAAGATGCATAATGCTATTTGATATATATAAAAATACTGATGATAAAATAGTTAAAGTGGAAAATAATAGCTACTAAGAAAGAAAATAATTAATTATACCAGGAGAAAGAATGATATGGAAGTAAAAGAATTAACAAATTATGATATTAAAAGAATAATATCAAGAGTAGAGAAAGAATTTGGCAAAATTGAAAAAGGAACAGAAGAAGATTATAATCCTCAGTTAAATTATATAGAATATGGTATATATGAAGTATATAGTAAAATACCAATTACTGATTATGAGTTACAAGAAGCAATTCCCGTTATAATATACGACTTAAAAGGATATATTGATAATAAAAAATATGATTACACAAAAATAGAAGAAGATAAAATAATTAGATTTGCAAAAGAATTAGAATATTTATTTAATCCTTTTATAAATGAAGATATTAATATAAATAATATAGCAAGAAATGATTTAAAAGGCTTATTTACTTTACCGATAATATGTTTAAACAGAATATATTACTCAATAGATTTCTGGAGAAATAGATATGGTAAAAATGGATATTTTAGAATGTTAGAAGAAATGGTTTTACCAATAACGCAAATTGGTAAATATCCATATGCTTTAGAAGAACAATATTTAGAAGAAAAAGATAATGAATAATTAGTAAATAATATGTAGAAAAAATCTATATTAATATATATATTTATAATATTTTTAACAGCAAAGAAGGTGAAGCAAATGGATGAAAATTATAATACGATGGTTTTAAGACCTATGATGAAAATATCTCAAATGGTACCTTATTTGAAAAATAAGAATATTAAATTTGAAGATTGTTCTGAAGAAAATGCCAAAAGATATCTAAAAGAAAATAACAATTATTATAATGTTACTGCCTATAAAAATAATTTTCCAAAATATCAATGCGGTGAATTAACAGGAAAGTATATAGATTTAGATTTTGCTTATTTAAGGGATTTGTCTATCATAGATTACAGAACTCGAATTGTTCTATTTAAAATGATAATAGATATAGAACATTATCTTAAAATAAGGATATTAAATACGGTAGAAGAATTAGAAAATGAAGACGGATATAATATAGTAAATTTATATTTGGAACATGATTATATTGATACTAAATATCCAAAAAGAGTGCATGATAGTATTAGAAAAAAAGTAACAAATGAATACTATAATAAGATATTTTCAAAATATGATATAGATGGTGATGCTAAGATTGAAAATATTCCAATATGGGAATTTTTAGAAATAATTACCTTTGGAGAATTAACAAACTTTTTTGAATTCTTTACGAATAAATATGAATTAGATGATAATAAGTATATATTTATATTAAGAGAAGTAAATAAACTTAGAAATGCTGTAGCCCATAATTCTTGCGTTTTGTCTGAACTTGATAGAAAAGATAATCTTCATAGAGCAGACAAATTAGTTATTAACTATTTACAAGAGTGTGGAATAGGAAAAGAAAATAGAACTAACAAATTAAGAAATTCAAGAATAAGACAAATTACTTATACATTATACCTATTTAATGAAATAGTAAGCAGTACAGGTGTTAAGCAAAATGTAAACCATGAACTAAGTAAATTGTTTTATGGTAGAATAATTCTCAATAGAAAATACTATAATAATAATGGGCTATTGAAATCTATTTATGAATATTTTGATAAAATAATTGAAAAAAATTATAAAGAAAATTTAGATCAATAGTTTGACATAGATAAAAAAATGTGTTATATTATCTATGCAAGGAAAAAATGGTAATACATTTTTGTAAGGGGTCTATTTACGGATAGAGCCCTATTTTTTATGCATGTAAACCAAGAGAATACTCTATTATGGGTGTTTTTTATTTTTTGATTGATATGTGTCTTCAAAAGTAATTTAGAGCCTGTAGTCTCTAAATTAACAATTATATATTTAAATATTTAGAAATATTTGGTATAATTAAATAAACAAATATATTGTTAAGGAGTAAAGTATGTTTAAATTATTATTACTACCATTTATTATAGTATATAATCTAGTACTATTACCATTTAAAATACTATTCTATTTATTCTTTCCAAATAAAGGAAGTAACTATACTAAAGATAATAATATATGGGGATTAAGTAAAGAAGACAAAAGAATAGCAAGACAAGAAAGAATGAGTGATGCTGACTATATAGAAGCAGAAGAAAATAATGATGATAATTTAGACTATGATGATTAAAATGCTCTCTTCCCAATTAAAAGTGCATTTTTATAGTTATAAATCACTGGCCTTCCCTTTATTCACCAATGTTTACAAAGATTTTTAAGATTACAATAAACTAATAAAAAGGTACAATTAGGTACGAATTTACATACGGTCTTGCGTACCTGAGAATTGGCAATTTTTGTGGACCAGGGGAAGAGAGCAAATTATATTGTACTTTTTTTAAATAGTATTACGAAATAATCGGAATTCTATGTTATAATGGAATAGGATAGGATAGAGGAAGTGAAAATATGTCTGAAGAGTTAACAAAAGGGTTGGTTAAATCTAGATTAGTTGAAGTTGGTTATCCTAAAAATCAAGATGAACTTGAAAATGGACTAATCTATTTTAAAGAAGATTCATATAAAAGCGGAATTAATGCCGACAAAGAATTGGCTAATGCCTTTATAAATGCCAGTAAGAGATTGTCGGGCAACCAAGGATCTCCAGATTATACAGCTAAAGATAAAAATAATGAATTGTTAATAGTAATTGAATGTAAAAGTGATGTTAATAAACATCAAACTTATGATAATTTGGATGATTATAAAAATGGAATAGGTACTGCAAAAGAAATATCAGAGTATGCAGTAAATGGAGCATTACATTATGCTAGTTATGTAAATTATGCCTATGATGTTGTTGCGGTAGCTGTTTCTGGTGTTAGTAAAGATAATTATAGGTGTACATCATTTTATTTACCTAAAAACAGTGAATTAAGTAATATATATCTATTAGAAGATGGTACATATAATGATACTTTAATGATTCCAAATAATTATAGAGAAATGATAGATGAATTACTTGGAAAATACAAGGAAGAAAGAGAAAAAGTTGAAAATGAATTAAAGAATTATGCAAATCAGTGTAATAATTTTTTAAGAGCAAATCATATTTCGGCAAAGGATAGAGCAGGCTTTTTATCAGCTATAGTACTAGCTCTTACAAATAAAGACTCAGACTATTATAAAGCAGTAGAAAGAGCAATGCCTGATGATAGAGTAAAAAAACCTTATACTGAAGAGTTGGGTAATAAGGCTATAAGCAGACTTTGGGAATCTTTAAGAGATATTTGGAAAAATAAAGATCATTTACCAGAAATAAAATATAATTACTTAGAAGAATATTATAATAGTTTATTACTTACGAATCTTTTAGAAAGTCCTGAAGGATCAAATAAAGTGTTTAATTTTGGTGAGAATATTTTATCAAGGTGTACATATTCAATTTACACGAATATTGTTAAAAAAATGGAAAATCATCCTAAAGTTGATATAATGGGAACATTTTACACTGCATTTCTTAAATATGCAAAAGGAGATGCGAAGGATAAAGGCGTTGTTTTAACACCAAAACATGTTACTGAATTATTTTGTGATATAGCAGAGCATTTTCTTGGAAGAAAGCTTGATTCTACAACAGCAGTATTAGATATCTGTACTGGAACAGGTGGCTTTTTGATAAGTGCACTAAATAGAATGGATCATAACATAGATAATTTAACAATCTCAGATGAAGAAAAGAAAAAAAGAAAAGAATATGTTAGACAAAATTGTTTAGTAGGAGTAGAAAGAGAACCTGAAATGTTCGCATTAGCATATGCTAATATGAGATTCCATGGTGATGGAAAGTCTAATCTTTATGCTTGTTCTTCGTTATTAAAAGATAAATCATTGATTAATAATAATCCTAAAAAGACACTACAAGAAGAAATAGAAGAATCAAAAAATAGGCCAATGGTTGGAATGATTAATCCACCATATTCATTATTAAATACAAAAACAAAAGAGGAAAAAGGGAAGTCAAAACAATCAGGTCAGAGTGAATTAGATTTTGTATACTCAATGCTTGAGTATTTGCAACCAGGTGGTATAGGTATTGCAATTATTCCAATGAGCTGTGCTAGTAGTAAAGATGATAAAAAAATGCGTGAAGCAATTTTAGAAAAACATACATTGCTAGCGACAATGACGATGCCAAAAAAATTATTTCAAGAAAGTAAAGTAGGAACTCAAACTTGTATAATGGTTTTTAAAGCACATTTTAAACACGATTTATCAAATAAGTTAGTATTTTTATCAAGATGGTTAGATGATGGTTTTGTAACAATTCCTCATGTTGGAAGATATGATAAAAATAATCAATGGAAAGCTATAAAAGGTGAATGGATTAGACAAATAGAGGGATTAGCAAAAGTTGATAATACAGTTTTCTTAAGAAAAGAATTAGGGAAAAATGATGAATGGCTTGCAGAAGCATATGTTGAAACGGATTATTCTTTACTAACAGAATTAGATTTTGAAAATCAATTAAAAAAATATGCATTATTTAAATATATGCAAGAAAATGATTTTGAGGATACAATATGATAAGATTAGATCAATTATTTGATGTTAATTACGGCGTTAATTTGGATTTAAGTAAATTAACGAAGGATGATAATGGAATTAATTATGTTGGAAGAAGCAAGAAGAATAATGGGATAACTGCCAAAGTTTTAAAAGAAGAATCAATTTTGCCTAATCCAGCAAATACAATTTCGGTTTCCGCAGGTGGTTCAGTAATGGAAGCATTTGTTCAAGAAGAAGAGTATTATTCTGGAAGAGATTTATATTATTTAAAACCAAAAATTAAAATGAGTATAGATGAAATGCAGTATTATTGTATGTGTATTAGAGCTAATCAATTTAAATATTCTTTCGGAAGACAGGCTAATATGACGTTGGCTTCAATTATGGTTCCAAATATAGATGAAATTCCGGCCTGGGTATATAAAAAAAGAGATATAAATGTTAATTCAATTCCAGATTATTTTTTAGATGAGGGTTACGATCAAGCTTGTTGGTATTTAGACCATGTTGATCAAGTAAGCTTTGAAAATGAATATTCAAAATCTGTCATAACAGAAAAAGTTGAGCTTGATTATTCTAAATGGAGATATTTTAAGTTGTGTGGTGCTGAAGGGATTTTTAACGTTGATCATGGAACAAGATTAAAATCTGTTGATAGGATAGATGGAGATATTCCATTAGTAACGGCAGGAAAAATTAATCAAGGCGTAGCAACTTATATACAAGAAAATCAAAAGATGAAAATATTTGAAAAATGCATAACGATAGATATGTTTGGGAACTCATTTTATCATCCTGAAAAGTTTTATTGTGATGATAATATAGTGACATTGATGCCTAAAAAGTATATTAATGAATACTGTTGTCAATTTATTTCAATAGTTTTAAATAATGAGAAATATAGGTATTCCTTTGGAAGACAGTATAGAAAAACTAAATATTCTGATAATCAAATGATATTTTTGCCATCAATTTGTGATAATGGAGAATACGTACCAGATTTTAAATACATGGAGAATTTTATAAAATCATTATCTTATAGTTCTGCTGTTTAAGAGCAAATTAATGCTCTTTTTTAATAAAATATTAAATACTCAGGTACGAATTTAGATACTTTCTTAATGAAAAATGCTTGTGGCAATTGTTTCAAAATTATTCCAAGTACTTATAGATACTTGGGCTTCTTCAATGTTTATGGGAGTTATTTTGAATTACTTCACGCTACCTGAAGAGAGCAACAAATAATGATAAATATTATTAGAAATGTGCTATAATAGAATTATAATATAAAAGAGGTAGTGAAATGAATAAAAAGGTTAAGTATATTATTTTTGCTTTGGTATTATTAATTATTATGCCAATAAACATATACGCTGGTAGAGGATGCTGTTCAAATCATGGTGGTGAAGTAGGATGCGCTGCTAACGGAAAATCAATTTGCGCTGATGGTACATTAAGTAAAACCTGTACTTGTACCCCGTCTGCTATTTATGGATGCACTGATAGTAGTGCCAAGAATTATAATTCAAATGCTAATACAAATGATGGTTCATGTACATATTATACAGAGGGATGTACTGATCCTAATGCTAAAAATTATGATCCAAATGCTGATAAAAGCGATTCTTCATGTATATATTATAAAAAGGGATGTACAGATATAAATGCCAAAAACTACGATGAAACCGCAGAGCAAGATGATGGCTCATGTATATCATATATTGTAGGATGTACAGATTCATCAGCCAAGAATTTTAACTCTAATGCCGAAAAAGATAATGGTAGTTGTGAGTACTATATAATGGGTTGTACTGATAAATCAGCAATTAATTATAATTCAGCAGCAGAAAAAGATGATAATTCATGTAAATATGAACAAAAAAGAGATAATCCAGGTATTGTAAGTAACAATAACACACGCAATAAGGAAGAAACAAATGATAACTATATAGATGATAGCAAAGATGATAACGATGATACAGGAATAGGAATACCTCTTCTGGTAGTTACAGGTATAGGCGCTGGAGCATACTATGAATTTAAAAAGAAAAAGAAAGAAGAAAAAAAGAATATATTAAGTTTCTTTAAAAAGGAAAAAAATAAAAATATCATAGATAAATTTTTAAATAAATAAACAAATTAACCAAAATAAGATATTCACATATAATATCACGAAGGTGATTATATGTATAATAATGAAGATAGACAGGTAAGAAAGATTGTAATCGATCCCGGGCATGGTGGAACAGATTCGGGTGCTGTAGGAAATAATGCCTTAGAAAAAGATTACACTCTTTTAATATCTAAATATATGTATGATAGATTTAAAGAACTTGGAGTACCCGTAGCCATTACTCGTGATAGTGATGTAACACTATCTCCTACAGAGAGAGTAAGTAGTATCTTATCTAAATTTGGTAATAATGATGATGTCATCGTAATATCGAATCATATCAATTCAGGGGGTGGACAGGGAGCGGAAGTTATCTACGCTCTAAGAAACCCTGATACTTTAGCTAAGAATATCCTAAATAATATTGGTAATACTGGTCAAACAACAAGAAAATACTATCAAAGAAGACTACCTAGTGATCCATCAAAAGACTATTACTTTATTCATCGAAATACTGGTAGAACAGAACCATTAATTGTTGAATATGGTTTTATCGATAGTCAAAAAGATGTAAACTTTTTAAATAACAATTATAGGGATTTAGTGGAGGCAGTTGTGCAAGCAGTAACCAACTATATCGGAGTACCATATACTCCTCCAGGTGGAATGATATCAAATACTTACACTGTTCAACGAGGAGATACCCTATATTCTATTGCTAATAGATTAGGTACAACAGTAGATGAATTAAGAAGAATAAATAATATTGAAGGAAATACTTTATCCGTAGGGCAAATACTAAGAGTACCTACTGAAAGTATTACTGATGATGAAGAAAATATCTATATTGTTAAAGCAGGAGATACACTATATAAAATAGCCCAAGATACGGGCACTACTGTGGATGAACTTAAAGCATTAAATAACTTAACAAGTAATACTCTTATGATTGGAGAACTCCTAAAACTACCAAGTAATCTATTACCTGAAGACACTTACACAGTCCAAAGAGGAGACTCACTATATAGTATCGCAGCAAAATATAACACATCTGTTGATGCACTAAAAGAAGTAAATAATCTTACAAGTAATATCTTATCTGTAGGTCAAGTATTAAAACTTCCTGCTGTGGAAGAAACATCTGGAACAATTACTTACACAGTACAAAGAGGAGACTCTCTATATAGTATTGCAAGAGAATTTAATACAACTGTTGATGAAATAAGAGAGTTAAACAATTTAGAAAGTAATCTTTTATCCATAGGGCAAGTATTAAAAATTCCAGCCTTTCAAACATTAGAAACAACATATACTGTGGAAAGAGGAGATTCTCTATACAGTATAGCTAGAAAATTTGACACAACTGTGGATAAATTAAAACAGTTAAATAACTTATCATCAAACTTACTAAATATCGGTCAAATATTAATTGTGAGAGAATAAATACTTTATAACATTGTTATAAAGCTTTTTTTCTTATAAAATTTGAAATTAATTAATATAAAAGCATGCAATAAAATCATTAATACAATTGAGCAATAGTTAACCTTATCGATTTTAAGGCAAATCTAGCCCAGCATATAGCAGAAGCAAGATTAAAAATATTATTTTTATAATAATATATTTTAAATTTTAACACATTATAATAATAATGTAATAAGTTTTAAAAACAAAGAAGTTATTACGATTAAACGTAATAACTTTACAAAAATATAAAAATGATATATAATGTAATCAGAGGTGATTTATATGCTTTTAAGAGAAGTTTATTTATCTAAAATTAGAGGGTTTTATGATTCAGATTTAATTAAAATATTAGTTGGTATAAGAAGATGCGGAAAATCAGTTATTTTAAATCAAATAATAGAAGAATTAAAAGAAAAAAGGAAAATAGATGAAGAACATATAATATTTATTAATTTTGAATTTATTGAATTTGAAGAACTATTAGATTATAAAAAACTAAATAAATATATAAAAGATAGAATTAAAGATAATAAAATATATTATTTGTTTTTAGATGAAATTCAAAATGTAGATAACTTTGAAAAAGTTGTTAATTCACTACGTGCTTCAATAAAAAATATAAGTATATTTTTAACAGGATCTAATAGTAAAATGCTATCAGATGAATTATCATCTGTTTTATCTGGAAGATATGTTTTATTTAACATTAATCCTCTATCTTATAAGGAATATGTATCTTTAACAAAAAAAGATGGAAATGACTTAAATACTTTTTGGGACTATGCAAAATGGGGAGGACTTCCAAATAGATGTGAATTTACAAATGAAATAGATATAAAAAATTATCTTCATAGTGTATATGATTCTATTATATTAAGAGATGTTGTAAAAAGATTGAATTTAAAAGATACCATTTTATTTGATATGATATTACAATATTTAATTGAAACTGCTGGTCGAGAATTTTCTGCTGATAGCATTATAAAATATTTAGATAAAGAAAATAAGAAAATATCTAATGAAACACTTTATAATTATATAGATGCTTTGTGTAAGGCATTAATACTTAAGAAGGTATATAGATATGATATTGCTGGTAAAGGAGTATTAAAAACATTAAATAAGTATTATGCAACTGATTTAGGAATTGCTCAAATTAAAAATAATAATCCAGAATTTAAAAGTTATGTTGTTTTAGAAAATATTGTTTATAATGAATTAATAAATAGAAACTATGAAGTATATATAGGTAAGACTAAAAATGGTGAAGTAGATTTTTTAGCAAAAAAGGATGGAAATATTAAATATGTACAAGTAACTTATGAAATGAAAGGTAATGATAATACTATTGAAAGGGAATTTGGTGCATATAAGTCGATTGAAGATAATTATCCGAAATATGTTATTTCGCTTGATAAAATAAATTTATCACGGGATGGAATTATCCATCTAAATTTAATTGATTTTCTATTAAATGAAGATTTTTAAAATGATGTATTTAATCCGTTACAAAGTGTAACTGTTTGGAAAAATTATATGCTGCAGAGAATTCTGCAGAGCTCTGCAGTAATCACTGCAGACTTAAGTAGTAGGTGTATTAGATGGGAAAAGATAAATATGTTTGTAAATTATGTAATAAGCAGTATACAAATAATGAAATGAGTGAAGAGCATTATCCGGCTAAAAGTGTTGGTAATGATGATATAGGTAAATTTGATTTAACCAAATTTATTGATATATTTGATTCCAAATGTATAAAAGAAGATATTTATCAAAAATTAAAACAAGGCGAAAATATTAAAGATATTTGTGAAAAAATTTTTGATAATGAATTATTTGAATCAACACATAAACATGGACGAACTGCAAGAACTTTATGTAAAAACTGCAATCATTTTCTTGGTAAATATGATGAGGCATATTTAAAATTTTTTAAAGCGGATGGTTCATCTAAAATTATAAATGGTTTTAAGACCAAAACAAAATACGAAATTATAAAATCAATTTATGCAAAGTTTCTATCAGTTCCAGAGATTATTAATGAAAATTTTGATTTTATTAAATTTATTACCAATGCTACTGAAAGAAAATATAATGGTATCTGGAATTTATATTTTGTAAAAAGAGATCACACTAGTGATTTGTTAGGTTTAAGTGATATTGGAACGGGAAAATTAGAATATGAAGATGGTGTTGTATATGAATTATCAGATGAAAAATTTATTTTTAATCTAATGAATTTTAAAATACACTCATGTTATAAAATGACAAATATATTTGATATATTAAATAAAAATTATGAATTAGTAGAAGGAGTAGGAGAAACTGGTGGTTATCATGGACAAATATTAATGCAAAGATTATTTGTTGATAATGATGAATAAACACTATTTAAACTAAAAAAGCAATTATATGAATCAGTTGGTGACAAATTGTCACCAGCTGAATTTAAAATATTATGTCGAAATCGTGACAATTTTTCACGCTTTCAAGAATTAAACTAAAATAGTTACATTTTGACCTATGCGAGGAGGAGAAGGTGCTGAAGTTATCTATGAGCTAAGAAACTCAGATGCATTAGCTGAAAACATCTTAAATAATGTCGGAATTACTGGTCAAAAATACTATCAAAGGAGATTACCTAGTGATCCATCAAAAGACTATTAATTTATTCATCTAAATACTGGTAGAACAGAACCATTAATTGTTGAATATGGTTTTATTGATAGCCAAAAAGATGTTGAATCTTAAATAATAATTATCAAGATTTAGTAGAGGCTGCCATAGAGACCATAACCAACTATATATAAGTATCATATACTCCTCCTGGGAACGTGATATCAAACACCTATACTGTTCAAAGAAGAGATTCTCTATACAGTATAGCTAGAAAATTTGGCACTACTGTGGATAAATTAAAACAGTTAAATAACTTATCATCAAACTTACTAAGTATAGGACAAATACTAATAGTAAGAGAGTAAAAAAACAATAATAACAATAAACCTATTTACTTTTAACAATAACTAGTATAGAATAATTATAAAACTATTGGAAGAGGTGCAAGTAAATGAAATGGATTGATAAAACAGATACTTTTGAAAAAAGACAGTGGAAAGACAAATATTTAGAAATATGCGAAGTTTTAGATGATAAAATAGAGGTTAATTTATACTCCTGTGAAGATATAAATAATTATGAAATATATATAAACTATGGCGTAATGTACGGAATAGTATATGTTCATAAAGATAATGCCATAAAGCTAAAGGAAGAAATAAAAAGTGTTATATATAAAGATTACATGAAAAATGGGTATAGTGAAGATATGCCAACAGATGAATTTATTAGTGACTTTAACAAAAAGTATAATATCCAAATTCCAAATGATATTTTTTTTGATGAAGAAGAATTTATGAATAAAATGATGAATCTATTTGATATATTTAATTAATTTTAAAAAAAAGAACTATATAACAACAGTTATAAAGTTTTTTTATTATCTAGCACTTATCTTTTCAGACTTAACATCCATAACGATAGGAAGAATAATAGGTACTCTACCAGTTTTATCCGATAAAATAGGAATTAACCCATTAATCATTTCATTCTTCATATCATTAAAGTTAAAGGTATTATTAGATAGATGTCCTTCAATTATTTCCGCAGCCTTAACCTGTATATCTTTAATTAAATCTGTATTCTCATTTACTAAGATATAACCTCTTGTCGTAATCGCAGGTAATCCTAGTAATTTCTTATTAGTAATATCCATATTAGCAATAATAACCAAAATACCATTAGTACTCATAAGAATTCTATCCTTAATAACGGCGCTACCTACTTCTCCAATTCTTGAGCCATCAACATATACGTCTCCTGCCTCAACGTGTCCACCTGGAGTAACAACACCTTTCTTAAGATCAAGAACATCACCATTTTCAAGTACAAAAGTGTTTTCTCTTGGAACATCACACATAACACCTAAATCAGTATGCATCTTAAGCATTCTAAATTCACCATGATAAGGAACAAAATATTTAGGTTTAAATAATCTAAGCATTAACTTAAGTTCTTCTTGATTAGCATGACCCGAAGAATGGATATCACTACCGGCATTAGTAAATACCTTAACACCTTTTTTATATAACTTATTAATTGTTTTCGATACTGATGCTGTATTACCTGGAATTGGACTAGAAGAGAAGATAACAACATCGTTAGGCATAAGTGTAATCTGTCTATGACTTCCAGATGCAATTCTAGATAATGCCGCTAGTGGTTCTCCCTGACTACCAGTACATAAAAGACATACTTCACTAGGTTTCATACGATTAGCCTCTTCAGCAGTAACTACGATATCTTTATCCTTAATATAACCACATTTAATAGCAATATCAACCGTATTTTCCATACTTCTACCAAATAGAGCAATCTTCCTATTATTCTTCTTACAAGTCTCGATAATATGCTTAATACGATAAACATTCGAAGCAAATGTAGCTAGAATAATTCTGTTATACTTACATGAATTAAATATCTCACCTAAGTTCTCATCAACTACCGATTCACTAAGTGATACCCCAGGAGATAGAGCATTCGTCGAGTCACTCATAAGAACGCTAACTCCCTTTTCACCAATTCTAGCCATCTTATGTAAATTAGCCATAGGTCCAATTGGCGTTAAATCAAACTTAAAGTCTCCGGTCATAACAATCGTACCGTCAGGAGTATCAATAGCAAAGCCATGAGAATCAGGTATAGAGTGTGTCGTTCTAAAAAATTCAATCTTAAAGTATTTAGTCTTAACAACCATATCTTCATTATAAATGACCATATCGTTATAAATAATATTTCTTTCTTCTAATTTTTTATCAATAAGTTCTTTAGCATTCGCTGGTACATATATCTTAGGAATATTCACTGTCTGTAGTAAAAAAGGAATACCACCTATATGATCTTCATGTCCATGCGTAATAAATAAACCTTTAATCTTACTTTCATTTTCTTTTAGAAAAGCAAAATCAGGTATTACATAGTCAATTCCAAGAAGTTCATCATCTGGAAACATAACACCACAGTCGACAATAATAATCTCATCACCATGCATAACTGTATACATGTTTTTGCCGACTTCACCCATTCCTCCTAGAGGAATAATCTTTGTATTCATTTTCTTCTTTTTCTCCTTTCATTAATTTTAAAATATCGTTCATAAATAAAATAAAAATTAGAATTTAAAAGAATAAACACACAAGACAAATTATACTACAAAATAATAAAAAATGCAAATGTCTATTTCTAATATTTTATGGCATGACATTTCTACTTTACACTGTAAAGTAGAAAATACAAATATTTATAACTATATTCCCTTATATATAATAGTTATAAATACTTATAATATAACAAGTATATTCTTATCATGCATTTCTTTCAAATAAAGTGTAAACATATATAGACTTCATCTTGATTATGTGATAGTATAAACGTTAAATAATTAAAATGGAAAGGAGTTAAGTAATGAGTAGTAAACAAGAACTATATATTTATATGGATGATTCAGGAAAATTAAATAATAATGAGACTTCTTGTATCTATGGTGGATTATTTTTCTATAGTGCAAATGAAATAAATAACTTTATTAATAAATATAGAGGATTAATAAATAAAATAAAATGTAAGTATTGTAAAAATGATATAACTAAATGTAATAAAAAATGTATTGAGATAAAAGGGACTACAAGATTAAGTAGTAGTCATCGAAGATGGATATATAATTTAATAAAAAAAGAAAATAACTTTGGTGTTTTCATTGATAACCAAAGAGTATATGCAAAGATAATGGAAAGTAAAGCTTCTCGTGGTAGGTTTATAGATTATTCACAAAAAAGAATTATAAAAGAAATAGTATTATATTCAATTAAAACAAATAAAATTGATCCTACAAAAGAATTAGAATTATATATTAAAATAGATCAGGACTCTACTAAATCCAATGGATATTATAATTTAAAAGAAAGTATATATGAAGAGCTAGTTAATGGTATATCTAATTTTGATTATTCAGTAATAAGAAATCCAATATTAAAAAGCAAATTAACTGTAGAAGTAGTCCACTATAACTCAAAACATAATCATGGAATTCAAGCAGCAGATATGATGGCTAATTATCTTCATCATCAATATGAACTAAATCTTAATAAAAATATTGATATATCACCATCAACAGATTTTATAGAAGTAAAACTATTTTTACCATAAAAAAAGAGAAACATAAGTTTCCCTCTCTAACTGAGATGGTGCAAAGCACTAAATCATAAATCATACATCAGTTATAGACCTGTCAAGAGCATCGCTCTTCGGTAATACAATAATAACATAATGATATATATTTTGTCAATATATATAAACAATTATCATCATATCAATAGTAGTATATTCATATTTAATAATAATATTATAAAAAACTTAAAAAAGAAAGGAACATAAAATGAACTATTATAATGAAATAAAAAATGAATTAATAAATAATGAAGTAACTAAGAAAGTAAAAGATTATAGTAAAAATAAGAGTGATTTAGATACTTACTATAATGTTGGTAAATTACTTGTCGAAGCTCAAGGTGGAGAAGAAAGAGCTAAATATGGAGATAGCTTAATTAAAGAATATTCAAAAAGGTTAACAAAAGAATTAGGCAAAGGATATAGTATTCGCTCATTAAAATATATGAGAAAATTTTATTTATTTCAAAAAGGGCAAGCAATGATTGCCCAATTAACATGGACTCACTATATCCAATTGTTACCATTAAAAGATGATTACGAAATTGAGTATTATATTAATTTGTGTTTAAATCAAAAATTATCCTATAGAGAATTAGGAGAAAGAATAAAAAACAAAGAATATGAAAGATTACCAGAAAAGACAAAACATAAATTAATAACCAAGGAAGAAATTAAAGTACAAGATATTATCAAAAATCCCATTATCATTCATAATCCTAATGATATAGAAGTAGTTACAGAAAAAACATTACATAAACTAATACTTGAAGATATGCCTAGTTTCTTAAAAGAATTAGGAAGTGGCTTTGCCTTTATAGATAGTGAATATAAAATAAAGATAGGAAGTGATTACCATTATATTGATTTTCTTCTTTTTAATATAGAATATAATTGTTATATAGTAATAGAATTAAAAGTAACTAAATTAAAAAAGGAACATATAGGTCAGATAGGAGTCTATATGAACTATATAGATAGTACTATAAGAAAACCAACACAAGATAAAACAATAGGTATAATTATATCTAGTAAAAATAACAAGTTTATTATGGAATATTGTTCTGATCCTAGAATATTATCTAAAGAATATGAGTTGGTTTAAAAATAAAAAACAATAATTACATAAAAAACAATAATTACATAATAAAAAACAATAATTACATAATAAAAAACAATAATTACATAATTTTCTTGACAATTATGAAACACTATGATAATATAAAAGTCGTTTTTGAGAGGGGGATTTAAAATGATTCAAAGAAACATAAATGGAGGAAAAATTAATATTAGTAAAAGACTTGCCGCTTTAATGCTTGCAGGTACATGTACTTTTTCATTAGTAGGGTTAACAGGCTGTAGTAAACATTATGGAGATACTCCAGTAACTGTAGTACAAAGTATTGAAACTAATAATTATCGCTTATTAGCTGAACAACAATATAAAATTATAAAAACTAGAAATGCCTTTGGTGAAGAAAGCTTTAATTTTGTAAAGAAAATTTCTTTGGCAGAAATTAATGAGTATTTCGATCCTATTTTTTCAGGGAAAGAATATAAATATGCTGATTATGATAAATACAATAAATATGCAAAAAGTAGTGTATATCCAGCTTATACATATTTATATTTTGATGCAATTACTGGTGAGCTTATATCTATTCAATATAATGATGTTGATAAGCATTTATTCAAAGAAAATGAAAAAAATGTTACCTATGCAATTAGTACTATCACATCAGAAGGTACTGCATACGATTATGCAGTGACAGTATATGGTGATAAAGAAACATACACTATAGATGAGATAAAAGCTATAATCGTTATTCTTAATACTAAAGAAGAAAGCAATAATAAAAAAAGATAAACATAAATAAATATTGTAATACTAGCAAAGCAAAGTATATTTGCAGAAAAGCGTATATTTGTGTTTAACAGAATAGAAAAAAATAACAAAAATACTTGTACATTTACAAATAAATGTGCTATAATATAGTTGTCTTGAGAAAGAGTGGCATAAAAATCCACTCTTTTATATATATTAAAAGGAGGAGTTATGGAAGAAAAAATCAAAAAATTACTAGAAGAAGAAGTAGAAAAAGTGGGAGTAAGAATCGACTCAGTTAAATTAGAAAAAGAGGATAATAACTTATTCTTAAGAATAGTTATTGATAGAGATGAAATAATAGACTTAGATAAATGTGTAGAAGTAACAAATATAATTAATCCTCTACTAGATGAAGCAGATTTAATTGAAGAGTCATATACATTAGATGTATCAACTAAAGAGAAGGGAAGAATTGAAAATGAATAAGAAGCAAATGCAAGAATTCTTAAAAGCATTAAATTCAATAGCAGAAGAAAAGAAAGTAGATAAAAAGATTGTTATTGAAGCAATGGAACAAGCTATGGCAGCAGCTTACAAGAAAAATGAAGGAATAAGTAATGTTGAAGCTAGCGTTGATGCTGAAACTGGAGATATTAGATTATACTCTAATAGAACAGTAGTTGAAGAAGAAGTTACTAATCCAGAAACAGAAATATCACTAGAGGATGCTAGAAAACTAGTAGATGATATTGAAGTGGGAGAAACAATAAGAGGAAATGAACTAACTATCCCAAGTAATTTTGGTAGAGTAGCAGCAGGTACTGCTAAACAAATAGTGGTTCAAAGAATTAAAGAAGCTGAAAAAGAAAGTATTTCTGAAGAATTCAAAGATAAAGATGGAGAATTAATGGTAGGAGTTCTTCAAAGAGAGGACCAACATAATTACTTTGTTGACTTAGGACGTAGTAGCGGTATCCTACCTAAAGATCAAATCATACCTGGTGAAAAACTAGTAATGGGTTCATCAGTAAAGGTATACGTATCCAAATTAGAGATAGGACCTAAAGGACCATTCATAATGCTTTCTAGAAGTCACTATGGCTTTGTCAAAAGATTATTAGAAATCGAAATACCAGAATTATCTGATGGCACTGTAATGTTATATTCTGTAGCAAGAGAAGCAGGTTCTAGAAGTAAAATAGCCGTATATACTGAATACACTAATGTTGATCCAATCGGAGCAGTAATTGGTGAAAAAGGAAGAAGAATAGCAGCTGTATTAAAAGAGTTAAATGGTGAAAAAATAGATGTAGTATTGTATGATAAAGATCCAGTTAAATTTATTGCTAATGCCCTAAGCCCTGCTAAAAATGTTAAAGTATCTATTAAAGATGAAAATAAAAAAGAAGCATTAGCTTTAGTAGATGATGAAAACTTATCATTAGCAATTGGTAAAAAAGGACAAAATGTCAAATTAGCTTCAAGATTAACACATTATAAGATTGAAGTTAAACCAGAAAAAGACTATACTGAGGAACCTGTAACTACTGAAGAAACTGTCGAAGAAGGTGAATAATATGAAGAAAATACCCTTAAGAAGGTGTGTTGTAACTAAAGAGCAATTACCTAAAAAAGAATTACTTCGTATTGTAAGGGATAAAGATGGTAATGTAAGTATAGATCTTATAGGTAAAGCAAATGGTCGTGGTGCTTATATCAAGAAAGACCTCGAAGTATTAAAATTAGCTAAAGATAAAAAAATATTAGATAGAGCACTAGAAGTACACATAGAAGATACTCTATATGATGAAATAGAAGAAATAATTAAAAAACAATAGGAGGTGATACATATGATGAATGTATCTGAATATGCAAGTGATGTACAAAAGAATGTTAAAGATATTTTAAGTCTTTGTAAAAAACTTGATATTAAAGTAACTGGCGAAGAAGATATGCTATCTGATGATGATATAATTATGTTAGATAATGAGATAGCAAATATGGAAACTACTGAAGAAGAAATCGAAGAAGTAGAATCTGATGACGAAGAAGCTTTTGAAGAAGAATTAGAATTAGTCGCAGAAAATGAAAAGAAAGAAATAAAGCCATCTAAGAAAGCAAATAAAAAGATAGTTCAAAATAATGATAATTTCAAAGAAAAAAGAAAAGAAATGTATAAGCATAAAGAAAAACTTCAATCAAACGTTGCTGAAGACAGCGATAATATTATTCTTTATAAAGATGGTATGACGGTTGGAGAACTATCTTCTAGTCTTGGTGAGCCCGTAGGACAAATCATTAAGAAATTAATGGGACTAGGTATGATGGCTAATATTAATGCATCATTAGATTTTGATACAGCAGAAATAATTGTATCTGACTATAATAAAACACTAAAAAGTGAAACATCTCGTGATGAAGTAAACTTTGAAGAGTTAGAAATAATTGATGATCCAAAAGATTTAGTCGAAAGACCACCAGTAATTACTATTATGGGACATGTTGACCATGGTAAAACAACCTTACTTGATACCATTAGAAAGACTAATGTAGCTTCTGGTGAAGCAGGAGGAATTACTCAGGCAATAGGAGCATACCAAATTGAGTATAATGGAAAGAAATTAACCTTTATTGATACACCTGGTCATGCAGCTTTTACTGAGATGAGAGCACGTGGAGCATCAATTACCGATATTGTAATAATTATTGTTGCAGCTGATGATGGAGTAATGCCTCAGACAAAAGAAGCCATTGACCATGCTAAAGCTGCCGGAGTACCAATAATCGTCGCAGTAAATAAAATAGATAAACCTACTGCTAATGTAGAAAAAGTATTAACGGAGATGTCTGCAAATGGTCTTCAACCTGAAGAGTGGGGCGGAGACATAATGTTCGTTAATATCTCAGCAGTAACTGGTGAGGGTATTGATGACTTATTAGAAAGAATCCTATTACTTAGTGAATTAGGAGAATTAAAAGCTAATCCAAATAGATATGCATCAGGAACAGTAATAGAATCAAAACTAGATAAAAATTCTGGAGTAGTAACAAATATTCTAGTACAAAATGGAACATTAAGACTAGGAGACCCAATTGTCGTAGGAAATATTTCTGGTAAGGTAAGAACTCTAAAAAATGATAAAGGTGAAAACCTAGTAGAAGCTCTTCCATCAATGCCAGTATCCATAACAGGATTATCTGAAAGCCCATCAGCAGGAGATAAATTTATGGCCTTTGAAAGTGAAAAGAAAGCTAAAGCCATCGCTACTCAAAGACAAAAGAATGAGAAAGAAAGACAAAACAAACCAAAAACAGCAATATCTTTAGATGATCTATTTAATAGAGTAGAAGCTGGCGAAAAAGAAATAAACGTTATCTTAAAAGCTGATGTTAAAGGCAGTGAAGAAGCAGTTAAAAATTCACTATTAAAACTAGATGTTGATGGTATCAAAGTAAATGTTATAAGAAGTGGGATTGGTGGTATATCCGAAAGTGATGTTATTCTAGCGGATGCTTCTAAAGCCATTATAATTGGTTTTAATATAAGACCAGACCATAAAGTAGCGGAAACTGCTAAAGATAAAGGAATCGAAGTACGTTACTATGATATTATCTATAAAGTCGTAGAGGATATGGAAGATGCTTTAAAAGGAAAACTAGAACCAGAGTTTGAAGAAAAAATATTAGGAACTGCTGAAGTAAGAAAACTATTTAAGTTCTCCAAAGTAGGAACAATCGCAGGCTCTTATGTAACATCAGGAGTCATTAAAAGAAACGCAAAATCAAGAATAATAAGAGATGGTGTCGTAATAAACGATAGTACTATTGCTTCAATTGCTAGAGAGAAAGACCAAGTAAAAGAAGTAAAACAAGGACTAGAATGCGGAATTACTATTGATAACTTTAATGATATCAAAGAAGGCGATGTCATTGAAGCATATGAATTAGTTGAAATAAAGAAATAAAGGAGAACATTATGAATTATACTTCAAAAGAAGTTGGTAAAATAATTGCAAACGATATTTTACTTCAAGACTCAAGAGATAAAGTAGCAGAAAATACAAAACTTGCATTAGAAAAACGGGGAAATGGAAAATACATAAAAGATGGTACAAAAGATAGAATTTTTGGCATACCCTATGATGACAGTAAATGTTTAAGTAAACAGGATAAACAAAGCTATAAATACGGATATTATGATAGAGGAAACTTAGCCATTTCAATTTTGCTATCATCAGGAAAATATGATATAATAATCCCAGAAAACTTAGAGGATTTTATATCAAAAATAGCCGAAAATGATGGAAGAAATTCTAATATTTTATTTGATGAATTACCTGAAAATGTAAAAAACAATTCAAATTATAGTCTTTATTATAATAATTCATTTTTAGAAAGGCAAAATATAAGAAGATAGGAGTCCACACTATGAGTATAAAATTAGAAAGATTAAATCACATCTTTACTGAAGCAATATCTAAAGTAGTAGCGGAAGAAGTAAAAGATGAAGATATAAAATTTGTTACCATAACAGCGGTAGATATCTCAAGTGATTTATCTTATGCTAAAGTATATTATACAAATCTAATTGATGAAGACAGAGAAAAAGTTCATACTGCCTTAAATAAAGCAAGTGGTTTTATCAGAGGCAAACTATTTGATATGGTAGAAATAAGAAAAATGCCAGAACTAACTTTCATCTATGATAAATCAATTGAATATGGTAATAAAATAGAAAAAATAATCGAAGATATTAACAAGGAGGAGTAAGTTAAAACAATATTATTTTAATTAATAATATTGTTTTGCTTTTATATAGATATGAATGGAGTATTGATAATTAATAAACCCAAAGGTTTAACAAGTAGAGATGTTGTAAATATTATATGTAAAAAGTTTAATACCAAAAAAGTAGGCCATACTGGTACTTTAGACCCAATCGCCGAAGGTGTACTCGTAGTACCAATAGGTAGAGCTTTAAAGATATCTGAATTATTAACTTCGGAAAGAAAAGAATACATAGCAAGAGTAGTACTAGGTTATGAAACCGATATGTTAGATATAACTGGCACAGAAATAAAAAGAAATATTCCCAATTGTACTAAAGAAGATATAATAAAAGCATTAAACTCCTTTATAGGTAAATATAATCAACAAGTACCAATGTACTCTGCTGTTAAAGTAGGAGGAAGAAAACTCTATGAATATGCTAGAGAGAAAGTAGAAATAACTCCTCCATCTAAAGAAGTAGAAATATACTCTTTAGAATTAATTAGTGATATAATAAATATGGAGCAAACAATTGAGTTTTCTATTAAATGTGAAGTAAGTAAAGGGACCTATATTAGAAGTCTAATAAGAGATATTGCCTATAAGTTAGATACCTATGGTACTATGAAAGAATTAATTAGAACTAAGCAAGGTAATTTTTCTCTTGATAATTCTTATTCCTTAGAACAAATAGAAAATAATGAATACAAGCTTCTAACTATCAAAGAAGCTCTTCCTAATATTAAAGTAAATAAAATAGATGATGAATTATTAAAGAAAGTAAAAAATGGAATGGTATTAGATAGTTTCTTTAAAGAAGAATTATCCCTATTAATAGATAAAGAGGGTAATGAAATAGCAATTTATAAACAAGATGGAAGAGGTAAAGTAAAACCATATAAGATGATTGAGGTATAAGTATGAGTAAAATAAGAGTAATGAGTGAACTACTTTCCAATAAAATAGCCGCTGGAGAAGTAGTAGAAAAAGTTGTATCCATAGTCAAAGAACTAGTGGAAAATTCTGTCGATGCTGGAGCAACTAATATTAAAATTGATTTAAAAGAATCAGGTCTTCGAGAAATAGTTGTTACCGATAATGGAATAGGAATGGACCACAATGATGCCGTTTTAGCTTTTCAAAGACATGCTACTAGTAAATTATATACCGATGATGATTTGTTTTCTATCAAATCCCTAGGCTTTAGAGGAGAGGCTCTTCCATCTATTGCAGCAGTTTCTGAAGTAATTCTAAAAACATGTCAGAATGAAGTTGGTACTTTAGTTCATATTAAAGGTGGTAAAATCCTTGAAGAGAAAAATTCTGATGCAAGAATTGGTACCCAGATAACGGTAACCAATATGTTTTATAACACACCTGCTAGACTAAAGCATTTATCAAGTGTTTATGCCGAATTAGCAAATGTTACCGAATATGTAAATAAAATGGCTCTATCTTATCCTAAAATAAAATTTATCTTAACAAATGATGAAAAAGAATTATTAAATACTGATGGCTCAGGAAATTTATTAAAAGTAATAAAATCCATATATGGCTTAGATGTCGCTAAGAAAATGCTTGAAATAAATGTAAGTAATGATGACTATGAAGTATCAGGCTATATTTCTCTACCAGAAGTCAATCGTTCATCGAGAAATCATATGACCATATTAGTAAATGGTAGAGTAATAAAAAATCAAATATTAAATAGAGTAATCAATGACTCTTACTCTTCATATAAAGAGGATACAAGGTATCCAATTGTCGTACTAAAAATAAAAACAGATCCATCGCTCGTGGATGTTAATGTACATCCATCTAAGCAGGATATTAAGTTTAGTAATTTCGAAGATTTAAAAGAATTAATATCTAATGGTATCAAAAATGTTATCAAAACTAAATTACTTATACCCAAAATAGAAGTAAAAGAAGAAGTACCAGAGCCTATTTACGAAAATCTAACTCTTAACTTGGAAAGAAATATTGTAAGTGAAAGCACAGAAAGTAATGATAAAGAAAGACTTACTAAGCTAATTAATTTTGATTATGAACCAAATAATGAATTAGATATCGAAGATAAAGAAGAGTATATTGAAGAACTTCCAACAGAAAAATTACCTGAATTATATCCAGTAGGCTTAGTTCATGGAACATATATTGTCTGTGAAAATGAAAAAGGAATCTATTTGATTGACCAGCATGCAGCGCAGGAAAGAATCAACTATGAAAAATTTTCTTATCTACTATCACACCCCAATAACGATGTTATCGATAGTATTATACCTATAGTAATTGAACTTCCTATGCAAGATTATATAATTATCAAAAATAATATTGATATCTTAGATAAATTAAATATCAAAGTCGAAGAGTTTGGACAAAGTTCGCTAAGGGTAGTATCCCATCCAACTTGGTTTACAAAAGGAAGAGAAGAAATAACAATTAGAAATATATTAGAAATGATCAAAGAAGAAGAAAAACACTTTGACTTAGCCAAGTTTCTCGATCATCTAGCGGCTACTATGGCGTGTAAAGCAAGTGTCAAGGGAAATACTAGAATAACTAAAGAAGACATGGAAAGTATTATAAGTCAGTTAAGAGAGTGTAAAAATCCTTTTAATTGTCCACACGGAAGACCAACAATAATTAATTTTACCATCTATGAACTAGAAAAAATGTTTAAAAGGAGTGTATAACTTATGGAATACTTTAACGAATTACTTGAAATAAACAGAATAATAACAAATGACGATAATAATGTAAGATTAGATAATTTAGAAGAAGTCTATAAACTATTAGATAATTTTAACGAAAGACCTTTCGATTTAGATGAATTTATTAAATTATGTATTTTACTATTTAATATGCAAATCTTTTATGATGGCAATTCTCGGACAATTCTTGCTTATTTAGTCAAAGTAATAGAAAAAAATGGTTATACAATGAATATAGAAGCAGCCACTAAAGGACTAATAAAATTAAAAGGATTATTCCCAGCAATGTATGATTTAAATGAAGAATTAGATAATAATGAAATATTAAGAATAAAAAATTACATATTCAAAAAAGAAAGTAAAGGAAGAAAGCAATGAATAAAGTAATCGTAGTAACAGGACCAACAGCAGTAGGTAAAACAAAATTATCTATCGAACTAGCTAAGAAATATCATGGAGAAATAATAAATGCTGATGCTGTTCAAGTGTATATTGGTTTAGATATTGGTTCCGCTAAAGTAACTAAAGAAGAAATGGAAGGCATTCCCCATCATTTATTTGATATAAAAGAAGTAAATGAAGATTATACCATTTATCATTATCAACAAGACTGTCGTAGAGTAATATCAGAAATACAAAAAAGAGGAAATACTCCCATTCTTGTAGGAGGAACAGGTCTATATATAAAAGCTGCTCTCTATGATTATAAATTATCTAAAGAAAAAGAAAATAATACTTATGATAATTTAAGTACTGAAGAGTTATATCATGAATTAATAAGTCTTGATAAAGATATTCAAATAGATAAAAATAATCGAAGAAGATTAATAAGAGCCATAAACTATTATAAAGAAAATAATAAGTCGATAAATGATAATAAAACAGATAAATTATTATATGATACTATCTTTATTGGCTTAACTACGGATAGAGAAAATCTTTATAATAAAATAAATGATAGAGTAGATATTATGATAAAAGAAGGACTACTTGATGAAGTAAAATCCTTCTATGAAAAGGGTATAAGAAGTAAACCACTACTTAGTGCTATTGGCTATAAAGAGTTGTATGAATACTTTGATAATAATATATCATTAGAAGAGGCAATAGATAATATTAAGAAAAATTCAAGACATTATGCTAAAAGACAATATACATTCTTTAATCATCAACTACCAGTAGTATGGTTTGAAACTGACTATAATAATTTTAATAATACAATAGAAAAAGTAAGTAGTTATATCGATAATAACTAATTTACTCCTTTTTATTATTCCAGCAGTGGCTGGTCAAACTAACTAAAGTCGTATTATCGACAATTATTATAACTATTCAAAAGTTACACTTGACTTTTTAATTAATAAGATTCTTTATTAAACCGACAAATAAATATCGTTTTTAATAAATTTAAAAATATTTACTAGGAAAATACTAGGAAATTTATTAGGAATAACCGGTAAAATATGCGGAAAATTCCAATTTATTAGGAAATTTATTAGGAAATTTATTAGGAAATTTACTAGGCAAAAAATTAAATATGATGTATAATGTAATTAAGATTTATTGGAGGTATTAAGATGTTAGGTGTAATTGAAGATAGTAGAAATGAATTTAAAGTTAAATTACCAGATGACTTAGAAGAAACCGTTATAGGCTTTCTTAATAGTAAAGATGGAGGCCATATTTACATTGGTATTTCTGATGATGGTACAGTTGTTGGATTAAAAAATAATTTGGATTTATTACAAAGAAAAATAAAAGATATAATAGTTTCAAATATTGAACCATCAGTATTAGGTTTATTTGATATAGAAGTTTTAGAAGAAAATAGTAAGAAATATATTCATATTACGGTTGCAAAGGGTGTTGAAAGACCATATCACATAAAAGGAATGGGAATGACAACAGATAGTTGTTTTATAAGAGTTGGGAGTTCAAATGAAAAAATGTCAACAACATTGATTAATAAAATGTTTAGATCAAGAACAAAAGATTCATTAAAGAATATTGCCTCACCTATTCAAGATTTGACTTTTAGACAATTAAAAATGTATTATATTGAAAAAGGATTTGATATAGGCGAAAATTTTGAAAGACAATTAGAATTCTTTACTGATGATAACAAATTTAATTATATTGCTTATCTTTTGGCAGATAATAATAGAATTTCTATAAAAGTTGCAAAATATGTTGGTGATGATGTTGATGAAATAGAAGAATATTATGAATTTGGAGAATGTTGTTTAATAACTGCAACATATAGGGTTTTAGAAAAATTTAAAACACAAAATAAAGTATTTGCTAAAATTACATATCCTGAACGTATCGAAAAATCAATGTATGATTATAATGCTGTAAGGGAAGCAATCATAAATGCAATTGTTCATAATGATTGGTCAAATGAATATCCACCTAAATTTGAATTTTTTAGTGATAGATTAGAGATATCATCATTTGGTGGTATTCAAGAAGAATTTACTGAAGAAGAATTTTTAAAAGGTTATTCAGCCCCTAAAAACCCAGAATTAATGCGAGTGTTTAAGGATTTAGAATTGGTTGAGCATTTAGGAACTGGAGTAAAAAAAATATTGAAAAAGTATGATAAAAGTATTTATCAATTTTATCCTCATTTTATAATTGTAAGTATTAAATATAATCAAAATGATTTTGAATATGAAAGTCATAACAGAACAAGACAAATAGATTATTCAGAATTAAATTTAAGTAAAATGGAAGAAAGTATAATGAAGTTAATTCTAGATAGACCAAATATAACTCAATCAGAAATGGCAAATCTTTTAAATTTAACTCCTAGAATGATAAGATATCATATAAGTGAGTTGGTAAATAGGGGATATATTAGACGAGTTGGTCCAAATAAAAAAGGAAAATGGGAAGTAATTGGAGGAAATAATGACTGATTTAGAACAAAAGAAAGCTGCTAAAGAGTTTTCTATGAGATGGAAAGATAAAGGTTATGAGAAAGGTGAATCTCAAAAATATTGGATTGATTTACTTGAAAATGTATTAGGAGTAAGTAATGCAGTTGACTTTATTCACTTTGAAGATACAGTTCATATTGATAAGAGGTCAGGTTTTATCGATGGATTTATTGATAAAACAAAAGTTTTAATCGAGCAAAAATCAATTGATAAAGATTTAAGAAAAGCAATAAAGCAATCTGATGGTTCTTTATTAAATCCATTTCAACAAGCAAAAAGATATTCTGCAGAACTAGCATATGATAAAAGACCAAGATGGATTGTTACATGTAATTTTAAATCATTTCTTGTATATGATATGAATAATCCAAATGGAGAACCAGAAGAAATATTATTAAAAGATTTAGGAAAAGAATATTATCGCTTATCATTCTTGGTAGATACTAAAAATGAGCATCTAAAAAAAGAAGAGGAGTTGTCTTTTAAGGCTGGAGAATTAGTTGGTAAATTATATGATGCTTTTAGGGAAGAATATCGAGATATAAATAATGAACAATCAGGGAAAGATTTAAATGAATTGTGTGTAAGATTAGTATTTTGTTTATATGCTGAAGATGCGGGATTATTTGGTAGAAAAAATATCTTTCATGATTATCTAGCAAAATATGATGATTTAACCTTAATGAGAGAAAATTTAATTAAGTTATTTAGAATATTAGATACACCCCTTGATAAGCGTGATCCTTATTTAGAAGATGATTTAAATCAATTTCCATATGTTAATGGTGGCTTGTTTTCAAATGAAAATATAGAAATACCTAAATTTACAGAAGAAATAAAAAATACATTACTTGCTAAAGCATCAGATGAATTTGATTGGTCAGAAATATCCCCAACTATATTTGGTGCTGTATTTGAATCAACATTGAATCCAGATACAAGAAGAAGTGGTGGAATGCATTATACTTCAATTGAAAATATCCATAAAGTAATTGATCCATTATTCTTAAATGAATTAAGAGATAAATTAAACGAAGCAGAAAGTTATAAAAATGAGAAAACAAGAAATGAAAAATTAACTGAATTTCAAAAATATATTTCATCACTTACTTTCTTAGATCCAGCCTGTGGTTCAGGTAATTTCCTAACTGAAACTTACTTATCACTTAGAAGATTAGAAAATGAAGCACTAGAAGTAATGAGTCATGGTATGATGATGTTAGATATGTCTGGCATTATTAAAGTATCTATAGGGCAATTTTATGGTATAGAAATAAATGATTTTGCAGTAAAAGTTGCTAAAACTGCACTATGGATAGCAGAAGCTCAAATGTGGAATGAAACTAAGAAGATTATTTCTACAATATCTAATATTGGTGATTTTTTACCACTTGAAACATACGATAATATTGTTGAAGCAAATGCATTAAGAATAGACTGGAATGATGTAGTACCTAATACAAAATGTAATTACATAATGGGTAATCCACCTTTTATTGGCTCAAAGTATTCAAGCCCAAGTCAGAAACTAGATATGGATTTTGTTTTTCAAAATAATAATAAAATAAAATATAGAACACTTGATTATGTTTCCTGTTGGTATTATATAGCATCTAAGTATATTGTTAATACAAAAATTAGATGTGCTTTGGTATCTACTAATTCAATAACACAAGGTGAACAAGTAGAAATCTTATGGAAACCGCTTTTAAACTTTAAAGTTAAAATTGATTTTGCTCACAAGACATTTAGATGGGATTCAGAAGCTAGTTTAAGGGCTCATGTTCATTGTGTAATAATTGGATTCAGTGATAAAAGTTTATTGGTTGATAAATATTTATATGATAGTGGTAAAATAATAAAAACTGATAATATTAATCCATATTTAATTACTGCTCCAGATATATTTGTTGAAAGTAGAAATAAACCATTTGATAATAGAAAAAAAATGATTGCTCCTAATAAACCATGTGATTATAATAATTTAAAATTAGAACCTGATGAATATGTAGAATTTATTACAAAATGTCCAAATTCAAAAAAATGGATAAAGAAGATGGTAGGAGCCCAAGAGTTTATTAATAATAAAGAGAGATATTGTTTATGGCTAGTAGGATGCGAACCTAATGAACTTAGAAATATGCCAATGGTAATTGATAGGGTTAATAAGTGTAGAGAAGATAGAATAAAAGCAAATACTCCAGAATCTTTAAAGTTAGCAGATACGCCAATGTTATTTAGAGAACAAATAAACCCAGATAAATATTTAATTGTACCATGTGTATCATCTGAAAGAAGAAGATATATACCAATAGGCTTTTTAGACAAGGAAACGATACCTGTTATGGGTACATTAATAATACCTGATGCCGATATATATGATTTTGGTATATTAACGTCTAATGTTCACATGTCTTGGATGAGGACTGTTGCTGGAAGATTGAAATCAGATTATAGATATTCTAAAGATATAGTTTATAATAATTTTCCATGGCCAAATCCAACTAAAGAGCAAAAAGAAAAAATAGAAAAAGCTGCTCAAGGAATATTAGATGCTAGAGCAAAATATCCTAATAGTTCTTTAGCAGATTTATATGATGAGCTAACTATGCCTGTTGAACTAAGAAAAGCACACCAACAAAATGATATTGCTGTAATGGAAGCATATGGATTTGATTGGAAACATATGACTGAATCTGATTGTGTCGCCAAATTAATGGAAATGTATCAGGAACTGACAAAAAAGGATAATTAATTATGCCTAAATTTCAATCTGTTTTAAGTAAAGATGATGCTAAGGTAGTTACCGATTTAATAGACGAATATATAATACCCATATCCAATCTGCACATTTTAATAGAAGATAACAAATTTATTGCTGGGGTAATAGGAGACAATTTAAAAAAAGAAACTATAGAATATTTTAAATATAATCATTTTATTGAATCAATTAATGATTTGGCAAATAAAACTAGATATTCAATTGAAAAATGTGTCAAGGGATATTTAAAATTAGATATAAAAAAATATAATCCTGTTAGTAATAAACTGTCAAGTAAGGAACAGAGTATCTATTATTTTATGGAAAATGCATTGTTTAGAGAAATAGTATTATGGGATTCGTTAGCACAATTGTATAATATTTACTTTGATTTAAAAATTGATATTAGAAAAGTTTGTTATAAAGATTTAATAAAAAAATTAAAAAATAATGCTGAAATTGATTTTAAATCATTAATTTCTTATATTGAAGAACCATTTAGTTTAAAAAATGATATAGATGTTGGAGTTCATAGTTATGTGAATAATTTAAGAAATCAAATGACACATAGATATTCAATAGCTATCACTTCTTTTTCGAATGATTATAACTTAAGGGCAATGCCAGATGCAATTTATAGAATAGCAAAAGATTACAATGAAGTTACAAAAAGACTATGTGAGATCATTAATTTAATAATAAAAAGAATATATGATGACGACATAGCAGAATTAATTTATTTGTAATAATTAAAGAATCATGGTATCATTTCAAATAGAAGTGATACCTTTTAATATAGTAATATTCACATACAATTAAGTTAGTGTGATTATACATGTACAAGAATAACCATTCTCTAGATTATTCTTTTCTGATTAAGAAATTAGAAAGTTCTTCTGGAGATTTATCTCCATATATAATATTATAAATTAAATTAATAATAGGCATTCTTATTTTTTTATTACTAAGTAGTTTTTTAATAGATACCAAAGTATTTAAACCTTCAATAGTAGTGCTTTCTATATACTTATTTATTTCATCTTTAGAAGCACCACTGCCAATTAATTTACCTAGAGTATAATTTCTACTTTTATCTGAAGTACAAGTAAGAAGAATATCACCAAACCCTGCAAAAGATAAAATAGTTTTCTTACTACCACCAAGAGCATGACTAAGATTTTTAATATCATTAAGAGCTTCTGTTATCAGTAGGCTACTCGTAGAAATAGGATACCCCATACCATCTATCATCCCAGAGGCAATAGCAATGACATTTTTAATACTGCCACATATTTCTGTACCAATAATATCTCTCGTAGGCCTTAGTTTGACATAATTATTTTTCATGGCTTTTATAATTATTTCTCTAGCCATTTTACTTCTTGAAGCAACACTAAGTCCTATAGGAACTTCTCTTATAACATCTTCAGCAAAAGTACCACCAGAAATAATACCAATATTAGATGTATTTATTTCACTTCTAACTACATCGTAAAGGAGCATTTTAGTAGTATCTTCAAGCCCTTTAGAAGCAATACAAATAACTTGATTAGTGTAGTATTTTTTAAGTTCTCTAGTAGTACTTCGAACAAATTTCGAAGGAACAACAATCACTATAAGTGAAGATCCCTCTATTACTTCTTTCATATCCGTAGATATTATAATATCTTTAGAAATAACATAATTTATCTTATTGCTTTTACCATTACTAAGTAGTAATTCTTTTTCTTCTTCACTATTAGTCCACATACTAACCTTTAATTTATTATTATAAAAAATACTAGCAAGAGCCATACCATAAGCTCCAGTACCTAATATAGCTACTTTCATTTAATCATCATCTTCTTTCCAATTTCAATATCAAAATAGTTACTAGGAGTCTCAAATACTTTACTTACTCCTTTTTTAGGTAGAATAATCTTATTTTTACCTAAATTATTATAATAATATAAAATTTTATTATCTTTATTACACATGATAACATCAATACTCTCTTTCATAAAGAAAGTATGAATACTATTACATTTGTCAAATAAAAGAGCTTTATTAATACTCTTAGTAAACATAAAACCTTTTAGTCTACTATAAAAAGATTTGCATTCTGTTAGATTAATTTCTTTATCATCATATATTAATTTCATACTATTCACCATAAATTAATTATATAGATAAAAGCGTTAAATAGCAATAGTGTTATTGATAAAAATTTAAGATAATGATACAATATAACTGGAGGAAATAGATATGAATAGAAAAGGATTTACTCTAATAGAGTTACTAGCGGTAATAGCAATAATGGCTATTGTTTTAGTAATAGCAATACCTAGTAGTATTGATGGCTATAAAAAAAGTAAATTAAAAGCAGAAGAAGTATTTGTAAAAAGATTATCTGAGCAAGTAGATTCATATACTTCATTAAATTCAGATGAACTTAGTTTTAATACAAATATCGGTACTAAAATAAAACCAGATACTGATAGAAGAGAAGTAACAGTTTATAAAGATACTATTACCATCGAAAATTTAATTAATGATAAAATTATCAGAAAAAGTGATTATATAAATCCTAATAATAAAAAAGAAGAATGTAATGTAAATGCAGAAATAGAAGTATATAAGGATAGTGATTTTGTATATTGCCATAGAATTAAAGCATCTAGTTTAAATTGTATTACGGATGACTTTATAAATGAATATTTGGAAGGAAACCAAGAATCATATATTGTTGACACATGTGTATGGAGTGATAATTAATGTTATTAATAACCATATTATCTATTATATTTACTATCTTAGATCAAGCATCAAAGTACTCAGTAATAAATTATTTAAATAAAGATATAGAAGTAATTAATAACTTTTTCTATTTAATATATACCAAAAATAATGGAGCAGCATTTAGTATACTAACAGATAAAAGAATATTCTTAATAATAATAACTTTATTAATAATAGGTAGTTTAATATATTACATAATAAAAAATGAAATAAGTAGTAAGATAGAAATACTATCATTTTCTCTCATAATAGGAGGCTCTATAGGTAATCTAATTGATAGAGTAGTAAGAGGGTATGTCGTAGACTTTATTTCTGTAAAAATATTTGGATACCATTTCCCTATCTTTAATATAGCGGACTCTCTAATATGTATTGGAGTATTTATCTTACTAATAGTTCAATTTAGGAAGGAAAGAAAATCATGATAATAGATGAAATAGTAATAGGGCAAAGAATAGATAAATTTCTTGTTGAAAATACTGAATATACAAGAAGTAAAATTCAGAAAATGATTGATAATGATTGCATACTAGTAAATGGTAAAAGTATCAAGAGTAGTTATACATTAAAAGCCGGTGATCAAATAGAAGTAAAAGACTACGAGGAGAATACGGATATCTTACCAGAGAATATTCCATTAGATATCTATTATGAAGATGATGATTTAATCGTTGTTAATAAGCCTAGTGGTATGGTAGTTCATCCCGCTCCGGGAAACTATACTGGTACTTTAGTAAATGCTCTAATGTATCATACTAATAATCTAAGTACAGTAAACTCTAATATTAGACCCGGAATAGTACATAGAATAGATGCCGATACATCTGGACTTTTACTCGTAGCTAAAAATGATAAAGCCCATAATATTCTTGCAGAAGCCATTCAAAAAAAAGAAGTAGTACGTGAGTATATAGCTTTAGTAGAAGGAGTCATAAAAGAAGATACTGCTACTATTGACGCTCCAATTGGAAGAGACGTAAATAATCGAAAGAAAATGTGTGTAACCGGAGATAATTCGAAAGAAGCTGTAACCCATATTAGAGTATTAGAAAGATTTTCTGATGCCACGCTAATTAGATGTAAACTAGAAACGGGAAGAACCCATCAAATAAGAGTTCATCTAAGTTATATTGGCCATCCTGTCGTAAATGATCCAGTCTATGGAAGAAGAAAACTAATTAATCCAAAGTTTGGTCAAATGCTCCATGCTGAAAAATTAGGCTTTGTACATCCAACTACTAAAGAATATATGGAGTTTACATCTCCTGTACCAGATGAATTTACTAAAATACTAAATATGTATAAAGAACAAGAATAATGTTTAAAATTCTCTTAAAGTATTCATAATGAATATGAAAGGAGAATTTTTTTATGTCACGTCATAAAGTAGAGTTAACAGGCGTGAATACTGCGAATATAAAAGTATTAACTAGTGATGAAACTACCGAATTATTTAAAAAAATGAAGGATGGTGATCCTTTTGCAAGAGAAGATTTAATTAATGGAAATTTAAAATTAGTACTAAGTATTTTAAGAAAGTTTACCGGTAAAGTAGATAATCTAGATGACTTATTTCAAGTGGGATGCTTAGGATTAGTAAAAGCAATTGATAATTTTGATATTTCTTATGATGTAAAACTATCTACTTATGCATGCCCTATGATCGAAGGAGAAATAAAAAGATATTTAAGAGATAATAATACGATTAGAATATCAAGAAGTATCAAAGACTTAGCCTATAAAACATTAAAACTAAAAGAAGAATTATCTAGTAATGGAAAAGAACCATCGAATACCGAAATAGCCAAAATACTGGGGGTTACTGAATATGATATAGCAAATGCCTTAGATTCCCTTAGAGAACCAGTAAGCATGTATGAACCAATCTATAATGATGGAGGAGATACCATTTACTTATTTGATCAAATAGCAAATAAAGAAGATGAATATGGATTAGAAAGTAGATTAGCCTTAGATAAAGCTATAAGTAATCTAAAAGAAAGAGAAATAAATATCTTAAAAGAAAGGTTTGTTATTGGAAAAACACAAATGGAAATAGCGGAAGAATTAGGTATATCACAAGCTCAAATATCAAGAATAGAAAAAAATGCTATTAAAACACTAAAAAAATATGTCAAGTAGGGTAGATTTAAGTATAAAAACCTAGTATAATAAAATTAGGTGGTTTAAGTGATAAAAGAAATATTAGAAAAATATAATATCGAAGGTAAATTGGTAAATTATACCCAAAATAATTCTGGGAACATAAATAAAACATATGTAGCAACTTTTCAAAAAGAAGATGGTACTACTAAGAAATATTTAATTCAAAAAATAAATACCAAAGTATTTACTGAGCCCTATAAACTAATGAAAAATATTGAAGGTATAACTAAATATTTAAAAAAAGAGATGATTAATGAAAAAGATAATAATCATAAAGTACTTGAGGTAGTAAAAACAAAAGATAATAAATCTTTATGCTATATTACGAATGCATCAGATACTAGAGAGTATTATCGTATTTATGAATATATCGAAAATGCTATATCGTATGACTCATCAGTAGATAAAGATATAGTATATAATACAGGTAAAGCCTTTGGTAACTTTCAAAAGTTACTTCGAGATTATCCAATGAACAAGTTAGAGGAGACTATTAAAGATTTCCACAATACTCCTGAAAGATATAAAAAACTAATGTATGATATAAAAGTAGATTCTGAAGGAAGAGTTGAGGAAGCTGCTAGAGAAATAGTTTTTATACTTAAAAGAGAAGAATATTTGTCATTAATTATGGAAGACTTAAATTCAAAAAGAATTCCTCTTAGGGTAACTCATAATGATACCAAGGTAAACAATGTCATGATGAATAAAGATACAGGAGATTTTCTAGCGGTAATAGACTTAGATACGGTAATGCCTGGTAGTATGCTCTTTGATTATGGAGATGGAATACGTTCTACTGCATCGACAGCATCAGAAGATGAAACTGATTTAAATAAAGTTTCATTAGATTTAGAATTATTTAAAGCCTATACTGATGGCTATTTAAGTGAAATGGCTCCATATCTTACATATGAAGAAGTAAGTTTAATGGCTGAATCAATACTTATTATAACACTAGAACTTGCTATTAGATTTTTAAATGACTATATAAATGGTGATACATACTTTAAAACAAATTATGAAAAGCATAATTTAGATCGAACGAGGAACCAAATTCATTTAGTAAAAGATATCGAAACCAAATTACAATATATGGATGATTATATAATGAAAAAATATAAGGTGTATCACGACAAAGAAAAGAAGAAGGAAAGAATATGAAAAAAATAGTATTCTTTTTTTGTTTAACCGCTTCGCTGCCCAAAATAACTTCGTTATTTTTCCATAATCCTCTACAAGAATAATCAGGTATAAAGAATAATAATAAAGAAATATAAACATATAATTAAGTGGTGATATATATGAGATTATCTGATCTTCAAAGAAAAGAAATAATAAATATGAATACAGGAAAAAGATTAGGAGTAATAATAGATGTTATATTAGATACTTCTGGTAATATAAAAAGCTTAGTATTAGAAGAAAAACATCTAAAAAGGTTCTCTGGAAGAGAAGAATATCAAATAGAATGGAGACAAATAGCTAAAATAGGTGATGATATAATTTTAATTAGAGATAAATTTGAAGATAAAAATAAACCACTTGTATAATAATTATTAATATTATATAATAATTATGGGTGATAAGTAATATGAATAAAAAAGGATTTACTCTAATAGAATTATTAGCTATCATAGTAGTAATGGGTATAGTAGCAGTATTAGTAGCTCCTAATATTATTAAGTCTTTTAATAAAAGTAAAGAAAAATCATATGACATATTAATAGAAAACATTAAAACTTCAGGAGAAAACTACTATTTAGAATGCGAAAATGGTGATTTATCAGATACAAGTAAATATGGAAACTTAGCATGTAGTATAAGTAATAATACTACTACTGTTACCTTAGGAAATCTCTTGAATCTAGGAATATTAAAAACAAGTGGTAATAAGGATAAGGTGATTAATCCTAAGAATAGTAAAGATATTAGTAATTGTAGTATTACAATAACAAAAGTAGTTGAAGATAATTATAAGGTAACATTTGATATTAATATACCGGAAGAAACATGTTTTAATTAAAAGGAGTATATCATGCAGTTGATAGGAAATAAATGGGATAAAATATTAGAAGAAGAATATCATAAAGAATATTTTATAAATATCGTTAAATATATAAATAAAGCTTATAAAGAAAGATCTATCTTTCCACCAAAAAACTATATATTAAGAGCATTGTCCTTAACAGATTATGATAATGTTAAAGTAGTTATATTAGGTCAAGATCCATATCATGGAATAGGAGAGGCTAATGGTCTTGCTTTCTCAGTAAATGATGGAATAAAATTACCACCATCACTTAAAAATATCTATAAAGAATTAAATAGTGATTTAGGATTAGATATTCCAAGTACTGGAGATTTAACATGTTGGGCTAAAGAAGGAGTACTTCTTTTAAATTCAGTTTTAACAGTAGAAAAAGATAAACCAGCCTCACATAAAAATTTAGGATGGGAAAAGTTTACTGATGCCATTATAAGTAAAGTAAATGAAAAAGATACTCCTGTCGTATTTATTTTATGGGGTAATTTTGCTAAAAGTAAAAAACATCTTATTACCAATCCAAATCATTTAGTCATAGAATCTTCTCATCCATCACCATTTTCTTGTAACTATGGTTTCTTTGGAAGTAGACCATTTTCTCGTACTAATGAATTCTTAAAAAAGAATAACATAAAAGAAATAAATTTTAAAGTAAAATAAAAGACTATAATTTAAAATCATTATAGTCTTCATCACTCATATCTTTTCTGTCAAAGAAAAGTTTTTCTTTATATTTAGATAAACTTGCCACTATATTTGAAGGGAATTTTTTAAGAAGCTTATTGTAAATAGAAATATTATCATTATAATATAAAGTAGCTTCTTGGATAGTATTGTCAATATCTATAACACTAGTTTGTATTTTTTTAATTTCTTCACTTTCTTCTATTTTAGGAAATTCTTCTTTTAAAGAACTAATTTCAGTAGAACTTCTTTCTAATACCCTATATAATTCAAAATTACTAAGTTTCCTACTCCTAAGTTTTACTATTTCTCCAAAAACTTCTCTATCCTTAGGAATAATAGTTTTAATAATAGGTATTGCCCTATTAATTAAATCATATTTCTTTCTTAAACCATTATCAATAATACTTTCTACTTCATTAATTCTAATTATATAATCTTGAAATTTATTATAAATTGAAGCATAAAATATAGCCATACCACAAACTAATAGAATAATAACCAAGATAATAATTAATAAAATTTCCATATATACCACATCCTAGAATAATTATATCAAAAAGAATGTTATTTTTCAATTGCTAAAAAAAAATAATACATAAAAGTATTATTTAAAGTCTTTTATAAAATTAATAGGTTCATCAAAAGTAACAAAATCAAGATATATCATAAGAATTAAGTACCATTCTCCACTGGGATTAGATACAATAATATGATCTCTACCTGCTTGCTCAATTATACCTTCAAATACTTTATTTTGATATTCTTCCGATCCGGGAATAGTTACATAAAATTTAGCTTTCTTTCCTTTATTTAATCTTAAAATATTCTCTATATAAGATTGTTCCATGTTAATAGGATTAATTTCAACTTGACTACTTTCATAACTAGGTATTGATTGCTGATTAGGAACTGTATAATTATTTAAACTAGTACCAGGAAAAATAGGATTTTGATAATAACCATCACTATTCATAAATAATCATCTCCATTTAAATATATGTATTTTACTTGACACAATGACTAAAAAATATTTACAATTAAGAAAATAAAAACTATAATTAAATAAAGGAGTGTAAGATGGAAATAAAAGTAGGAGTATCAAATAGACATGTTCATTTAACTAGAGAAGATATAGATATATTATTTGGAAAAGATTATAAATTAACGCCAAGAAATTATTTAGATCAACCAGGACAATTTGCTACTGAGGAAACAGTTACCTTAAAGACAGATAAAAACATTAAAGAATATGTACGAATAGTAGGTCCCGCTAGAAGTTATACCCAAGTAGAAGTACTTGAATCCGATAAAGAATATTTTGGTATAAATCCTCCCGTTAGAAATTCTGGAGATTTAGAAGGTTCTGAAAGAATTACAATCATTGGACCAAAAGGAGAAATAACAAAAGACAATATATGTATAATTGCTAATCGTCACATCCATATTAATACTAGGGACAGTAAAGATTTTAAAGAAGATGAAATAGTAAAAGTACAATTTCAAGATAAAATTTTAGATAATGCCCATATCAAAATAGCGGATAACTTTGCTTTAGCCTTTCATATTAACAAAGATGATGCTATAAATAATGGTATTGAAACTGGAGACATAGTTATTCTAAAGGAGAATAGATATGCTGGAGAATGCAAAGAAAATAATTAAAAATTCTAAAAGAGAAGTAATATATAAAGTAATTACTTCTCTTTTTATTCAAGGATTAGCTCTTATTATACCTGTTTTTTGGAGTAATACTATTAATGAAGTAACAGAAGGTAATTTTAAAGTAGGATACTATTTAATAATAATAACCTTACTATTATCTATCTTTTACTATTTATGGTCTTATTTTAATCAAAAAGCATGGTATAAATTTTATAATAAACTATATACTGATTACACAAATCTAACTATATCAAAAACAAAAGATATTGATAATATTAATCTAGGAGAATATACAAATATTTTAAATAATGATATTGATATCATATGTAATTTTATTGTAAACTTAGTAACAAGAATATTTCAAGTAATAGAGTTCTTTGTCATATATTCCTATTTCTTAAGTTTCAATATCTTAATCTTTTTCTTTACAGTTATCATTTCTATTATCCTTCTTATTGTATATATAAAGTATGGAAAATTAGTTCAGGAGTTAAACATCAAAAGAAAAGCATCTCTTGATAATAAAACAATAATGTTACATAAACTATATTCATCAATTACAAATAAAAAGAATGATATAAATAGTATAACCAGTCTCTTTAATAAAGATAATAAGACATATCTAAGAAATAATTTAAAATATAATGTTGTTATTCAAAAAATTATATATATTGTATTAGGAATAATTGAAGTAACAAGATATTTGATAATATTATATTCTGTATATCTAGTAAGTATTGGTAGCATTGAAATAGGTACAATTCTTTTAATATATAGCTATTATGCTAAGATATTAACAAACTTTGAAGTATTAGGTACCATAACAGCAGATTATCAAAGCTTCATTGTATCGTTAAAGAGACTAAATAAAATTACATCAAATAGTACTTTATCAAAAGCATAATCTTATGTTAAAATATAGGTAGTGATTGATGTGAAAAAAATAATAATAAAACTAATAAGAAAGTATCAAAGTATACCATTTAAATCTCATGATAGTTGTAAGTTTATACCAACCTGTTCTAATTATATGATTGAGGCACTACAAATACATGGACTATTTAAAGGATTATATTTAGGAATAAAAAGATTATTAAGATGTAATCCCTTTAATAAAAAAGAATACCGTTATGATCCAGTACCAAAAAAGACAGAGTAATTTCTGTCTTTATTTATATTCAATACTAATCATTTTAGCATGAACAGCAACTCTTTTTGTACCAGTATTATCACAAGTAGATAAAGTAAGTATTTTATCATCAGGAGTAACATCTATGCCAAAATTATAGGTACTTCTACTTTTTAAAGTATTTATAAATTCTTCAAAAGAATATGTTCTAAAATTAGTTTTCAAATAGTAGACTTCAGGTTCAATTGTATATATTGAGAATAATTTCCAAACTGTATTACAAGTAGGAGTAGAAATCTTTATATAATAATTATCACTGTTATTAAGATAACTTTTATTAAGCATCTGTGGTATTGACCCAAACATCGTTTTATTATTCATATTATGACCATATATAATAGTATTCTTACCAAATTCTTCAAAATCGTCTCTATAATCCGCAAATACCCAACCACCAGCATTACTTTTTTTATTAAAAGCATGCGATAAGTAGTAGTCATTATTATCAGTTTGAACTACTGGGTAGTTAACTTTAGTACCATCAACTTTAATCCATCCAACAGTATCAGCGTTTTTACTAAGTAATTCATTAAAATTAACATTCATAAAAGGAACATTCATATAATCCCAATAATCATTAGGATAGTAAACCGGAGCACTTTCCTGTGGCTCAGTAGTAGGAGTAGGTTCTTCAACTGGCTCTGGTTCTTCTTGTGGTACCTCTTCTATTTCTTCTTCTTCTTCAATAATCTCCGTTGATGAAATAATATCATCAGTCAAATACTTAATTTTAAGTCCTTGTACATACCATCTACTAATATAAAATACACATATTAAGTATACAAGTACAGATAATCCCATCATTATAAAAGATACTTTTTTATTATGTATTCTTTTTTTATTATCCTTTTTGCCAAAGATAGTTTTAATACCATAAATAAAATATTTAGGAAATATCGTAATTACATTATATATACCATAAACAAAATACCAAAGAATTTTAATTGTGCCTATAGATATAGATTTAATTCCAGTATAAAAATATTTAAAAATATCCATAAGGCACCTCCTTTATTATTCATTTCAATTATATCATAATTGTCTGAAAAAGTATAACAATATCTTGTAAATACATAAAAAATATTATATAATAACACCAGAACGAAGGTGCAGAAGATGGATAATATCAAAATAGGCGATAAATTAGAAATACACTGCTACAAACATAATGGAAAATTACATCGTCAGTGGGATGAAGCAGTAGTATTAGATATTAAAGATGATTATATAGTTTTTGGTAATAATAAAACAACAGTAGTAGATTCTGATGGTAGAGTATGGAAAACAAAAGAACCCGCTATTATGTTCTTCTTTAAAGATAGATGGTTTAATATTATCGGACAATTAAAAGATTATGGAATATACTTTTATTGTAATATAGCAACTCCATATATCATCGATGAACATGTCATTAAGTATATCGATTATGATTTAGATTTAAGAGTATTTCCAAATGGTAGTTTTAAAATATTAGATAGAATGGAATATCGTTATCATAAAAAACAAATGCATTATTCCAGTAGATTAGACTTTATCTTAAAATATGAACTAGGTAATTTAATTGATATGGTAAGAAGAAAAGAAGATCCATTTAATAAGAAAACAATCGAAAAATATCATCAAGATTATATAAGATTAACTGATAATTGGGATAATTAATAGTACCCCAATTTTTTACTTATAGAACTATAAATAGGAGAATTTATGTCAAAGAAAGATTATTTTATAATAGAAAAAAATATAAATAAAATAATAAACAGTAGGTCTACTAACTTTTTAGATAGGGGTACTTTATCTAAAGTAGTATTCAAATTAAAAGAATATCATTATCAAATATATTATCCATATCCTGATTCTGATAAAGTAATATTATATACAAGTACTTTACCTAAAATAAGATTATTAGAAATAATATCATATGATAAATTATCTCATAGACAAATACTAGGTAGTTTATTCGGATTAAATATCGATAGTGAGCTATTTGGAGATATAATAATAGATAATAATCATTATTATATAACGGTAATGGATTCTATCTATGATTTTGTATTAAAAGACTATAATATGGTAGGAAGTAGTTATATAAAATTAAGAGAAGTACCACTAAGTACTATAGGTAACTATCATAGAACATATGAAGAATTAGAATTAATCGTATCTAGTACTAGAATAGACACCATAATATCCAGACTAATAGGAGTAAGTAGAGACTCAGTAAAGAAAAAATTTCAAGATAATGATATTATCCTAAACTATGAAGTATTAAGTAAAATAAATTATAATTTAAATACCAATGATATCTTTAGTATAAGAAAATATGGTAAATATAAATATGGTGGAATAATTAAAACTAGTAAGAAAGATAACTATATTATTAAATTATATAAATATATAGACAATTAATAATTTATTTATATTTATTTCCGCCTATTGGCGGTCAAACTAACATTTGTTAGTTTGATAATACCTTTACAAGAATAGTCTAGTATATAGATATAATATCTTGATAATAAGAAGGAAAAGAACTTGACTTATAAATAAAATTATAATAATATAGTTTCTGTAAAAAGGAGAAAGAATGCAGGATAATAATATTGAAAAACTAAAGAAAGCTATTATCTATATAGATAGAATGGCAAATGGACATAATCCAGTAAATAATGTTCTTTTAGAAGAAAAATCAGAATTAAATGATCCTAATATTATAAGATGTATGTATTATATAAAGGAAATACTAATAAGTGTCTATAATAATGGTGGAGTAGTAGGTAAAAATTCTAAAATAATCCAAGAACCATTTAATTATGAATTACTAAAAAGATATAAATATGTTGAAGATAAATCATTAACAAATCTATTAAAACAAATAAATGAACCCACTGATAATTTAAATATGGAAAAAATAAAAATTAAACCTATATTAGAATATCTAAAAGTAAATGAATATATAAAGAAAGAAAAGATAGAAGATT
>CAMODE010000034.1 GCA_946611235.1 uncultured Caryophanales bacterium | reverse complement strand
TTATATGGTATATAACTTTGAATTTTTTCTTTAAGAGACATATTATCTCCCCCTATTTTTAAATATTAAAATCCCTTTTATATTCTAATACTTTTTCTAATACTTTAGCGTGAGCATTATGCATTAAACCTTTATCAATAATATCCCTTATTTCATCAATACTCATATATGATACGCTTTCTACTTCATCTTTCTGTAAAACAATATTATTAATATCTATATTCTTTTTCAAATAAAAGATAAATCTAACTGGAAAATCATAGACTAAATATCCTAAAGAAATAATATTATCATTACTAATATCTATTCCAAGTTCTTCTTTTACTTCTCTTTTGATTGTATCAATTGGTTCTTCATTGTGATTTACATGACCTCCAGTAGAAGAATATAATCCTCCTTTTTGTTTAGAAGTTTTTTGTATTAAGAATTCATTATTGTCATTTTCAATATATATAATGGCTACCGCTATATGTTCTCCTCTTTTAAAATTAGTATCATTAGTACCCCTTTCTACCACTTTACCAGTTTTTATAGCTTTATCATCATAAACATCTAATAATTCCATATACTATAATCTTCCTTTCTAAAGCCTAGTTTTTATTCTTTTTAAGAATACCAATAATAATGGAAATAAATAGACATATTTCTAATATTATACCAAATATTGATTTAATATATATATTATAAATTATCCATATTATTTCAATAGGAATACCTAAATATTTATAGATAGTAGGATTCTTTTGCCATACAGAAAAAGTATACATCATCGTAGCAAAAACACTCATTAAACTAAGAAAACCATTATACGTAAAATAAGCAAAGACTATTGAAATAATAAATAATATTCCTAATATTACTATATCTTTAGTATTATGTTTCTTTTCTTCTTTATTTTTATCATAGTAAAATATAATATTTCTAATTATAGCCACTATTACCATTACTGAGCCTGAATAAGCATGAAGTAGTAAATATGATATTCCAGTAGCTACTAATGATATAAAATTAACTATTAAGATTTTATTTCTACTTTTAAGTTGGTATGTATAACATAACATAACATAACTAACTATTGTAAATATTTGTGATAAGATATATTCTAAAGTAAAATCAATATGCATAATTAAATACCTCCTAATCTAGATATAGGCCACAACCTAAAGATAGCCTTTCCAAAAATATCTTCTTCATCTATTAGACCAATAGTTCTACTATCTTTAGATACCGGTCTATTATCTCCTAGTACTAGATATTTACCCTTTGGAATACTAGAGCATGTACATATTTCTTCTAAATTAAAATCTTTTGTATCATAAAATTTATAATCTTGTTCAACTAATTCATCATTTACATATAATTTATTATTTTTATAAGATATATGTTCTCCTGGTAAACCTATTATTCTTTTTATTATTTCATCTTTTCCTTCTTTAACTACTACTATATCAAATCTTTTAATAGAACTACTATTATATCCTATCTTTCTAACTATTAACATTTCTCCATCATGTAAATTAGGCTTCATTGAGTCTCCTGATACAATAACCGGAGTAGCTATAAATGTTCTAACTAAAACTACTACTACTATTATAATAATATAAGGTATAGCTTCTTTAATAAAATTCTTCATATTATTCCCTCTTTCTTACATAATAATTATATTAAATTATAAGTATTAAGTCAAACAAAAAGAAGATAAATTATCTTCTTTCTTTAATCTTAAATTGACTTTCTCTATTACGTAAGAAATATAATTTAGCTCTTCTAACTTTACCAGGTTTAACAATCTTAATATAAGCAATTTTATTAGAATGTACATGGAATGTTTTTTCAACTCCTACACCTGAATATACACCTCTTACTGTAAATGTCTCAGATACTCCTTTACCTTTTCTAGCAATAACAGTACCCTTAAAATCTTGGACTCTTTCTTTAGCTTTACCACCTTTAGTTTCCGTAATAATACATCCAACTATTACAGAATCACCAACTCTAAAATCAGGTAAATCTTTCTTCATTTGTTTTGAAGTAATTTTTTCAATAATGTCCATCGTCTATTCACTTCCTTTCTTATCAAATAATCATTACATATAGTAAGCGGATTATTCCTTTCAAACGTATATAATAATACCATATATTTAATATTATTTCAACTGTTTTCAATTATTTTTTCTATACATTTTTAAACAACACATATTATCTACAAGATTTATACATTATCTACTATTATTGTATCAAATATGGATCTGTCTCCGTTCCACTACCAGATTTAAATATAACATTAGATTTCAAATAAAAGACAGGCTGTACTGTAAGTGCATCATATGTGCCATTTCCACCGCCTAAATATCCTGTTGGATCAACACGCCACACAACAAAATTATAAGTTACATATGGGGTGATAACATACTGCCCTTTTTCATTATAGAGCCAATCATTTACTCTACAAGCATATGAATTTGCTCCAGTACTATATGCACCCAACTTGCTTTGGCATGTTCTTAAATCTGTTGCATAACCATAATCAGATGGATACATTAAACCAACTTTTCCTTTATATGTTGTTTTTCTATTTACGCCATCGGTAGGATTGGTTACAATATTTTGACCCATTTCCATGATATAAGCTTGATCCGAATAAATAGAAATGTTACTTCCACCACCTAAGTACCAAGTTACCTCTTCTATTTTGCCTCTAATCGAAGAAGATAATCCCGTTGAAGAAAAATCACATGCTTTAGTAGCATTTTTTGTTCCTTTATAACAATAACCATTACCGCTATTCCAATATAAACTATTATTTACAGTAATAGTTGCACCACTATTATTTAAATCCTCATTATCTTCATAACCCGGATTTAATAATTTCATTAAATCTGCTCCTTTATAGCCTGAACCATCTTGTGGTGACGGACCCCACTGATTTATTCCTCTTCCTGAGTTAACTGCAGTCGCAGATGTATCCCAAGAATATGTTCCAATAGAGTCATTTTGAATTAATTTTAATTTATTATCAAATACACCAATTATTCGATACAATTTTTTATCCCCAACAGCCCTTGCAGTTCCACATACTTCTTCTGAACAAGCAGTTTTATATGTTTCACCAAACCATACATAATTATTAGGATTTCCTCCCCAATATCTTATATTGCCTGTATCTATATCATTAGTATTAGATCCCAATCTATCTTTCATTAAATTATGATTTGTATCATATTTATACTGTATACTATTATTTGTTACAGTAGTATCAGAGTCAAATAAAGATAAAATATACACTGATGCAACCTCAGGAAAAGGATATATTCTTGTAACTAAACTAGTAGCAGATGGTATAATTAAATCTCCTCCGTTTTCATACCCCAAAATAGTTGATAATGTTACATTAGTAGGACTATTTGTATTATTCTCTAATCTTATCTTTACAAACTTATTATCACCAATAGCAAGTATCCCTTCAGCATTATCAGGTGAATTTTTATAAACTAATACATCAAGAGAAGTATCAGTATTATATCCAACTCCATACTTTATTATACCATCTGTAGTATTCTTTACTTGATATAATACAGTTTTGCTAGACAAAGCTGGAACTATTACAGTAGTGTCACCTGTTAGATTAAAAGTAAATGATTCATTTTCATTTTCATTTTCTAATTCTCCAATTGCATATGTATCATACAATTTAACAGAGCATAATATAGTTACCGCTACTAATAAACTTATAAATACTATTTTTTTTCTTAATCTCATCATCATTTAATCACTCCATAAATAGAAATAGTCATTGTTATTTCGTAAATTCTTTTTTATTTAAGAACTTAAAAAAGTACTTTTCTCTTTTCTACTTTATATAATATATTATATAATAAATAAAAAATAAAAACAACTGCTATTATTCATTTTTTGCTATTATTCATTTTCTTTTATTTCAACATAATCTCCAGAATCTAAATAGATAATACCCTTCTTACCATTCATGCTAGAATAAATACTATTATATTTATTAATTTTAGTAATTCTATTTAATGTAATATAAACTAAATTACCATCATCCATCATTAAACTAAATCTTTCATTATCAACTTCATTAGGAGTATATTCTATTTCTGATATTTGAAATAAAACCTTATTATCTATTTTACTAAATTTATTTACAAACTTATCAAATACATTAGTGATATCCGATATTAATGTTGGATAACTATATATATTATAATTATTATCTACTAGTGTTGAATCATCTAGTAATAATTTATCATTATAATTGCATAATATCTTTTTCTCTTCTATATAAATATAAATTTTACCCCATAGTTTTTTCTCTACTTTAACATCTTTAATATATTCACTATTCTTTATATTTTTAATAATTTTACTACTAGAACTATCAATAAATGAAGGATAATTCTTAATACCCGATATTTCTAATATATCATTTTCTGGTACAATATTATTACCAATTATATAAATATTTTTAATAGGTAATTTCCTAATAAAATAGAAAAATAAACCTATAATAATTAAAACTAAAAGACAAAGTAATATTCTCCCTATCTTTAGTTTTCTTTTTTTCACTCTAACCTTAACCTTTTTCTTAGTCATAATATCACCAAATAATTTCTTGTTCTAGTATTAAATCTATATCATATTCTTTCTTTACTTTCTTTTTAATAAAATCTATTAATTCAATTATATCATCGTAAGTAGCGGTACCATCATTAATAATAAAATTAGCATGTTTTTCACTAATCGAGGCTCCTCCGACACTATATCCTTTAAGGCCTAAATCATCGATCAATTTACCCGCTGATATACCACCAGGATTACGAAATACCGAACCTGCTGAAGGTTTATCAAGAGGTTGACTTTCTATTCTCCTTCTTTTTCGATCATCCATTAAGTTCTTTATTTTACTAATTTCTTCCTTTTTCATAACAAAAGTAGTTTCTAAACATATATAATCTTTATTTCTTTTTAAAAATGAATCCCTATAACCATATTCTAATTCCTCTTTAGTCATTATTTTAATATCTAGATTAGGAGTAAGTACCTTTACTTCTTTTATAGTATCTGAGATTTCCTCTTTATAAGCACCAGCATTCATCGAAGTAGATGCTCCCACTAATCCCGGAATACCTCCGGCAAAAGCAAGACCAAGTAATCCTTCTTTCATACAAGTATTAGATAGAGATATTAAACTAACACCTGCTTCGGCTACTACGATATTATCATCAATAGTTACCTTATTTAATCGATCTAATTTAATAACTACATCAAATATAGGTCTAGCTAATATTACATTAGATCCCCCACCTAATATTAAATATTTAATCTTATTTTCTTTTAAATATTTAAGTAAATTAATAAGTTCTTCTACTGTTTTAGGAAATATTAAATAATTAGCTCTAACATCTAATCTATAAGTATTATATTTCTTAAGTGTTGCATTCTTTAAATACTCATAGTCTTTAATAAAACTTTCGATCATCTAATATCAAATCCTTTAATATATTATATATACGGGTACTACTATCTTTAATCCCAATTTTCTTTAAATTATCTTTAATCCTCTTAAGTTTATCTTTATCCTTAATAGTAGTATCAATCATTGTAATTAAACTATCTTCATTTAAATCTTTTTCTTCTAAGATTAAACCTGCATCATTATTTACTAAATCCATCGCATTTAAATATTGATGATTATTTGTAACATAAGGACTTGGTATAAAGATACTAGGTACTCCTAATGCTGTTATTTCACTCATCGTCGAAGCTCCTGCTCTTGTAACCATTAAATCAGTTACTTTCATAATACCAGGCATTTCATAGATAAAGGGAAGTATTTTTACATTACTAGGAACTCTTTTATCTTTTACTTTATCGTAATAAGAGTTTCCTGTAACAAAAACAACACTATAATCTTTATTTCTAAATTTATCAATAAAACTAAAAATTTTATCATTTACTGTTCTACTACCAAGAGAACCCATAACTATTAAAACTAATTTCTTATCTTTATCGACTCCTAGACTTTCTTTAGTACCTTTCTTAATACTAAGAGCCTTCTCACTACATGGATTACCCGTAAGAAAAGCTTTACCATTAGGAAAATCTTTAATCGTACTTTCAAATGATACTCCTATCTTATCAGTATATCTAGATAAGAACTTATTAGCTAGACCTACAACACTATTTTGTTCATGAATAAATGTCTTTTTACCTAACTTTTTCGCAGCATATATAACAGGAGCAGTAACATAACCACCACATCCTATTACAACATCAGGATTAAAGTCTCTAATAATAGCCTTAGCCTTCTTAATAGCTCCTAAAAAATTAGTAATAGTCTTTACATTATCCAAAGTTAGCTTTCTTTTAAAACCTGTTACATCTAATCCTTCATATCGATAACCAAGACTAGGTACTAAGTCTTTTTCCATCCTATTAGTAGTACCAATATATAAAAACTCACTATCTGGTTCTTCTTCTTTTATTTTATTTATAATAGCAAGGGCTGGGTAAATATGACCTCCTGTACCACCTGCAGAAATAATAACTCTCACTCTATCACTCTCCAATGTAATTTTATCATAAATACAAAAAAAAGTATATATCTCCTAATAAAATATATACTTTGTTGACACTTTTTATGTTTATTATTCTTCCAATGACATAATATTATTAATATTATTAAATACTATTTTTACATTAGCATTATCAATATTATTATCTACTTTTAATAAATTAGTATAATCAATATCAATACTTTTATTATCTTCATCTATAGTTATAGAAACTATTTCATTACTATTATTATTTAGTATAATATCTGATACTTTTATCTTATATATATTATCTTCTTTAATACTATTTTTAATAAAGTTTTTAATATTATCAATATTTAAATAATTATAACTGATATAAGGATATACCTCATTAGAAGTAGTTAATATATAATTACCATTTTCATCTAATTCATAATATTTATTATTCATTATATAAAAGTATTTATCTATATTATTACCATTTCTTTTAATACTAGCATTATTTCCAAGTACTTTCGTATGATAACTATATATATCATTATCAATATTTATATCCATGTTATATTCATAATTATCTTTAATATCATTAATAAAACTAGCTATATTATTATCATTATTTATCGAAGTACCATTAATAGACGAACTAGATATTCTAGCAAATACCACTATTAAAAGGAAAAATATTAAGTAAGCAGATAATTCTATTTTAGCTCTACCTTTTTTATCCTTAAGCATTTCTTTTATTTTATTAAAATTAAATTTACTTTCTTTTTTCTTCATTTTAATACTACTCCTATTAAATCTTTTATATTAAGACCATTAACAAGCTCTTTTACTTTACATCTATTCTTTCCTTCTAATTTAATATCAATAAGTTTAATAATATAAT
>CAMODE010000033.1 GCA_946611235.1 uncultured Caryophanales bacterium | reverse complement strand
TTGTTTTTTTTACCTATTTTTGCTATTATATTAATGTACATAAAAAACTGAAAGGAGAATATTTATGGCAAAAAAAGAAGAAAACAAAAAGAAAAATATCAAAGAAGAGGTTAAAAATAAAAAGAATAATAAGAAAGAAGAAGTAAAAAAAATATCATCAAAAAAGAATGATGATAAAGTAATGAAAGTAATCGAGTTTGTAGATAAGTATAGACTTGCTATCTACGGAGTTGTCGGAGGAGTACTTGCCACACTATTAGTCGTTATCCTAATATGGCCAGATAGAATAGCTAAATTAAAAGATGGTACCGAGCCAGTCGCAGAAATTGATGGATTAGTAGTAACAGCCGATGATCTATATGAAGATATGAAACAAATATATTCAATTAGTTCATTATTAGATAAATTAGATAATAAATTACTTGAGGAAAAATATCCTGAAGATGATGAAATGAATGATGAAGTAGAAAGTCAAGCAGAAAACTATTACAATATGTATAAAGCATATTATGGAATGGAAAAAGAAGCCTTTTTAACAAGAAATGGATTTGGTAGCGAAAAAGCATTCTTAGAATATTTAAAACTACAATACAGAAGAAACAAATATACTGAGGATTATATTAAGAAAGATATATCTGACAGTGAAATAGAAGATTACTATGATGATAAAGTATATGGAGATATTAATACTAAACACATCTTGGTAAAAGTAGATAGTTCAGCATCAGATGAAGAGAAAAAAGAAGCTGAAGATAAAGCTAAAGAAATAATTTCTAAATTAAATGACGGAAAGACATTTGATGAAGTAAAAGAAGAATATAAAGATGATATTACATATGAAGAATTAGGATATAAATCATATAATGCAAATTTAGAATCAGCATATATGGAAGAAATGCAAAAACTAGAAGATAATTCATATAGTAAAACACCAGTAAAGACTTCTTATGGATATCACATTGTATACAGAATAGATCAAAAAGAAAAACCATCTCTTGAAGATGTTAAAGATGAAATTATCAGTTCTCTAGTAGATGAAAAGAAGTCTGAAGATGAAAATATTCAATATAAAGCCTTAGATAATATGAGAGAAAAAGCAAATCTTAAGTTTTCTGATACAGTACTAGAAGACAAATATAATACTTATATTTCTCAATATAAATAAAATAAAGTGGTCAATTTGATCACTTTTTATTATATATATTTTAATTCATCAACAATACTTGTTGATAAGTTAATTATTAATTTTATTAAATATTTTAACTGTTTCATAAAAAGAATTAAGTTTATCAGACCATATACCATTAATATTATCAAGTAATTTCTTTTTAATAAGAGAAATATCATCTTCTTCTCTTTCAAAATAATCATAATATAAATACTTCAAATTAATAATATTATTTTCTCTTTTAATATATTTATTTAAAAATAATTTCTTTTCTCTTTCTGTTCTATTAATATCCTCCCTTTTAACTTTTTTACTACTAACAATATTAATATTATAAATATCATCATTAACAATTTCATCTAATACTTCTTCTTCTTCATCGATAAGTAAACTACTTCTTTTAATCAAATTACCATTATTATCAAAAAGAATTCCAATTACTTCTTTACCATTAGATATTAGACATGCACTACCTATTTTATTCTTTGAGTAAGTATAAGTTTTATCTTTAATTAATTCAGTAAAACTAGAATCCACTACTACCTTATCGTATTTCATCATATTAAAAGTATTATTATCTACTACAAAAAGAGGAATCTTCTTAATATTAACAATATTATCTTTCTTATTCCATTCATAAAAATAAAAATATTCTTTATTAAAATTAAGTACAATATCATAAATATAATTCATTCTTTTCATCTCCTTTAGCAATAATAGATATAGTCATAATAATAAAGCCAAAAATTCCTAAATAGCATTCTGGCCTTCTAATGATAAAATTAACATAATCATAAAAATTATACCCAATAGTAAATAAATTTAAATATAAAATCATAAAACTAAATCCTAATGTAGTAAAACCAAAACCAAATAAAAAGAAAAAAACTCTTATCATAATATCCCTCATTAAAACTTATGTAAAATGAAGAATATTATTAAGAGTTTTTATTCACTAATTTTTTTTGTATCATCTATCTCAACTCTACTAATAGAATCAAATCTCTTACTAATCTTATCAGTAGTAACATGAATATTTTCAATATCTTTATTAACTGTTTCGATACTTCGCGATAACTTATCCCATCTTTCTCTATATCTAGAAAATTCAATACCAAGTTTATTTAATTCTTCATGAATAATACTAGCATACTTATCTCTTTCCATATTCTTAAGAAGTACTTCAATAACAGTAAAAGTACTAATTAAAGTCGTTGGAGAACATATCCATACTCTCTTTCTATGAGCATATTCAACTAAGTCACTATGATAAGCATTAATCTCTGCAAATAAAGCCTCTGCTGGTAAAAACATAATAGCTTGATCAGAAGTAATACCAGGAATAATATATTTACTACTAATAGCATCAATATGTTTTTTAACATCTATTTTAAATTCTTTTTCCGCTAGTTCTCTATCTAATTTAGATAAATTTCTATCGACCATTTTTTGATAATGTTCTAAAGGAAATTTAGAGTCAATAGCCACAGTTCCTAGTGGCTCTGGTGCAAATACTACAGAATCAGCAATTGTTCCATTAGGAAAAGTATATTGAAGTCTATAGACATTATCATTTCTTTCTCCAAAAATACTGACAAGAATATGTTTAAGATTAATTTCACCAAATATTCCTCTACTTTTCTTATCAGTTAGAATACTCTGTAGTGATACAATATCTGTTGATAAAGTATCAATCTTCTTTTGAGCTTCATCAATTTTAGATAACCTTTCTAGTATATTTGTAAAAGTCCTATTAGTTTTAGCAAAATTATCATCAAGTCTTTCATTAACCTTATTATTAATATCACTAAGTTTCTTTTCCATCCTATCATTTAAGCTATTAAAATTATCATTCATTGTCTTCATAATATCAATTTGAAACTTTGATAATTCTTTAACAGTAGTTGTTTCTAAGTTACCAAGTCTTTCTGTAATCTTACCTTCATTAACATTTTTACTAATAGCAATAATAACTAAAATAATAACAATGACAATAAGTCCAATAATAATATAATCAAGCATATTATCTACCTCCATATTTCATATAAAATTATACCATATAAACATAAAATAAAAAAGTAAAATAACGATTTATTTTACTCCATATTATCAACAACATTAACAGTTCTAGTAAGCATATATACTTTGCCAGCATATGTAAGATAATAATTAATATTATAAGTACCTACTTTACCATAATCTACTTTATTCTTAACTTGAACATAATTACTTATATCATTTTTAAATACCCTAGCAGTAACTCCTTCATCAATATAATTAGTATTAACCTCTATAGTAATATTTTCTTCTCCTTTAAGTTCAAAAGTAACATTTTGATTAACAGTAAACACTACTACTAGAGCACATATACATACTAAAGAAAGTATACTTATTAATACATTAATTCTTTTCATAAATCACTTCATTTCTAGCCAAACTATTTATTCTTTCACAATAAAAGTATAACATCTATTTCTAATTATTACAATAAAAAAAGAAGATATTATTTTATACCTTCTCAGAATTATGTTAATAAATTGCATTATCTTTTAGGAAAAGGATTCATTTCTTGGGCTATATTTGCCCTTCTTTTTATTGTTTTTTCTCGTTCTTCATAATACCAATTTTTTAAATCTCTGCCATGGCCACAAAGTGTCATTACAAAAGGATATCCGTTAGTTTCATAATAATAGCCCAAATTATGACTTTTACAAAACTCGGAAAAAAAGTTGTGTAGCAAGTCATCAAATATTTCTTTATCTGCATCAATAATTATTTTATCTGTACCATCATAGTAAATATAAGGTATATCAGAATTTGAATGTCTAAAAAATAATTTTATATAAAGAAAGAAGTTATTAATGTCTTCCTCCTCAATAATAGAAAAACCTTCTTCATTTACAGGAAGACGACTTACTTGTCCGCAAGTGGCTGTTTCAATTCGGTTTTTAATTAAAGAAGGATATATATTTTCAATAAAAAAATTATATAATTCTAAAGAAGCAGACCCCTTTTGAACCGCATTATTTAGTTTTATCTTATCACTAAGTAATTTTTTTGCCATCTCTTTTTGGCTACTAAACATTTTGTCAAAATCAAAAGCATCACTTTTATATTCATTTGCAGCTGCAAGATCAGCCTGTGTTTTTTCTAATAATTGTAATTCCATCAGGTATGCATTCTTTAATTGCGGAAATGTCCCAGAAAATTTAATTATATCTGAGTCACTATTTTTTTTAAGTTCACCAATATTATTTCTTTTAAGAAACCTTTCAATCATCTCCTCAAATTCAACAAAGCAACTTACATAGCACAATGAAGAAGATCTAATAGTATTTGTACCATTAAATGTGTAATCGCTTTTATATGAAAGATCAGGATTAAAGAAAAAATCACCAGAAAGAACTGTATATTCACTTCCTTTTTGATATAAATCATTACGATCTCTTTCTATTAATGAAGAAATAAATGCTGGGTATGCCTCAGTAATAAATTTTCTAAATAATATGTAAGCATTTTTTAGACGTGAAGAATTATTAAAATCAGTTCTAGCTAGTATTTTTCCGTAATCTTCCTTCCTTCTTTCAATATCAGGTGTCGTTTTAGCAATATTCATTTGTTCTTTTAATTTATCATCAAAATCAAACATATTTTTCCCTCCTCTATACCTATATAATAATATAAATATAATATAATAGTCAATAAATAATATCAAACTTTACAATTCTAATGTCAAACAATATTAATTATTAACACCATGATGAACTACTGGAGTACTACTATCTATTGCTTTAAAAGAATAACCATACTCTTTAGCAGTCCTTATTATATTTCTAAGAGCCTTAACAGTAGCGGTATGTCCTCCGGAATCATGCATTAAGACAATATTTGTTTTACTATGTGATAAATGATTAATAACATTAGCATAGATATTATCACTATTATATACATCACTTCCCGCATCATTAGAATCAACATTCCAATCAAAATAAGTGTAACCTCTATTTTCTACTTCACCAGTTAAATAAGTCATAATACCATAAGAATAATTTCTACTTATCGTATTAGAACTACCTCCAGGAAATCTTGTATATTTAGAGTGTATACCAATAACATTATACACTTTATTATCAATAGCGGTTAAATCTTCAAAAAAGTTACTACTACTGGCATAAATATAAGAATAATTATGTGTATTAGAATGTAGTGCTATCGTATGCCCTGAATTATAAGCTCTTTTTGTATATTCATTAGCTCCACATACAAAGAAAGTAGCTTTAATACCTTCTTCATCTAATATATTAAGTATTTCTCTTGTTCTTTCACTAGGACCATCATCAAAGGTAAGATATACTAATCCATCACCATAAGTATTATAAACAGTTCTTTTCCTTACTACTACCGTTCTTTCTACTGAAGCATTATTACCATTACTATCAGTTACACTATAAGTAATTTTATAAGTACCAGTGCTTGATGTATTTATATCATTAGATACTTTTACTTTATCAGTAATATCTCCATCGCAATTATCATTCGCGGTGTATCCCGGTTCACTATAACTATTACCAACATACAAGTATATAGTACTATTACCTTTTAACTCAATAATAGGACTTTCTTCATCCTTATATTCAATGCTTCTCTCTATTTTATTAGTATTACCGGAACTATCAGAAACCCTATATACTAGTTTATTGTCTCCTAGTTCTACTTTAATTTTATCAGTAATATCTCCATCATAGTTATCACTCGCAGTAGCTCCCTCATCTACATATTCTTTACCAGGACAAGCAATACCAACTTCACTACCAACTAAACTAATCACAGGTTTTTCTCTATCGACTACTTCCACTACATATTTCTTTTTAAAAGTAATAAATAAGTATTTAAACTTTACATTAACATCATATTTACCTAATTTACTAGTATCAACATTATTAGTTGTTTTAACATTCTTAGATAAATCACTAATAATATTATAAACCCTAACATCAGGAGTATATTCACTTTCTAATTTAATTAATTTATTATTAAGTTTAATCCTTGGATACAATAAAAAAACAATACTACCAATAATAATACCTATAATTACAAATATCAACCACTTATACTTCTTCATTACTACACTTCCCACCTTACCATTATAACAAAAACAAACAAAAAATACTATTCTAAAACAGTATTTTTTTCAGGTTTTATATTCTTTCGATATATAGTAAATTTATTATTACTATCATAAGTAACAAGAAGGACATCATCTATATCATTATAACCATTAACTTTAAGTTCGTGCATTAACCATTCTTTATCTTTATTTATATTTTTAAGATTATTATTTAAAATCTGACCATCAATAATTAAATTAGTAACCAGACTATTATCACTAGTTTTAATCTTTAAATCTTTCTTATTACTAGGTTTAGCCCATTCATATAAAAGAAAACTAATCTTACCATCTGTTTCCATAATAGCATAGTTTATTTCTGTTAAATCAAAGTACCCTGAATTTCTAGCTTCCGCTAAAAGTTCATTTACATCAATTTTACATTTACTAAGTCCAGATTCAATTATTTTACCATTTTCCACAAGTACTGTTGGTACACCAATAAAGAATCTTCTAAGTATTATACTTTTCCTCGTAACAAAAGAAATAAATAAAGAAACAAATCCATATATAAATAAAGAAAGAATTCCATCTATCATACTCCTTTGTATATCAATAGAAATATCTCCTGCTATATTGCCAATTGTAATACCTACCACATAATCAAATAGACTAAGCTGGGATATTTGTTTCTTACCAAGCATCTTTGTAATAAAAAATAATATAATTAATGTAACTATCGATCTATAAGATACATCTAATATATTCATATTAAAACACCTCATTATTAGTATAAATAGTAAAAATAAATATATACAAAACAATTTGACAAATAAACATTATAGTAATATAATAAAGACCAACTTTTAAGGAAGGGGAAAGGCTATGATATTTTATAAATTAAAGAAAATTAATAATCACTGGTTTATATTATTTGAAAAAGAAGGAGAAAAAGTATTAATATATGATGATGCAAAAAAATTAGTCAAATATATTCAAGATAATAAAAATAATATCTTCATCGGAGGAGATAATTACTATTATGATAATTTTTTAATGACAGATATTATTAATTCTGTTAGTAAAGAAGAAATTAGTATAAAAGAATTTCCAGTATCATTAGATGTTACTCAAGAAGTTATTAGATCATCTAGCATAAAACTAGATACTTTAATGTTAAATTTAGATAAGAGAGTATTTAATTATTCCCTAGAAGAACCATTAACAGAAAAAGAATTAGAGAAAGTACTAGAAGAACTTATATATAAAGTAAACTTTATAAAAAAATTATATAAAGAAAGAGAAGAATATTTTACTTGGAGGTTAAATCTAATATCAGAATTTAATTTACCAAAAAGTTATATTACTCATTCAAAAGGTCGATTAATGGAAGATATCGTTAGTTTTAATGGTAAAAGCATATCCAATATTGTAATTGATGCAAATTTAAAAAAATATATTAAAGAATTACCTGAACTACAAGAAACATATGAATATCTAGTCAATGGGGAATTAACTGATAAAAAAATATCATTCGGAGAATTAGAGTCTGATATTAATCCTCAAGGACTAAAATCAGGGTTAAATAATGTTGTTGATACAACAGGGGATAACAATTACTTATACATAGATTTTAATAGTTTTGGACCTTCTATTATTATCAATAATGATTTACTAAAAGACATATCAGAATATCCAAATAGATATAAGCAGTTAAAGGAACGAAGACTTAAATTAAAAGCTAGTAAAGATAATACCCAAAAGTATTATAAAAGATTAATAAATAGCTTTATAGATTGTTTTTCTAATCCTGATAGTAGAGGTTATAATCCTGAAATATATAAATCTATTACCCTAAATGGAGTATTAATAATGTATTTATTATACCTAAAGATAAAACCTTTAGGAGTACAAGTAATTGAAGTAAATACCGATGGTATGATTATTAAAACAGATAAAATAAATAATGATAAAATAAGAGTAATAGTAAATGAAATATGTGAAAGACTAAAAATGTCTTGTGATGTAGACCCTATTACTAAAATAGCTCATAAAAATACTGGAAGCTACTGTGTTTTATTTGAAGACGGCTCTATTAAGAAAATAGGATTATTTGGCAAAATGGAAGATGAAAAAATACAGACCAATTCAAAAAGATATCTTAGTGAATGTTTATTAAATTATTATTTGAATAATGATAATAATATTATGAGAAAAATAAATAAATTATTAGAAAAAAATGATCCAACTATCTTCCAAGAAATCTTATCAGTAGGAGCCAAAACAGGTAAGTTATACTTTAAGCAAAATGATAAGTATAAAGAAATTACATCAAATTCTATTCGATTATTGGTAGTAAAAGATGAATCTAAACATCCTTTATATAAAATAGATGGTGAAGGTAAATTTGTACCATATAATAAAAAAGCAAATTATGAAATTGTAGATGATATTAATAATTTCGATATAAGTAGGTTAGATATTAATTACTATTTTGAAGAAGTAAAAAGAAATATTGAATTGATAAGTGGTAAAAAAGTTGCTATGTTAGATATTGATGGAACTTTAATTAAAGACTTAGATAGGAAAAAAATATTACTTGAAGTTATTAAAACTTTAAAACTAAAATTAGATGAATCACAAACAAAGAAACTATTAAATAAAACCCAATATGCATATTTAAAGTTTATTAATGCATGCAAGAAGGAAAAAGGTTATGGAAATTCGAAGAATTATGCCATTTTCTTAAAAGAATCATGTCAAGAATTACTAGGAGAATCATTTAATTATGAAAAATTGGCATGTACTCTTTTAAAAGTAGAAGAAAATCAAATAAATAATGGTACTCAAGTAATAAAGGCTCATACTGGAGTCGAAGATGGAATAGAAAGATTACATTGTCAAGGAATACGTATTACTATTTACACAAATGGTTTTAAGGATATTCAAAAAGCTAAATTATTACGTATACCAATGAAAAGTTTAATAGAGCACACAGGAGATTTAAGCAATTCATATGCGAAAAGTAGAAAAAAAGGATTCCAAGATAGAATTGATAAAATGAAAATAGACTTAGTTAATGACACTGTAATTATGATAGGTAATGGCACATCTGATTTACCTCCAAAAACATTAGGAATAGATACTTATATTTTACTAAATGGTAGAACGAAACAAGAATTACCAAAAATGGTAATAGAAAGAAGTGAAGATGATGTAACTATTGCATCTGATCTAGAAGAAGCAGCCGAAATGCTTGAAAGAAAACCAATTAGAAAAAGAATATAAAAAAAATATGCTTTTAACTGAGCATATTTTTATATACCTCTTATATTATTAACTATCATACTTATTATCAAACAAATAATAACAATATAGTAATACTTACCTAATATTTTATAAATATATTTTATAGTTTTATCTTCATTCATTATAATATCTTTTATCAAGAATATAATGCCAATTATAATTATAATAAATAGTATTGGACCAAAGATATTGTATTTAAATGATGATATTATATCAAATCTTAATAGTGCTCTAAAACTTCTCGTTAACCCACAACCAGGACAACTAATATTAAATAACTTTTTAAATATACAATTAAGTTTAATAGTACCACTAATTGCTATTAAAACAAACAACATACCAAATAATAATATAAGAATATTTTTAAATCTTTTCATTAATCTCTAAGTGGATTACCATTGGCATCAGTATTAATAGAGCCGGTTAAAATAAGAATACCTTCAATAAGACCCCATACTGCAGATACTACGCTAAGTACAAAGCAGCTAAGGATAGTAATTAAAAGTTGCGCAACAGCTTTACCAGTATAGCCAAGATAAAAGTTATGTACACCAAAGCAACCTAAAAAGATAGCAAGAAGCCCAGCAGCAATTTTAGATTTAGCATTAGGATCATTATTCACAGGATTACCATTATTCTTATTAATTTTAACCCCACACTTTAAGCAAATATCCTGATTCTCATTTAATTCTGCTCCGCAATTAGTACAAAATTTAGCCATTATTATCTCCTCCTTCTTATAATTTTTTCACTAAATTTTCTAACATTTCTTTTTCTTTTTGAAGGCTCTCTCTTTCCTTTTCAACAATATTAGATGGAGCCTTACTTACATAGTTTTCATTACTAAGTAGTTTTTCTCTTCTAGCAATTGATGCCTCTAAGTTTTCTTTTTCTTTAAGTAATTTTTCTCTTTCTTCTTCAAGATTACTACTATTATCAAAAATAATATTAATAGATAATCCTCTATATTCAACTAAAGTACCTTCTTTATTACTATCAGTTATTCTATCTTTTAACTTAAGCATATTCGTGATAATTTCTTTTTCATATTCCGTATTTGTCTTAATAACAACCTTATATTCACCAATATTACCTAGAGCTGCTTTCTTATTACGATACATGGTAATAAATTCTAAGATATCATCAACATTAGTCTCAAATACTAAATTTTTATCATATTTAGGATAACTACTAATCATAATAGATTCAGCTTCTTTTAAAGGAAGCATACCATATATTTCTTCCGTAACATAAGGCATAAAAGGATGTAGCATCTTAATAATATCCGTTAGTACTCTAAGAAGTACACTTTTAGTTGTATTATCATCATAGAACTTAGAAAGCTCAATATATTTGTCACAGAAGTTACTCCATATAAAATCATATAAAGTAGAACCTGCTATGTTAAAATCATACTTATCCATACTCTTAGTAACTTCTTTAATAGTCTTATTAAGACCATTTAGTATCCACTTATCATGATCCCTTAAGTTTTCTAAAGAATAGTCTTCTTCTTTAAAACCATCTAACTTCATAAGAACAAATCTTGAAGCATTCCATACTTTATTAATAAAGTTCCATGTCGATTTTACTTTTTCCTCATCATATCTTAAATCCATACCAGAAGCTGTACTGGTAGTTAAGAAAAATCTAAGTGAGTCTGCTCCATACTCTTCAATTACATCCATCGGATCTATTCCATTACCAAGACTCTTACTCATCTTTCGACCTTGTTTATCTCTAATAAGTCCATGAATTAAACAATCTTTAAATGGTCTTTTATCAAGAAATTCAAGTCCTTGGAAGGTCATTCTATTAACCCAGAATGGAATAATATCATAACCAGTAACTAATACGTTATTAGGGTAATATCTTCTAAGTAATTCAGTATCTTCAGGCCAACCTAAAGTACTAAATGGCCATAAAGCAGAAGAAAACCAAGTATCAAGTACATCAGAATCTTGTACCCATCCATCACCAGTAGGAGCTTCTACTCCAACATAGACGTCATCGCCCTTATACCATGCAGGAATTCTATGACCCCACCATAACTGTCTCGATATACACCAGTCATAAGTAATTTCCATCCAGTGATTCATTGTCTTTTCATATCTACTTGGAACAAAGTTAACCTTAGTATCTTTATTCTTTTGATTATCAAGCACTCTATCTGCTAGAGGTCTCATCTTAACAAACCACTGTTTAGATAGATAAGGCTCAATCATAACATCACTTCTCTCCGAGAAACCAACATTATGACTAATAGGTTCTATACTTATTAGGAGTCCTTCTTCTTTAAGATCTTCTACTACTTTATCCCTACAAACAAACCTGTCTAACCCATTATATTTACCAGCATTCTCATTCATTGTACCATCAGTATTCATAACAATAATTCTTTCTAAATTATGTCTATTACCAACTTCAAAGTCATTAGGATCGTGAGCAGGAGTAATCTTAACTACACCAGTACCAAACTCCATATCAGCATGCTCATCTGCTATTACTGGTATCTTTTTGTTAACAAGAGGTAAAATAACATTCTTACCAATATATTTCTTATACCTATCATCTTCAGGATTAACAGCAACAGCCGTATCACCAAATAAAGTCTCAGGTCTAGTCGTAGCAACTTCTAAGTAGTCATCTTCTCCCTCAATCATATATTTAATGTGATAGAAGGCTCCTTCTACATCTTTATAGATAACTTCTTCATTAGATAAAGCCGTTTTAGCAGAAGGATCCCAGTTGATAATCCTTTCTCCCCTGTAGATTAAACCTTTGTTATATAAGTCTACAAATACCTTCTTAACAGCATTAGATAGTCCTTCATCCAAAGTAAATCTTTCTTTAGAATAATCAAGAGCAAGACCTAACTTAGCCCATTGATTATGAATATTTTCGGCATATTCTTCTTTCCAAGACCAAGCAACTTTAAGCCATTCTTCTCTTGACATACTCCTAGGATCTATTCCTTCACTCTTAAGTTTCTTATCAATCTTAGCTTGCGTAGCAATACCAGCATGATCCATACCTGGAATCCACACAGCATCAAAACCTTGCATCTTCTTATATCTAATTAAAATATCTTGTAAACTAGTATCCCAAGCATGACCTAAATGTAATTTACCAGTAACATTAGGAGGAGGAATAACAATGCAAAAAGGTTCTTTACTCATATCATTTGAAGTAAAATAACCCTTTTCTTTCCAATTATTATATTTATTTTTTTCCACTTCTAAGTGGTTATATTTTTTATCAAGCATATACAGCACCTATCCTTTTATCAATATAGTTATTTAATACCATTGTAAGCTGTTTAAAAAACTTTTCCGTATCATCATTCTCAAAAGTAAGCATATCGAATAACTTAGCTACATAATCATTTTGTTTAAGCAAATAATAAGAGTATTTATAATTAAATGAATACATCTTAGAAAGTAGTGCTAATACACTATCAGCATTATTTTCACATACCTTATTATTAATAGTCTTAAACTTCTTAAAATCATTATAGACGAGTGCCTTAGGGTACTCACTTATTCTTGTATCTACATAAGGATAATTAACAAATAATCTAAAAGAATCTAAATTATGAGCATCTTTTACAATAGCACAAATATGTTTAGTTTTTTCATCAATATCTCTAGGAAATCCATTTCTATCAATACCATATATAGCCATCTTAATAATATCATCATATGTAGTATCTTTCGTTATATCTCTAATAATTCCTTTATTAAATAATATATCAAGCGATCTTTCACTAATATCATCATCATCTTCATTTATTCTATAATTAGGAGTCTTAGAAAAATTAGCTAATTCATGAAATAGAGATATTAGTTCTATAACTGCTATTTCTTCTTCAGTAAATATACCAAGACCTGTAGCAAGTTCTTTAGCTATTTCCATTACTTTAAGAGAGTGAAAATATCTAGATTTAATATTAACATTATTCATATCATATTTTCTAACATATTGTTCAAATATTTTCATAATCCTACTACTCTTCATATACTATCTCCTTTTTGTTAATATAAGTATATACTAAAAACACATATTTTTCAAGATATTTAGATATAAAATAATAGTCATTCTTTGGTAATATTTTATATTTATTTAACCGCTTCGCTACCCGGATTAACATATGTTAATCCTCCATAACCCATTAGGAGAGATTTCTTCTATTAAGATAATACACTGGAAAGATAAATGTTTTCTCATTTCGTAAAATAAAATTGGCTTTTTTTGTAAAATAAATCCTTCTCAAAATAGAAAGCAAAAATTATCCGATTTGCAAAATAAAAACTATCCAAAATGTAAAATAAAATTAAGCCAAATTGTAAAATAGTATTGAAAAAAATGAAAAGAAGCAGTATAATTAATCAAGAAGGAGGATGGTTTATATGAAACAATATATACCTAGAATTGTCGATGAAGTTCTAAAAAACAAACTTGAATATATTGGCGCAGTATTAATTGAAGGATGTAAATGGTGTGGAAAATCAACTACAGCAAGGCAAATTGCTAAAAGTTATATTGAATTTCAAGACCCAGATAAGAAAATACAATATGACAAAATAAATCAAACCAAGCCGTCATTATTTTTAGAAGGAGAAAAGCCAAGATTATTTGATGAATGGCAAATGTATCCTGTCGTATGGGATTCAGTTAGAATGGACGTCGATCACACTGGTTTAAAAGGACAATATATTTTTACTGGATCAGCAAGGCCAAAAGAAGATAGTGTAATGCACACAGGAACAGGAAGAATTACAAAATTGTTAATGAGACCTATGAGTTTATATGAATCAGGGGAATCTAATGGAAAAGTATCTCTAAATGATATAATAAGTGGTAAAGATATCGAAGGAGTATCTAATTTAGATTTTGATTGTATTATCAATGCTATGATGCGAGGTGGATGGCCTGAATCACTCAATATTGAAGGAGATAATAAATATAAAATAGCTAAAGATTACGTTAAAAGTTTATTGACTGAAGAAATAAAAACAGTTGATGGCGTTGAGAGAAATCCACAAAAAATGGGCGCTATTTTAAAAAGTATTTCAAGAAACATATCTACAAGTGTTGGTAAATCAACAATTTTGGATGATGTTAAAATGGAGTTTACTAACGAGCTATCAAGACCAACTTTAGATGACTATTTAAATACATTAGAAAAATTATATATATTAGAGTATATTCCCGCTACTAACTTAAATTTAAGATCCAAAACTCCATTAAGGGTTTCACCAAAATTAGAATTAGTTGACCCATCACTTGCCATAGCGACTTTAAACATAAAAAGGGAAGATTTAATAAATGATTTAAATTTTACAGGTTTTATATTCGAAAATATGTGCATTAGAGATTTAAAAATATATGCTGATTCTATGGATGCAACACTATCATATTACCGAGATAAAAATGACTTTGAAGTAGATTGTATTCTTAAAACATCAAGTGGCAAATGGGGAGCAATAGAAATAAAACTAGGAGCAGGAGAAATAGAAGAAGCTGCAAAAAACTTATTAAAATTTAAAGAAAAAATAAATATCAAAAAAGATGGCGAACCATTATTCTTAATGGTTTTAACAGGAGCAGAATTATCATATAAAAGAGAAGATGGAGTATATGTAGTATCTATAGGAACGTTGAAAAATTAATTTTCAACAAATATATATGAATAGCAAAAGGAGATATTTAGTATGGACTCAAAAGAAATGATAATTGAAGAAATTAATAAAAAAGAATTAGAAAAGAAAAAAATAGAACTAGAAATAAATGAATTAAGAAAAAAACTAAACGAACTTAATAAAAATGAATCTAAATCAAATCTTACTCGAGAAGAAAAAGTTAAAATATTTATGAACTATTTTAAAGGAAGAGATGATGTGTATCCGTACTTATCAATCGATAAAAATAATCCAAGTGTTAAATATTATATACCAGCCTGTACTAATGAATGGAAACAAGGAATATGTAATAAGACCATGGGCAAAAAGTGCAAATCTTGTCAATATAGAGAAAATAAACCATTATCAAAAGATGTAATCTATAAACATATGTATGAAAATAATCCTATTGGTATTTACCCTCTATTAGAAAATGATACCTGCTTTTTTCTATCATTAGATTTTGATAATAAAGAAAATAATAACGATATAAAGAGTGAAGTGTTGGCATTTGCCAGTGTATGTGATAAATATAATGTACCCATAGCTTTAGAAAAAAGTAGGTCAGGAAAAGGAATTCATATATGGATTTTCTTTGAAAAAAATATTAAAGCATTAACTGCTAGAAAATTAGGAAGTTTATTATTATCAAAAACAATGGAAATAAGTAATATTTCAATTACCTCTTTTGATAGAATGTTTCCTAATCAAGATACTATGCCAAAAGGAGGATATGGTAATTTAATAGCCTTACCATTCCAATATGAACCATCAAAATATGGAAATACAATCTTTGTTGATAGAAACTTTATTCAAATTAACAATCAAATAGAATATCTAAAATCAATTCATAAATTAACTGAATTAGAAGTATTTGATAAAATTGAAAAACTATCCGGAGAAACTATTGATATTGGTCATGAAATAGTAAATATGAATAAAGAAGTATTAACAAAAAGTAAAAGCAATATAGAATATCCAAAGAGCATTAAAGTAACACTAAATGATATGGTGTATATTGATAAAGCAAATATGCCATCTATTGTAAAAAATAGTTTTAGAAGATTAGCTACCTTTGCAAATCCTGAATTCTATAAAATGCAAAAATTAAGAATGTCTGTCCATAATATTCCAATGGTAATTGACTGCAGTAAAGAAGATGATAAATATTTAAAATTACCAAGAGGAACATATGAATATTTAGAAAACTTATGCAAAGCTAATAATATTAAAATAATTAAAACAGATAAACGATTTAAAGGAAAGAAAATAGATGTAACGTTTACTGGCACCCTAAGAGAAGAACAGCAAAAAGCCCTAGAAAACCTATTAAAATATGATAATGGTATTTTATGCGCACCAACAGGATTTGGAAAAACTGTTATAGGTTGTAAGTTAATAGATAATAGAAAAGTAAATACTCTAATTTTAGTTAATAAAATTCAATTATTAAATCAATGGAAAGACAGAATAAAAGAATTTTTAAATGTCGAAGAAGTTGGCGAAATAAGTAGTAAAAAGAAAAAATTAACCAATATAATTGATGTTGCAAGTATAAAATCATTATGGAATAACGGAGAAGTACTTAATATTGCTAAAAATTATGGAATGATAATTATTGATGAATGCCACCATACCGCAGCATACACTTTCGAGCAGGCTATTAATACTGGTAATGCTAAATATGTATATGGAATTTCCGCAACACCAGAAAGAGAAAATGGACATACTCCAATTATTACAATGCAATGTGGAGATATTAGATATAAAGTAGATAGTTTAAAATTCAATAAAGAATTAAATATTCCAATGAAAGTAATAATAAGAAAAAGTCACTTAAGTTTTACTGATCCTAATATTGATAATTATGAATTAAACGAAATAAATGATTTAATAGCTAAAGACATCATTAGAAGTGAAAACATTATCAAGGACATAAAAAAAGAATATGATAATGGAAAAAATATTCTTGTTTTAACAGAAAGATTAGAATTAATGAATTATATTTATGATAAATTATCTAAATATACCAATAATATTTTTAAATATTATGGGGGAATAGGAAAGAAAGTTTTAAAACAATATGAAGAAGAAACAAACAAAATAAATGAAGAAAATAGTAACAAAATAATTGTCGCTACTGGTTCATATATTGGTGAAGGATTTGATGATTCAAAATTAGAAGTTTTATTTTTAACTATGCCTATTTCCGGACAAACAAGAGTTACACAGTATGCTGGAAGATTACATCGAAAAAATTCAAATAAAAAGGAAATTTTAATATATGATTATGTTGATGATAACTTTGCAAAAACTAGAAATATGTTTCTTAAAAGAAAGAAAACATATGAAAAACTAGAATATGAGATAATAGATAAAGAAAATGAACAATTATCTTTATAAAATTGTATAATTACTTTTTTTATCCCGAGTATGTTGCAATTTTTATAAAATTATCATATAATGTATTTGGAAAGAGAAATTATCCATAATAAAAATGTGGATAACGCCTAATTTTACAGGTGTTCTCTCCATAGAATACTATAGAGCACCCCCTGGGTGTCCCTTTTTATTTTGTATGATTATTCTTACTTATTACGGCAAGAAGAATTAGTACTGTTATAGCATACGCTAAAACAAGTTCCACTTACTTAAACCCCCTTTATTAGTTGATTCTTTCAGCATACAATCACTCCTCCTCTCACAACTAAAAGTATGTAAAATTTGGAGAGAACACCATAGGTATTAACCACATCAAACATTATATCATTAATAATAATTTAGTCAATACAAATTTAGATATATTTTTATTTTACTTATAAGCCCTTTAAATATAAGGATTTATCAATTTTAAAAAAGTATACAAATGTATAAAAATATCAAAAATAATTGGGGTTGATTTTACTTACTAACAAAGTTTGAAAAAAAGGGATAACAAATAATTGACTGATTGTTAAAATTATGATAAAGTAGATAGCACTTGGAGGAAATTATGGAAGCTAAAAAAGAATATGAAAAAGAAGAAGAACTTATAAAAAGTCGAATTGCACCTGAGGAAAGAGTAGAAATAATAGAAGACGTAGATAGTATTAGAGAGGCTAAAATACCTTGGTATGAGCTTGATAAAGAAGATACCCTTGTCGGTAGAGAATACGTTGTTGATGCAATAAGACATGGTCAAATCTCATGGCTAATTCCAAAGAAACATAGATATATATTTAAAATTAAAGATAGTTTAAAAATGGAAAATCAATTGATTGAAAAAGCAGTAAAGATATTCGGAAAATTATATAATGATTTAAATGAAAAAGAAGAAAGTACAAACTTATTTGTAGTTCCAACATATAAAAAAGAATACGATTTATACTGGCTTCAATTTTATATATCTAAAGCAGGTCAATACTATTATTTAAAGGTCCAAGGTACTATTAATCCTCAAACTTTAGAAAAGATAAATAAGAAGTTAACAAAACTAGCTATACAAAATAATGTATATATTAATGTTGAAGATTGTTACGATCCAGAGTTTGAAGCAAACTTTTTAAAAATTAAAATGAGAAGTAGTAAAAGAATAGAAGATTTATTTGGTATATCACTTGAAAAAGGATATGAATTAGAAAGAAATACTGCTGATTCTAGAAAGAAAAAGTATATTGGAAAGTTAAATGAATTAATAAGAAACTATATTAAGTTTTATGAGATAGATATGGCAAAAAGTCATGATAGTGATTTTATAAAAAATGACGCCTATATGAGTTTATTAATGATTAATGACGACTTTAAAGATGTTACAAATAAAGAAGAAATTTTAGATGAATTAGAATTTAATTTAGATAATAGTAATTATATGCTAACTATAGGAAAAGAAAGCAAAATAATTAGAAAGAAAATCAATACTAATTAATCGGTATTGATTTTCTTTTTCTCTTTATCAATAATAGTTTTAATGTCTATTACTGCTTTATCAACAGAATTGTTGATAACTGTGTAGTCATATTTATCTTTATAAGTAATTTCTTTTTTAGCAATATTAAGTCTATTAATAATATCTTCTTCAGTATCAGTATTTCTATTTCTAAGTCTCTTTTCTAATTCTTCAAATGAAGGAGGCATAATAAAGATGCTAACAGCTTCTGGAAATACTTTTTCTATCTGAAGAGCACCTTGTACGTCGATATTAGCAAAGACATTTATTCCCTTATTTAAATTATCAAATACAAAGTCTTTTAAAGTACCATAATAGTTGTTATTATATTTAGCATACTCTAAGAATTTATCTTTCTTAATATAATCTTCAAAAGTATCAATATCTCTATAGAAGTAGTCTACTCCTTCTATTTCCCCATTTCTCATCTTTCTCGTTGTCATCGATACTGAACATATACCATAATCTTCTTTTACTAGTTCATCTACGAGAGTATCTTTACCTACTCCAGATGGTCCTGATACAACAATAAATACACCTTTATTCATAAATATTCTCCTATTCTAGTATTTTTATATTATTAACAATTACTTGATATTTATCATATCTTTTTTCTACTCTACCTATTATTTCTACAATATTACCTTCTTTAATGTTATTAAATCTTTTATAAGTACTAGGAAACACAGTTAAATCAATATCTCCATATTCATCATTACCTTTAATAAAAGCCATAACATCATTATTTTTAGTAGTCGTCTCCCTAATCTTACCAATCATAACTACTAGTTTAATATTCTTATCAAAATAATTATTAATGTTCATTGAATTAATAATATATCCTTCTCTATACTTACTAATAGGATGTTCTGTTAAATAAAATCCCATGGTCTTAAGTTCTAAATTAATAAGTTCACTCTTATCATACTCTGGATACTCTTCAATAACGGGCTTTTCAATCTCAATAAGAGACATACCACTAGCTATTTCAGCATAGTTAAGTACGCTATCTAAGCTTTCATTTAAAGATCTTTTGTTATATCCAAAAGGAAAAGCACCAGCATTAATTAAATTAGTAAGAACTCTTTTATTAACACCACTTTTATTCATTCTCACAACAAAGTCACAAAAATCTGTAAATAATCCTTTTTCTCTTTCTCCAATAATATCATTAGATATCGATGTTCCAACACTACTTATAATAGATAATGGACATCTTATATTACCATTTTCATCTACATAATATAAACTTTTACTATCATTAATAGATGGACTTAAAATTTTAATACCAGCTTTTCTAGCCCTATTTAAATAAGTATTAGTTTTATACTCGTTACCAATAGCATTTGATAGAAGTCCACATATAAAGTATTTAAGAAAGTATGCCTTAATATAAGCCATCTTATAAGCTATAATAGCATAAGCAACGGAGTGTGATTTATTAAAACCATAATTAGCAAATTTAAGAATCATATCATATACTTTTACTGCTATTTCTTCAGGATATCCATTTTTAATAGAACCTTCTATAAACTTAGGCTTTTCTTTTAGTAATATCTCTTCTTTTTTCTTTGACATCGCTCTTCGGAGTACATCAGCTTCGCCAAAAGAATAACCAGCCATCTTTCTAACAATTTGCATAATCTGTTCTTGATACACAATAACTCCATAAGTCGGAGCAAGTATCTCTTCTAAATCAGGATGAATATAATCAATCTTTTCTTTTCCTTCTCTTCTTCTTATAAAAGTATCAATATTATCCATAGGACCTGGTCTATATAAAGCAAGGGCAAGTGATATATCATCAAAACTTTTTATTTTTAACTTCTCTAAAAATCTCTTCATACCAGGAGATTCAAATTGAAAGATACCATCTGTATCTACATTATAAAAAACTTCTATTGCTTTTTTATCATTCATAGGTATTCTATCAAAACTAATATTGATCTTTTCATTTACTTTTATTTCATCTATAACATTACTAATAAGAGTAAGATTGTCTAGTCCCAAAAAGTCCATCTTTAAAAGTCCCAATGGCTCCAAATAATCTTTTGAAAAAGCTGTCGTATATATACCTAACTGATTCTTATATAAAGGAATAACATTATCAATATCCGTATTACTCATAACGACACCCGCAGCATGTACAGATATATGTCTAGGAAGACCTTCTAATTTTAAAGCAATTTTAAATAGTCTCTTATACTCATCCTTAGAATTAATTAAATTATAAAATCTCGAATCTTTTTCATAAGAATCCTTTAATTCTTTAGTGGTTATACCCTTAGCAATATCATCGATAATAGGCCCGCTAATATTAAAGACTCTGCCTAAATCTCTAATAACTTGTTTAGCTCCAAGCGTATTAAAAGTAATAATACCAGCTACTTTCTTTTCACCATATTTATTTGTAACATAATCTATTACTTCATTTCTTTTTACACTATCAAAGTCAACATCAATATCGGGCATAGTAACCCTTTCTGGATTTAAAAATCTTTCAAAGAGTAAATCATATTTAATTGGATCTACATCAGTTATTCCAATAGAGTAACTAACTAAACTTCCCGCAGCACTTCCTCTTCCAGGGCCTACTAGTATATTATTAAATTTAGCATATTTAACATAATCCCATACAACTAAAAAGTAATCACAAAATCCCATCTTTTTAATAACACCTAGTTCATATTTAATCCTATCAGAATACTCTTTCGTAACATTACCATTTAGTCTTTTATTTAATCCTTTATTACATAAATTAGTTAAGTATTCATAAGAATCAATATCTTTATCATAGATAGGAAGGAGTCCCTCTTTGTATTCTAATGTTACTGTGCATTTATCACTTATATATTTCATATTCTGTAAAGTATCATTATCAACTACACTTTCATATTCTTCTTTACTAAGTAAATGCTTATTCTTATGAGTACCAAGTTCTATCTCTCCTAGTTTCTTATCATCTCTAATCATATATAAGTAATCCAAATATTTATAGTCATCTTTATCTATATAAGAGACATCATTTATAAATACTTTTCTCTTAGTACTATCGATTATATTTTTTTCTTCTAGAGTACTATAACCTATAAAATGTTCTTCAAATACATTAAATATTTCTTCGTTAAAACTACTAAAAGGCATAATTAAAATAAGATCATCTTTATATGTATTTAAATCATTAATATCAATATCTCTTTCTGATACAATTGTTGATATCTTAATTAAATTCTTATATCCATTATTATTCTTCGCAAGTAAAATATATCTATTATTAATATCATCTACTTCCATACCAATAATCGGTTTAATACCTTTCTTCTTGCATGATAAATAAAATTCATAGACTCCAAACATATTATTAGAGTCTGTTATAGCTAAAGAAAAATAGCCCATACTTTTAGCTTTTTCCGTTAGCATATCAATCAAGTTTAAACTACTTAAAATAGAATAACTAGATTTAACTTCTAAAGCAGTAAGCATAGGCTATCCCTCCTTGTATAAATAAATTAATATCTAAGTGTTAAAAATGCAATAATTGCTCCTACTACAGCTATAATAATAGCAAGAGTAATTACACCAACAAATCCAGCAGACCCTTTACCGACATTAGGGTTACCAGTTACAAACTCTTTCATCTTAGATGATTTACCACTATTAGGTTTGTTAGCTAAAACAAAATTCTCTGGCATATTAAGTTCAGCACCATCGCCTTCAATAAACATATGAGCATTACCTTTACCATTAACATCACTTAGTTTAGCATTCATTACTTTTTTCTCCATTTTTATTCCTCACTTTCTTCTATTTTCCGCAATCATTTCGATATTATCAGTTAAATATTTAATTCTTTCTATTATTCTTCTAGCCTTAACTTTACCATCACTATCATTTCCTATAAGATGTTCTTCCAACTCTTTGATAGTCAAATTAGATGTAAAGAATGTTGGTAACTTTTCTTGCATTCTATATTGTAAGATTGTACCAAGAACTTCATCTCTATTCCAATTAGTAACAGTCTCCGCTCCTATATCATCAAGAAGTAATAAGTCACTTTTTCTAACACTATCAAATACCATTTTATAGTCATCAGAAAAGCTTTCTTTTAGTCTTCTTAAGAATTCCGGATAATAGACGATAGCAACTCTTTTACCCTTTTTAGCAATCTCATTAAAAGTAGCAGCTACTACATATGTTTTACCACATCCAAAGTTTCCTGTCAAGTATAATCCTTTTATATTATTATCTGATTCATATTTTTTAATAAAAGTCGTAAGCCATTTAATCGTCTCTAATCTATTTTTATCATCAGTATAAATATCTTTCATTGAAGCATCCATTATCTCTCTTGGCATATCAAAAGAAATTATATTTTCTTTATACTTATTATCTTTATCTAATTTCTTTTTATATTTACAAGGTACATAAGAAAATACGATATTATCATTTTCTACACTAGGATAATAGACATGACCTGTAACACTGTTTTTACATTCTAAGATATTTTTACAAGTACTACAGTTTTTTAATTCACATGCACTATCTTTAAATAAAGAAGTATATTTAATTAGTTCTTCTTTAGGAAGTTTACATTTACTAACAACTTTTTTAAAAGTATCATCTTTTAATTCTTCATCAAAGTATTTTTCTAGTTCAATATTAGTAAATCTATTTTGCTCTTTTATTAACTCTTTAACACCTTTCATTACTTATACTCCTTTAAAAGTTCCTCTAATTGATTTTCTTCTCCATCACTTACTTTATTCTTAGATATTTCTTTATCAAACCATAGAGGAGTCTTCATATTCTTAACTTCTTTATTAGTAGTAACTCTCTTTCTTTTCTTAAATTCTTTTTCCGCTAAATTCATAGCTTCCTCGACAGTTTCTATACCAAGTCTTTGCCATTCTCCTGCGAGAGTCTCTGCTAGTCCTCTAGTTAATTTTTTTTCATTGACACTTAGCATATAATCAATAAGAACATTAACTACTCCTGGTTTTAATTTATAATCAATAAGTAAATCCTCTACTAGTTTAAGATCTCTTCTCGTAGGATCACTACCTTTATTTAAATTAATAAGAAATTCTCTTGGAGATATAGTCTCAAATGTATATATCATCTTAGCTCTTTTTGAAGTATCACCAATAGGTTTTCTTAAATACTCTGGTTGACTATTATCAATTATAGTAGGAAGAACTCCACCATTATCAAATTGGTAGTAGTTTCTTGCACTTTTTCTAAGTTCTTCTTTATTAATTGTACCTCTCTCATTAAAACATCCTTTAATAATATTTGACATCTTAACAGCATCGATATCATATATAAAAGATAAATTAATAATAAGTTCTTTAATCTCTTTCGTAAATACTCTAGTAGTATCGATATTCTTAGGCATTGAACTAATTAAGAAATTAAAATCAAAATTACTATTAATATTAAGTTTTAATTTATTATACTTACGAATATCTTCTAAAGATAAATCATAAGAAGTCATATTAACACTTTCAAATACATCATTAAAATTCTTTGTAATATCTGTATAATTACTAGTATTAACCCTAGGTAATTTAAAAGTCTTAATAATATTATCATATTCATTCTTACCTATATTACTATATAGTACAATATTAAGTATTGGATGGGATAAAAATTCATGAGCACTAGCGGGAGAATATAACTCATATATATAACTATTCGTATTACCTTCTTTAACTAAAGTTTTAATAAGACCAATAGCCTCTAGTTTATGTCTAGCAGTCTCTATTTCACTAATCGTCATTCTAAGATTAGATACTAGTTTTTGATGAGAATAATCATTACTAATAATCTCACTATTATCTAAATCAGACCATAAAGAGAAATAAAGCATAATTGCATCAGTACCTATTACAGGAAGATATAAATTAGTAAGTATCTTTCTATCTTCATCATGAAGAATAGTCTTATTTATAACAACATAAGAGTCCGCAGGTAGTAGTGTATATCTCTCCATAATATCCCTTTCCTTAAGATAATTGTATAATAAATTACTCTAAAAGTAAATAATAAAACTATCTCTTTTTTTCTTATTTATTTTAACATTAAAAGAAGATATTTTTTCATCAATATCTTCTTTTAAACTCTAGTATGTAAATTATACTTACTTTAAAGATTAATTCATTTATTTAGATAAGTATAATACCATCTTATTTATTTTTTTCTTCAGATATTCCATCTATAGTTTCTACCAATTCCTTATACCTTTCAAAAGACATTTCTAATTGTTCTTTAAGCATTTCTTTTGAATCACAAGCAGCATAATTTGAATAAAAAGGATAAAAGTCATTTGATATGGCAATATCATCAATAGAAAACATTTTTGGATATATTACTTCCATAACATCGTTAACCCTTTTATCTAAATAAGCAAGTCTTCTTTTAGCATCATCATTTTTAGTTATACTTAAGGCCTGTTTTACAGACAATTTTTTACCTATCATAAGCATATGATGTTCTCCAAGAACAAAATAATTATTATCTTTTGTAGTATAAGGTAAATAAATATCAATAAATGCCCCAAAAGCATTATCAGGAACATCACTTATAGTCCCATTAATAGAATTGCCAACTTCAGTTATATAATGCACTTCAAATTCTGGTTTTAATATTTTTAAGTTACTCATTATAATCCTTCTTTCATCGTAACAAAATAAAACATTTTTATATAACCTTATTATAGCAAATATATATGAGAGAATCTAGTTATTTGTATATCTTTTTGATATAATAACTATTGAAAGCATATTAAAATTAATAACAGTTAAAGGTGATGAAATAAATGATAAAAGAAATAGATGGATTCAATCCTAATTATAGAGAAATAATATGTAAAAACATTAAGAAATATCGAAAAGAAAAAGAAATTAGATTAAATGATTTAGCAGAACTTCTAGATGTTAGTCCTGATTATTTAAAAAGATTAGAGTCCCCAGGGGACAGTAGAAAAAACTGTTCACTAACATTAGTATATAAATTATCTCTAATATTAGATAAGAGAATAGATGATTTCTTTAGAGAATAAAAGCTTACTGTTACTAGTAGTAGCTTTTAATATTACTTTATTAAATTACCTATTATTTAGAATGATAGAGGATAACATATCTCTAATTAGTTCTTGATTTTCTATCTTACTAATACAAAAACATTTAGTACCCAAATCTTTAAATGAAGAACCACAGTGATATAATGTTTTATTATCAATAATAATAAATCTATCATGATAACTATCATTATGCATTAAAGTAACGTTATTATATTGTTTCTTATATTTATTAATTAGTTCTTCGTCAATATTTTTACTATATACTATTACTTTCTTATTAGTTTTAGAGAGTATATCAAATAATTTTTTATTAGCAAAGTTATCTATAATTATAATGCTTTCTTTAGAACTATTTAATATATCTAACAAGAGTGAATAGGCATCATATATTTGCCCTTCATAGAATATTTCATTACTAAAAGATTTATTATTAAAATTTTCTTCCAATAGTTTGATTCGTTCATTGTGTTCTAATACCATATTATTAATAAATCTTTGTTCTATTAGGCTAGAAGAGATATACTTCTTCATAGCGACAAAAGCTTCAATTACAAGTAGTGTAGTATTCACTGCTACATCACTTTTTAGAACAGTTCCAAGCATTAAACACCCTTCTTCAGTAAAGACTGTATGTCCTTTTCTAGAACCACCTCTATTTTTTGAAGTCGAAAATTTCGACTTCAAAGCACAATAATCTTCTTCGCTAATCCTAAAGCAAAAACTTTCAGAAAATTTTTTTGGATTATTTTTTACTGCTTCATTTATTCTTTTCGTCTCAACCTTATAAATATTTGCTAAATCAGAATCACATATTACTTGCTTTCCTCTAATTTCATAAATCATGTCTTCAATTTTAATATTATCAATTACTTGCAATTCGGTCATAATAAAATCCCTCCAATTATTATTTACTTTTAATACTAGATAACATATCTCTAATTAGTTCTTGATTTTCTATCTTACTAATACAAAAACATTTAGTACCTAAATCTTTAAATGATGATCCACAGTGATATAATATTTTTTTATCAATAATAATAAATCTATCATGATAACTATCATTATGTATTAAAGTAACGTTATTATATTGCTTCTTATATTTATTAATTAATTCTTCATCAATATTTTTACTATATACTGTTACTTTCTTATCAGTTTTAGAGAGTGTATCAAATAATTTATTATTAGCAAAGTTATCTATAATTATAATACTTTCTTTACAACTATTTAATATATCTAATAATAATGAATAAGCATCATATATTTGTCCTTCATAAAATATCTCGTTACTCATACTATCAAATTTTGAAAAAGATTCTTTAAGTAGTTTAATATCATTATCATGTTCTAATACCATATTGTTAATAAAACTTTGTTCCAATAAATTAGAAGAAAAATACTTTTTCATTTTTACAAAAGCATTAATTATTGCTACATTAGTTTTAGCAGCAACATCACTTTTTATTACACTAGAAAGCATAATCACTCCATGTTCGGTAAAAACATATGGTAGTTTTCTAACTCCACCGCGACCTTTATTTTTTGAAGTCACAAATTGTGACTTCAAAAGTGAGTATTCGTCTTCTGAGAGTTGAAAGCAAAATTCTTCAGGGAATCTATTTATATTTCTTTTAACGGCTTGGTTAATCTCTTTTGTGCCATTCTTACAATGATAAATTTTTGCCAAATCAGAATCTAGCATAACTTGCTTCCCTCTTACCTCATAAATCATATCTTCAATTTTAATGTTGTCAATTACCTGTAATTCATTCATACCAAATACCTCCCACATTTTATTTGATAATATTTTTTATATCAATGGATGATACCATATTTTCAATTAGTTCTTAATTTTTCATCTTACTTATACAAAAGCATTAATTATTGCCACATTAGTTTCAGCATCTATTTCGCTTTTTAGTAAACCAAATAACATCATAATTCCATATTCTGTAAAAACATATGGAAAGTATTTAATGTTATACCCTCTACTACTTTTTCTATTTAAGGCCGCAATTTGTGATCTTGAAGAATACAAATCTTTATAACTTGTGAAATTCTTTGAAGTCAAAATTTTTGACTTCAAAAAATTATATTCTTCCTCACTGAGTTTAAAACAGAATTTTTTCAAGGTTCTTATTCTGATTATTTTTTATAGTTTGATTAATTCCTTTTACACCATATTATTAATAAATCTTTGTTCTATTAGGTTAGAAGAAATATACTTCTTCATAGCCACAAAAGCATCAGTAATAGCAATACTAGTTTTAATAGCTTCTTTACTTTTAAGTACAGTACTGAGCATTAAAGCACCTTCTTCTGTAAACACTCTTGGATTTTTATATCTGCCTCCCCGAGTTTCTTTTTTTTGGTCGAAATTTTCGACCAAAAGATTTTTTGATTCTTCATCAGTAAGTTTAAAGGAATAACGTTCAGGGAACTTTGTTAAATTATTTTTAACAGCCTCATTTACTCTCTTTGTTTCTACATGATAAAGATTTGCTATATCGCTATCTAACATAACAAACTTACCTCTTACTTCAAAAATCATTTTCTCAATTTCTTGATTATTAATTACTTGTAATTCATTCATATCAAAAACCCTCCAAAAAATTATTTTTTTTCTTTCAAATTCTTAGCACAAAAACTTTATCATAAAAGAGTTGTCTATGTCAATATAAATCAATAAAGTTAACTAAAAAGGTCTATCAACAATATTGTTGATAGACCAATATATTTATATTTTAATTTCTACTAGTAGTGATACCAATTACAAATAAAATAATACCAAGTATTAATATATAAGGATTAAAATTAAATAAGAATGAAGAGACGATATTCGCGGATATATGAATAATAATAGGTACTAGTATATCTTTCTTTTTAATATAATAATAAGAATTAAATAGACCAATAATAAATGCATAGATAATGGTAGTAATACCATTATGGCATATAGCAAATATAAAAGAAGATAGTAATATACATAAAGTCTTATTATTAAATTTAGATAGTTTATTAATAAGACTATATCTAAATAGAATTTCTTCAAATATTGGGCCAATAATACCAGAGACAATAATATCTAGTATCAAAGGAATACTAGTTATATCAAATTTAATACCTAGTTTAAAGATAATCATATTATAAATAATGGATATTGATATACCTAGTAGTATATAAGGAAAATAGTTATGTTTAAAGGATAATTTAATACCTTTTAACTTAATAAATATATAGATAAGTTCAAATATAGAAAGAATAATTGTCCCAATAATAATCGATTTATTGGTGCCGAATATCATAATACATCCAAATAATAATATATATTGAATAAGCATGATAAGAAGAATTTCTTTCAGAGATAAAAATAAGTTTTTAATGTACTTCATACATCCTCCATATATAAAAAAATAAGATAGCTTAAGTACTTCTAGCTGTCTTATGTATTTTTTATCGAATTAAGCCTTTACATTTGCTTCCGCTACTACATTGATAGCTTGTAAGCCTTTAGCAGTCTCAATCAAATCAAAATTAACGATTTGACCTTCTGATAAAGTCTTGTATCCATCTTGCTTAATAGCAGAGTAGTGTACGAAAATATCTTCGCCATTTGGATAATCTATGAAGCCATAACCTTTGTCGTTATTGAACCACTTAACTCTTCCTTGCACAATACCACCTCACCTTTCTGTTCTTCTTACAAGAATATTATAATATACTGCCTAGTGATTTTGCAAACAATTAAGTAAGACAAAAATCGATAAAAAATTCTTCTAAGTTGAACTTACCGCAAGCATTATAATAATATCATTTTTAAAATACCTATATAGTAAAATATTGTCTAAAAAGAAAAAATAATATATTAAATAAATATAGTTAACAATATGTAATCAAAAAGAAAAGTAGCACTAAGCTACTTAATTTCAATATTCATTATTTCTAAAATTCTATTTAGATCATTTACGTTTTCAAAATAAATATTAATCTTTTTATTATCAATTTTAACTCTAGTACCAAGTACTTCTTTCATTTCTCTTTCAACAGAAGAATAATCATTATTAGTACTTCTTCTAGTAACTGGAACTCTCTTCTTTATTTCTTCTTCTCTACTGATAACTTCAATATCATGAACACTTAAATTCTCATTGACAATTCTATTTGCAAGATGTTTAACTTCTTCTGCATTATCCATCTTACTAAGAACTCTGGCATGCCCCATTGATATTTCATTATTTAAAACCATCTTTTGAACACTATCAGGTAAGTTAAGAAGGCCTAAAATATTTGTAACATGTGCCCTACTTTTACCAATCTTTTGAGCAAGATCTTCTTGCCTAATATCTAAGTTATCGATAATACCTTTATAAGCCCAAGCAAGTTCAATAGCGGTCAAATTTTCTCTCTGAAGATTTTCTAGTAGTGATATTTCTCTCATTTCCTCATCAGTAAATTCTTTAACAATAGCAGGAATCTTTTCTAATCCCGCAAGCTTACTAGCTCTAAGCCTACGTTCACCAGCAATTAAATCATATCCCTTAATAGCCTTTTTTACAATAATAGGTTGAAATACCCCGTAATTTTTAATAGATTCAGATAATTCTTTTAATGCATCTTCGTTAAAAGATTTTCTTGGTTGATAAGGATTAGGTCTAATTTCACTGACTGGAATTTCTTTAATATCATTTTCGCTAGCAGTTTCTATAACATTATTTTCAAAAGTATCAAAATCTAATACCTCAGTAGAAAATAATTCTTCAAGCCCCCTACCCAACGCTTTCTTCTTTTGTTCCATTTCTTTCTATTACCTCCTTTGCTAAATTTAAATAAGCAATAGTTCCTTTATTCCTTGGCTCATATTCTAATATAGGTTTTCCATGAGATGGAGCTTCAGCAAGTCTAACTAATCTTGGAATAATTGTATCATACACTCTCTCTTTAAAGAATCCTTTAATACTTTCGATAACTTCAACCCCTAAGTTAGTATTAGAAAACATCGTAAGAAGTACACCTTCAATCTCTAAGGTAGGATTAACTTTTCTTTGAGCAAGCATTATTGTATTAATAAGTTGCATAATACCTTCTAAAGCAAAATATTCACACTGTACTGGTATAAGAACTGAATTAGCAGCAGCTAGTGCATTAGTAGTTAGAATACCAAGAGATGGTGGACAATCAATTAAAATAAAATCAAAATTTTCCTTAACTTTGCCAATTTCTTCCTTTAGTCTTGTTACCCTATTAAATCTTTGACCAGCATCTTTAGCTTTTCTTTCTAATTCAATAAGTTCCATATCTACACCTGCTAAGTTAAGATAAGCAGGAACAATACTCAAATTTTTACTTTTTGTCTTTATAATAGCAGACTCTATACTAGCCTTTTTAGTTAATACTTCATAGATACTACTTCCAATATCTCCTTTATCAATACCAACTCCAGTAGTGGCATTTCCTTGCGGATCTAAATCAATTAATAATACTTTTTTATTCAAAGCACCCAGTGATGCTGCTAAATTTATACTAGTAGTGGTTTTACCTACCCCACCCTTTTGGTTTACAATTGCAATAACTTTTCCCATATACTGTCACCTTAATTTCCTCATATATAATTCTATCAAAAAAAGTAAAAAATTGAAATAGTATTTTGAAGATTTTTCTTTTTTTCCCTTCGCACTAAAGTTACTCAGGGTTTTTGAAGCCTAAGGTCTTCAAAAAGAAAATAAGAGCCTACATTTCAGTAGTCTCTTATTTTTGACTGTATTATCTAATAAGCTTTTTTTCATAAATGTAACTATCAGACAAGCATGGTAAAGAATCATCACCATATGTTCTATATAAAGCTTCAGATATTATATAATCTAAAGGTTTATATTTTTGATTATAATTAGTAAATATATTTCCATAAGAATCATGCGTAGTTTTAAAAAACTCATTACTTGCAATATCAGAAGCAATAAAGTATAAACAATTAATTAAACTCTCTTCATCTCTCCCCTTAACACAGTCATAGTTTTTAATAAAATTATAACAAAACATGAATTGATTAAAATTATTTTTATATATATCTTCATCACCAATATCAAAATATTCTGTAGCTATTTCAATTAATACCTTTAATTCAATTTCCATTTAAACTCCACCTACTTTCCTTTAATAACATTCTAGGTTTATTTATTATTTTACCTACTTCGTCTCTAAATGCATTAAATAAATTCAAGTCAATTTCTTCAATACTAAGAATTTTCCTTTGATAGTAATTATATAAACCTAATATTTCTCTACTATAATCTCCATAATACAAACCAAATTCATCTTCTAAAATAATTCTTAATTCATTTGCGATTTTTAGTTTTCTTTCCCATAAGATATTTATATACACCTTAATAAGTGTATCATATTCATCCCCTGAAGTGGAAAAAACCAAACCATATTTTGATGCACATATCATGGCATATAAATTAATTTCTTTCCTTATGTTATTCAATGTATCTATATAACATGAATAAACATTTATAGTATATTTGACTTTCATATTAAAAATATCTATCCATTCAATTATGTGATCATTTACCTCACTTAAAGATTTATAATATATGAGTTTTCCATCATTCATATAGACATCTTTTGAAGTGTTTGCCAATATAGTTCTATTAATAGATTCATTAAGTACTTCTTTTTTTCTAGGCTTTTCATTCATAAGTACTTTAAATTTATTTTCTGAAAAAGTATAAGAATATAATTCTCTTCTATATTTATTAATCAAGTAACTATTCATATATCTCCCTTAAGCGACAAATATTATATAAAATTTATAAGAACTTGTCAAATTTAAAAAAAATTTCTAAAATTGTTGACATAAACTAAATAAAACTATATAATAAAAGAGCATTTGACATGGAGGTGTTTTAATTATGAAAAGAACTTATCAACCTAATAATAGAAAAAAAGCTAAAAAGCATGGTTTCTTTGCAAGAGTAAAAGGTAATGTTTTAAAAAGTAGAAGAGCAAAAAAAAGAAAAAAATTATGTGCATAATTTTGTTTTCTTTTTTTCTTTTTATATAATATGAAAAAAACAGATATTATAAAATCTTCGAGAGAATATACCGAAATAATAAATAATGGCAAAAGTATAAAAAGCAAAAATTTCAGTATTTATTATCGAATAAACAATGAAAAAAATAGGTATGGAATATCTATCCCTAAGAAGACTGGCAAAGCTGTCATTAGAAATAAAATAAAAAGAAGGATAAAAAACATTATCGATAATAACAAAAATAGTATGCAAAGTAGTTATGATTATGTTATAATTATTAGGAAAGGAATATTAGAATTAACATATCAGGATATGGAAAAAGAATTGTTAAAACTAATAAGTAATATAGGTGATAAAAAGTGAAAAAAAGTATAAAGATATTACTAGTAGTATTATCAATATTCCTACTAACTGGTTGTACAAAACAATTAGTCGGAGAGGATAAGAAAGTAGTAAAGTATGAAGAAACAGGGAAAGCCCTTACAGAAAATATTGTTTGTAGGCCGACTAATAAAGATGTAATAAAACTATATGAAGAAAATGGTGTAGAAATAGATAGTTTACCAACATGTACAGAATTTAAACCATTTTCTGAATATGAAGGATTATGGACAACGGTATTTGTAAAGCCTCTTGCATGGTTATTAATAAATATTGGAGTACTATTAGGTAAAATTGGATTGAGTAAAGGTTTAGCTAATGGGCTAGCAATAATATTATCTTGTTTAGCAATAAGATTAATAATGTATCCATTAACAAGAAAGACCGCCATGCAATCAGAAAAAATGAATTCAGTAAAGCCAGAACTTGATAAATTAGAAAAGAAATATAAAGATAAAACGGATGAAACCTCACAAAAAATGAAAGCTCAAGAAATGATGGCAATCTATCAAAAAAATAAGATTAATCCATTATCTAGTTGCTTGTTATCGTTTGTCCAAATACCATTATTATTTGCTTACTTGGAGGCAATAAATAGAACTCCAGTGATATTTGAAAATAAATTTTTATCTTTAGATATGGGAACAACTATATCTCATGGAATAATGTCAAATACATGGTATGCATATGTATTATTCTTATTAATAATATTGGGAACAACATACTTATCTTTTAAGAAGACATTAAAAGATCAAACAGCCATGGCTGCCCAAATGAAGGGAACAATCTACTTTATGCTTGCTATGATAGTATTTGCATCATTTAGTTTACCAGTTGCATTGGGATTATACTGGATATCATCATCTGCATTTACTATATTTCAAAACAAGATGGTAGAAAGAAAGAAGGCAAAGAAGTAATGAATAAATATTATTATGAAGGAAAAACAGAGGAAGATGCTATTGATTTAGCTCTTGAAGAATTAAAAATATCTAGAGAAGATTTAATAGTAAATAATATTGAAGAAAAATCAGGATTACTAAAAAAAACAGTTAAAATAGAAGTACTAAATATGAATGAAATAGTAGCATTCGTAAAAGAAACAGTAAGTGAAATAATAAAAAAGATGAATGCTGAAGGAAATCTTGAAATAAGAAGAAGAGAAGGAAGTCTTTCTGTAACAATATTTTCAGAAAATAATGCCATATTAATCGGAAAAAATGGAAAAAATGTTGCAGCATTACAACTATTAATTAGACAAATGGTTAACCCAAAATTAAGTACACCATTATCAATTGTATTAGATGTTGGAAACTATAAAGAGAAAAGAGCAAGAAATATTGCTTATCTAGCAAAAAAATTAGCAAGAGAAGCTTATAAAACAAAAACAGAAGTTACAATGGATAGTATGAATTCATATGAAAGAAGATTAGTACATGAGGCATTAGCAGACGATAAATATGTATATACAGAATCAATAGGTGAAGAACCAAATAGAAAAGTTGTAATTAAATTAAAAGAAGAATAGAAACTAAAAACAAATAGTTTCTTTTTTTTGTGCTTTGTGATAAAATACTTAAGAAGAAAGAAGGAGTATTAGATGGAAGACACAATTGTAGCAATATCAACCACCACAGGAATAGGAGCAATTTCAATAATAAGATTAAGTGGTATAGATGCCTTAGAAATTGTAAGTAAAGTTTTTACTAAAGATTTAACTAAGGTAAAATCACATACCATTCATTATGGATTTATTAAGGATAAAGAAGAAAAAATAGATGAAGTATTAGTAAGCATTATGAAGGCTCCAAAAACATTTACAAGAGAAGATGTTGTAGAAATAAATTGCCATGGTGGAATTGCTGTAACTAACAAAGTACTTGAAGTGCTTTTAAAAAGCGGAGCAAGACTAGCAGAACCAGGAGAGTTTACGAAACGCGCCTTTCTAAATGGGAGAATAGATCTACTTGAAGCCGAAGCTACGATGGACTTAATTTCATCACAGTCAGATAAAGCAAGAAAAATGGCCTTAAATACTCTAACAGGAGAAACATCTAATTTAATAAAAGACCTTCGGAGCGAATTAATCCAAATAATAAGTAATATAGAGGTAAATATTGATTATCCAGAATATGAAGACATTGAGTTCTTAACCAATGATAAAATATTACCAAGCATAAAATCATTTAAACAAAAATTAGAGGAAATACTAAGGAAGTCTAATGATACAAGATTAATAAAGGAAGGAATAAATGTTGCAATAATTGGTAGGCCAAATGTTGGAAAAAGTAGTCTCTTAAATTCTCTAATTGAAGAAGAAAAGGCTATAGTTACAAATATACCAGGTACTACAAGAGACATAGTAGAAGGAAAAATAATACTAGATGGAATCCTTCTAAACATAATTGACACAGCGGGTATTAGAAATACAAATGATATAGTAGAAAAAATAGGCGTTGAAAAAAGTATACAGATGATTGAAAAATCAGATTTAGTATTATTTATGCTAAATAATAATGACAAGTTATCAACTGAAGAAAAAGAATTACTTACTAAAATAAAAGAAAAAAAACATATTATTATAATCAATAAGATAGACTTAGAAGCCATCTTAGATAAGACATTATTAGATAATTATATAGAAATATCTGCAAAGAATAATACTAATATAAATAAAATTAAAGATGAGATAAAAAAACTATTCTCACTAGGAGAATTACAATCAAATAATATGACATATTTATCAAATGCTAGAAGTATATCATTATTAAATGAAGCAATAAATAATATTGATGAATCAATTAAAGAAATTGATAATGATAGTCCAATAGATATTGTTGAATTAAATTTAAAAGAGGCCTGGAATAGTTTAGGAGAGGTAATTGGAGAAACATATAAAGATGAATTATTAGATGAACTATTTAGTAGATTTTGTTTAGGAAAGTAGGTGAAAAAATGGATTATGAAATAATAGTAGTAGGAGGAGGACATGCTGGATGCGAAGCAGCAGTAGCTTCATCTAGAAAAGGTCATAAAACACTTTTAATAACAGGAAATATAAATAATATTGCCACAATGCCTTGCAATCCATCAATTGGTGGATCAGCCAAAGGAATAATTGTAAGAGAAATAGATGCTCTAGGTGGAGTGATGGGAGAGGTGGCAGATAAAGCCCTTCTACAAATGAAAATGTTAAATTACGCCAAAGGCCCAGCAGTCAAATCATTGAGAGCCCAAGCAGATAAAATAACATACCCTAAAGAAATGCTTAAGGTACTAAGAAATGAAAAAAATTTAACTATTAAAGAAGGAATGGTTGAAAACCTTATTGTAATAGATAATACAGTAAAAGGAATAATACTTGAAAATGGTGAAAATATAACAAGTAATATTGTAATATTAACAACAGGAACCTATTTAAAATCAGATATATTAATTGGAAATACAAGGACTAGAAGTGGCCCTCATGAAGAAAAACCATCATTACATCTATCAGATAATTTAAAAAAATACGGTTTTAATATACTTAGACTAAAGACAGGAACTCCTCCTCGCATTGAAAAGAGCACTATCGACTTTTCAAAGACCAAAAAAGAAGAAGGAGATAAACAATACTATACCTTTTCACATACTAATAAACCAACATATGACATTAATAATCAAGAACCATGTTATTTAATATATACAACCGATGAAACAAAGAAAATAATAACCGATAATCTATCAAAATCTAGTATGTATGGTGGACTAGATGATATAACAGGAGTTGGACCAAGATATTGTCCATCAATCGAAGATAAAATAGTAAGATTTAGTGATAAAGAGAAACATCAATTATTCTTAGAACCAGAAAGTAAATATTATGACGATATTTATATTCAAGGCTTTTCCACTAGTATGCCAAGAAATATTCAAGAGCAAATGGTACATTCGTTACCAGGATTAGAACACGCCAAAATATTAAAATATGCATATGCAATTGAATATGATGCAATATATCCAACGCAAGTAAAACCAAGCCTAGAAACAAAAATACTAAAAAATCTATTTACTGCTGGTCAAATAAATGGAACAAGTGGTTATGAAGAAGCTGCATGTCAAGGCTTAATAGCGGGTATTAATGCTTCACTTAAGTTAGAGGGAAAAGAACCACTAATATTAAAAAGAAGTGAAGCATACATTGGCGTTTTAATTGATGATTTAGTAACAAAAGGAACAAAAGAACCATACAGAATGCTTACCTCAAGAGCAGAATATCGGCTTCTTTTAAGACATGATAATAGTGATTTAAGGCTAAGAGAATATGGACATCAAATAGGCTTAATAAACGGAGAAAAATATGAAAAATTCCTTCAGAAGAAGAAAGCCATCTTAAAATTAACAGAAGAATTAAAAAATATCAAGATAACTGTTGATACCGAAAAAAATAGGAGGACAATAACTGTATATGAATACTTAAAAAATCCAAATTCAAATCTTCAGCAAATAATAAAAGATTTCAAACTAAATTTAAATTATCCACAGGAGATTGTTGACGAAGTAGAAATCCAAATAAAATATGAAGGATACATAAAAAAAGTGGAAAGAGAAGCTGAAAAAACCTTAAAAAATGAAGAAAAGCAAATACCAGAAAACATCGATTACGATAAAGTACCTAATTTAGCTAGTGAGGCAAGACAAAAATTGAAAGAAGTAAGGCCAATAAGTATTGGGCAAGCACTAAGAATAAGTGGAGTAAACCCGTCTGATATATCAATACTATTAGTATACTTAAAGAGGAAATATAATGAATAAAGAAAAATTTATTGAAGAGGCAAGCAAATTAAATATTAAACTAGACAGTGAATCTATATCAAGATTAGAAAAATACTATCAATTATTAAAAGAAGAAAATGCTAAATATAATTTAACAAGGATAATAGAAGAACCAGATGTCTATTTAAAACATTTTTATGACAGCTTAACAATTTCTAAAATAATAAAAATAGATAATCAAAATATTTGTGATTTAGGATCAGGAGCAGGCTTTCCTGGCCTAGTATTAGCAATATGCTTTCCAAATACTAAAATTACATTAATAGAATCAAATAGAAAAAAATGTAATTTTTTAAAATTAATTAGAGAAAAATTGGAATTAGAAAATGTAATAGTTATTAATGAAAGAATTGAAGAATATGCAAAAAATAATAGAGAGTTATATGACGTTGTGACAGCAAGAGCTGTTGCTCCTATTAAATATTTATTAGAGTATGGAATACCTTTAGTAAAAGTTAATGGATACTTTATTGCCATGAAATCAAATACAGAAAATGAAGAAAAAAATATCGATAATTATTATAAAAAACTATCTATTAAAGAAGAAGACAGAATAGTATTTAATTTGCCAATAGAAAATTCTTTAAGAACGTTAATTAAATATAAAAAAATGAAATCAACAAGTGAAATATATCCGAGAAAATATTCAGAAATTAAGAAAAGAGATATTTAAAAAATAGTAAATAAGATTAACAACTTGTTTATTATTTTTTTGTTAATTTGTATAAACATCTTGTAAAAAAAAAGAATTTATAGTATTATTATTTTAGATAATTATATACATATGTATAAGGATGAAAAGAGGGAATAAATTATGAAAATGAATAAAGAAATAGTAATGGTGCGCCTATCAGATATTATTCCAAATAGATTTCAGCCTAGGCTTTCATTCGATGAAGAAGCTTTAAATGAACTTGCAGCATCAATAAAAGAGCATGGAATAATACAACCTCTTATATTAAGAGATTTAGGAAATAAATATGAAATAATAGCTGGAGAACGTCGATATAAAGCATCTCAGCTAGCGGGCGTTTTAGAAGTTCCGGCAGTAATAGGTCAAATGGATGATCAAACGAGTGCCGAACTTGCTTTAATTGAGAATATCCAAAGAAAAGATTTATCTGCTATTGAAGAAGCAAAGTCATACAAAAAAATATTAGACATGGGTGGTTTTACTCAAGACGAACTTGCCAAAAGAATGGGCAAAGGGCAGTCGACAATTGCTAATAAAATGCGTCTTTTAACATTGACAAATGAAGTACAAGCTGCATTAATGAATAACTTAATATCGGAAAGACATGCAAGATGTTTACTTCAAATAAAAGATGAAACGAAACAAAAAGAAGTACTAAATAAAATAATAACAGAAAGAATGAATGTTAGGGACACTGATAATTATATTAAAAGTATCTTAGACCTTAAAGAAGAAGAAAAAAATAGCAATAAACGAGAATTGGAAATGTCCAATATACAATCCCCATATGCTAATAGTGATTTCTTAATTGATGAAATAAAATTATCAAAAAATAATGAAGAAAAAATTGATAATCCAAATATATACACCCAAACGAACAATATTGATTTTATAGATTTAAACAATTTAACGAATGACAAGGATTTAAATAGTAATGAACATAATACTTTAGTCGAAGAAGCGTCACCATTAACAGAGATAAAAGAAGAGTCCAATATAAATGATCTGGATAGTAAAAAAGAAGAAAAGGATGATAATATGTACAACAAGGAATCTGTAGTAGAAGCAAATAATAGAAATGACAATATTTCAAAGATTAAATTGGCTACTGCAATTAGGCTAGCTAAGGATACCATAGAAGATATCAAGACAGCAGGTTACGAAGCGTCTCTTGAAGAGAAAGACAATGGAAGTAGTTATCAAATAATAATTAATATTCAAAAATAAGAATAAAAATTGTAAGTATCACTCATAATTTAATAGAAGGAGTGATATTTTTTATGAAAAAATTGATAATAATATTACTTACTATAACTGTATCTATTCTTATTTATAATTATAATAAAAAAAGCGATATAATAATACCTGATACGGCAATTAGGTTAAGAGTAATACCAAATAGTAATTCATCACTTGATCAAAAAATGAAATTAAAAGTAAAAGAGTATTTGGAAAATGATACATATATATTACTAAAAGATAAAAATAGTATTGATGAAGCAAGGAAAACCATTAAAAAGAGCATTCCAAGTATTGAAGAAAATATAGATAGAATTTTTAATGAAAATAATTATGATATGAATTATAAAGTGGAGTATGGATATAATTATTTTCCTGAAAAAGAATATCGAGAAATAAAATATCCAGAAGGATATTACGAATCAATTGTGATTAGTATTGGCAAGGCTGAGGGAGACAACTGGTGGTGTGTATTGTTTCCTAATTTGTGCCTCATTGATTTAGAAAACAAAAACAATACAGAATATAAAACTTGGATAGGAGAAGAAATAAATAAATTATTTTAAACTAAAAAGCATATACTTACATAGGTGATAAATTTGAATATTATTTCAATAATATTAATCGCAGTAAGTTTATCAATGGATGCGTTTTCTTTAGCATTGGTATATGGCACTCAAGGAATAAATAATAAAGACAAAATGATTCTATCAACAATAGTGGGAATTTACCATTTTTTAATGCCTATAATAGGGCTACTAATAGGAACAATAATAATAAAAAAAATATCTTTTAATCCCCAGATAATAGTAGGAATAATACTTTGCCTTATAGCTTTAGAAATGATAGGCTCAAACATAAAAAATAAAGAAGAAAAAATTCTCTTAACCATTCCAGGATTTTTTCTATTTGGATTATCGGTAAGTATGGATAGTTTAACAACTGGAATAGCCTTTCCAGCTATTACTAATAACTATTTTATAGTGAGTTTAATATTTGCATTAATAAGTTTTTCTGCTACCTTTTTTGGGTTAAACATTGGTAATGCTATAAATATAAAATATGGAAAAGTGTCTACAATAATAGGAGGAATAATATTATTTATACTAGGTATAACTTATTTTCTATAATAATCATGTCAAGTAATCTGTAAAAAGGGAAAATACCGATTGACTAAATAAATTTTAAGCATTACAATAAAATTACAGAGATACTTTGAAAGGAGTAGGTTATGTCTAAAATAAGGATTGAAGGAAATCATAAATTAAATGGTGAAATATATGTGAGTGGTGCAAAAAATAGTGCAGTAGCATTAATACCAGCGGCCATTTTATGTGATGAAGTAGTAAAAATAAGTAATGTACCTAATATTTCTGATATAGATTCATTAGAAGAAATATTAACATATTTAAATGCCAAAATAGTTCGAGACAAGGATACTGTAACTATTGACTCTTCGGTAATTGAAAACAAAGAAATACCAGAAGAATTATCTCAAAAATTAAGAGCCTCATATTATTTTATGGCATCTTTGCTAGGAAAATATAAACATGTAGAAATGTATTTTCCAGGCGGATGTACAATAGGTGAAAGACCAATAGATCAAACACTAAAGGCATATCGTGCCCTTGGAGCCACAGTAACAATGGAAGATAATCGCTATATAGTGGATGCCAAAGAATTAATTGGAACTAAAATATATTTAGATATGCCAAGCGTAGGGGCAACAATTAATACAATGCTTGCGTCAGTAAAAGCCAAAGGCAAAACAATAATAGAAAATGCTGCTAAAGAGCCAGAAATAGTAAATGTAGCAACATTTTTAAATACAATGGGAGCAAAAATAAAAGGAGCAGGTACAAATATCATAACAATAACTGGGGTAGATTATCTTCATAAATCATTTCATGAAGTAATACCAGACCGCATTGAGGCAGGGACTTATGTAATAATTGGCTCTTTATTGGGCGAAAAGTTAACAATAAAGAACTTAATACCATCCCATATTGAAGCATTAACATCAAAATTAATAGAGGCCGGAGTAAACATGGAGATAGGAGATGACTATATCACCGTATCTTCATCTGATAATTATAAAGCCGTTAATATCAAAACCCTTCCATACCCAGGTTTTCCCACAGATCTTCAACAACCAATTATACCATTTTTAACAAAATGTCATGGAACAAGCACAGTTGAAGAAACAATATATGAAAATAGATTTCAGAATATTTATGACACTAATCGTATGGGAGCCAATATAATTGTCAAGAACAATAAAATTGCTAAAATAAAAGGAGTGACTCCTCTTCAGGGAAAAAATGTCACAGCAACTGATTTAAGAGGTGGAGCATCCATGTTAATCTGTGGATTAATTGCTAATGGAATAACGACAATAGATAACGTAAAATACATCTTAAGAGGTTATGATGATATATGTAATAAATTATCTAAAGTAGGTGCTAAAATAGAATTAATATAAATATACTTGAAGTAGGTGAACTATGAAAAAAGTTATATTAATATTAATTCTTTTCTTTTCATGTTACTTTATCTATAATAAAACAATTAATGAAAAATTATATTATCTAACTATTGGGGATTCTCTTTCTAAAGGAATAAATGAAAAAAAAGGAATAACATATGGCTATAATGACTATGTAAAAAGTTATTTAGAAAGTAACAAACTACTAAGAGAATATAATAATACTTTCGTAGATAGTAATTATAGAATAATAGATATAGTAAGAATACTAGAATATAATGAAAAAAAAGACAATTTATCATTAAACTATCTTATAAAAAAATCAGATATAATTACATTATCATTAGGTATGAATGAATTATACTATAAATTAGATAAAAATACTCAAAATATATATACATATATAGATGATATGATTAATAATTATGATAAAATATTATCATATATAAATACCTTTCATCATAAAAAAGTTTTCATTTTAGGCTATTATAGTGCCTTGAGTGGTAATAATGATATCTTTGAATATGCCAACTATAAATTGAAAATTTTATGCGATAAATATAATTATATATACATAGATCTATTTAACATATTCAATAATAATCCCAAATACTTTAACAAAAAAAGTTCATTTATTCCAAATAAAGAGGGTTATGAAAAAATTTCGCAAATAATTATTGAAAAAATTAAAAATAACTGATATAATATATTCCGTAATTTTATTACTATGACTTAATTGTCATGGCGGAAGGAGAGAAAACATGAAAAAAAATATTCATCCAAATTATGTAGAAGCTACTGTTACATGTGCTTGTGGTAATACATTTAAAACAATGTCAACAAAAGAAAATATTCAAGTTGAAGTGTGCTCGGAATGTCATCCATTCTATACTGGAAAACAAAATACAGCTTCTAAAAAAGGACAAGTTGAAAAGTTTAATAAAAAATTTGGATTTACAAGTGAAAAATAATGTGATTTATTCACATTTTTTTATTTTTATGATATAATCAACGTGAAGTGATAACTATGAAAAAAAGGGAAATAAAAAATATTATTTTAAATATAAAAGAAAATTATAGCTTATTAATAATCTTTATTTTAACAAATACAATAAATGGTGTACTTTTAAGATTAATAACAATTAAAAGCAGTTTAAAAATATCGGCGGTATTATTTGATTTAGCAATATTAATTATTATCTCACTTTTTACATTTCTTTTCAAAACTAAAAAAAGAAGAGTTAAATACTTATTTATAATGACTATATTAATCACAATTATATGTATTGCAAATAGTATTTACTATCATTATTACAGTTCATTTATATCTGTATCATTAATAGCAACAGCTATTTTTGCAAAAGATGTAAGTGATGCAATATTTGAAAATATTTTAAAACCAGTGGACTTAGTATATCTATGGCAACCAATTTTCTTTTTAATTTATATAAAAAGAAAAAATGTAATTTGTTCGAAGAACAGTACATTCGAAAAAAATATATCAAAAGTCGCAATCTTCTTTTCAATGATGATTATGGGAATTGGAGCAATTTTAGTTCCGTCAAATGCATGGGGAAGTCTTCATAAATTATGGAATAGAGAATCAGTAGTAATAAACTTTGGACCTTACATTTATCAAATTGATGATATTGTACAAAGCTTAATACCAAGAATTAATACAATGTTTGGACATGACAGTGCCTTAAGAGTAGTAAAAGAATATTATAAAAATAACAAATATGAAAAAAAGACTAACGAATATTCGAACATATTTGAGGGCAAAAATATTATAGTTATACATGCGGAAAGCATTCAAAAGTTTACTATGGATTTAAAGTTTAATAATCAGGAGGTTACACCTAATCTTAATAATTTGGCCAGTGAAGGTATTTTCTTTAACAACTTTTATTCCCAAGTAGGAGTAGGTACAAGTAGCGATGCAGAGTTTACATTTAATACATCACTTATGCCATCAAATAGGGGAACAGTCTTTGTAAATTTTTTTGATAGAGAGTATATTTCAATACCAAAATTATTAAATAAAAAAGGCTATTATACATATAGTATGCATGCTAATAATGGAGAATTTTGGAATCGTAATAAAATGCATCAAACATTAGGTTACAATTATTTTTATAGTAAAGATTCATACGATATAGATGAAATAATAGGTTTAGGATTATCTGATAAATCATTTTTTACGCAGTCAGTTCAGAAAATGAAAGAAATAAAAGAGCAACAAAAAAAACCATTTTATGGCCTACTAATAATGTTATCTAACCATACCCCTTTTAGCGATTTGGAGTTAATGCCTGATTATCCAACAACAATTGATGTTGAAATTAATGGTGAAAAAATTACCAGAGATTATATAAATAAAACTAAACTTGGAAACTATATAAAGTCAGTTCATTATGCAGATGAGGCAATTGGGGAGCTAATAAAAAATTTAGATGAAGAAGGGCTTTTAGATAATACAATTTTAGTAATATATGGCGATCATGATGCTAGATTAGATTATGATGATTATAATTTATTATATAATTATGATCCAATAAATGATAAAGTAATGGATGAGTCGGATGATAATTATATCAATTTTAATGAATACGAATATGAATTAAATAGGAAAGTGCCATTTATAATTTGGACAAAAGAAAAGGAATATAATAAAATAGTAGAAGTGCCAACCGGAATGATTGATGTACTTCCTACCCTTGGCAACATGATTGGAATTCATAGCAAATATCAATTAGGAACAGATATTATGAATGTTAAAGATGGCGATAATACAGTAACATTTACAGATGGCTCCTTTGTCACCTCTAAATTATATTATAATGCTCCAAAAGGGGAAATATACCCTTTAAATAACGAACCGATAGCAGAAGAATACATCAATTTAAGAGTTAATCACTCCTCGGAACTTATTGAAGTATCAAATGATATTATTTATTATGATCTAATTAATGAGTTGGAGAAAAAATAATTAGATTAAAAATATAGAAGTAGGAGGAAATAATGTTAAAATTTATAGTATGTGAAGATAAACTAGAAACTTTAGAACAAATGTCCCGTATTGTTACAAAAGTAATGATGAATTATGATATGGAGTATAAAATAGAAAAATTTACAGAGTATAATAAAAAATTTAAAGAAGTAATAAATGACAGATATAATATGAAAATATATATTTTGGATATTGAGCTTTCATTGACAAGCGGGTTAGAAATTGCTTCAGAGATAAGAGAAGACGATGACATGAGCCCAATAGTATTTGTAACAGCCCATTCTGAATGTAAAAACGATATATTTTACTCTAGATTAAACGCCGTAGATTTCATATCAAAATATAATAGATACCAGGAAAGATTAGAAGAAACAATTAATTATATTCTTCAAAAGATGTATAGAAATAAAACTTTATGCTTTTCCTATAACCATGTTTATTCTAAGGTGCTCTTTAAGGAAATAAATTATATTGAAAAAGCTCCGTTACAAAATAAGTGTATTATTCATTTATCAAGTGGCGAAGAAAAATACATAACCAAATCAATAGTAAAATTAAAAGAAGAGTTAGGCCCAATGTTTTATCAAACCCATAAATCATGCGTTGTAAACACTGATAACATAAGAGATATAGAATTTTCAAAGTTCATCATTCATTTTAAAAATGGAGACACTACAAATTTACTAACCCCATCAGCAAGAAAGGAGTTGAGAGAACGTGTCGGAGATTTTTAAAGGCTTTTTAAGTAGTGCAGCCATGTTTATTTCTGTTTATGGTTTCACCAAAATAATATTTAGTACACAAAAAAATAGAAAAACAATATATAATATTATAGCTGCAATAATAATTATTACATTATACACTGCAGTATTTTTGAAGTTCAATGGCACAGTTAAAACTATTTTGTTATGTTTCCTTTTTATGGAAACATTTAAGTACTTTACAAACATATCCATTAGCAAAGCTATTGTTTCATCAATATTATTTTACGTGTTGCTAATAATCCCTGATGTAGTCACTTTACTCGCAACAATACACATTTTTGGATTAACAAAGGAGCAATGTTATGAAACAATTGCTGGGGGAATAATAAGCAACTTATCAGTTAGTTTATTAATGATATTAGTAACATATTTATTGAAAAAACCATTAAGAAAATTAATTAGTATAAATATCTCATCCGATAAGAGGATAATAATAATTTCAATTATTACATTCATTTTTGTAGCTATATTTTTTTACAAATTCGCCATAGGTTATAGGCTAGATGAGAATGTTATTCTATACATTATTGCAATGATAGCATTTGGGGCAACTCTGTTTTCACTTCTAAAACAAAAAGTAGATAATGAAATAATTGCAAAGAAATATGATGAATTATTAAACTTAATGAAAAATTATGAAAGCGATATTGAAGAGCAAAGAACATTAATTCATGAGACTAGAAATGAGCTTTCAACAATCAGGTGTAAAATTAAAGATAAAGAAAATGAAGATAAAATAATAAAATATATTGATAGCGTTATGGGGGATAAAGTAAGCAGTAACATGAGTAAATTATCCAAGTTTGCATACTTACCTTCAAATGGATTAAAAGGTTTTTTCTATTATAAATTTACTGAAGCCGAAAGAAAAGGCATAAATGTTTCAATTAACATATCTAAACAAATTGAAAATTCATTTTTAGGTAAATTGGATACTAAGAATTTTAAAGATTTAACAAGGATTATTGGTGTATATGTAGATAATGCTATTGAAGCTAGTTCTACATCTATTGAGAAAAAACTTGGTATTGAAATATATCTTATTAAAGATAGCATAGACATTATCATTTCTAATACTTATGCAAATACTATAGATGAAGAAAAGATGGGGCATGAAAGATATAGTACTAAAGGTAAAAACAGAGGACATGGTTTACTTCTAGTAAAAAGAATATTAAACGATAATAAAATGATCTCATCTAAGAATGAGAGAACAGATAAATTATATATTCAAAAGATTAAAATTAGTAATAATAAAAAAGAAAAAGATCAGTATTAAACTGACCTTTTAATTATTTATTAAGTAAACTTTTAGGCATCTTAGGTTCATCCATAAGCCATGCAATACAAGCTTTTGTACCAGCAGAAGCTGATAAAGAACCAATCCAAGATAATAATGCAGCAAACATCTTTTTTACCTCCTTTTTATTATATTTCCATACTAACTATAAGACTCATTATATGTCTTGTAATTATTGTATGGTAACTGAAACATCCTATAAATTAAAGGATGGATCATTAAAGTGGCATCAACAAGCCCAAACATCATGTAGGTAGTCATCATACTTTTATGATAAATAATTATCAAAACAACATATATTAAACTTATTACAATAGAAGAAAATTTATATATAATTCTCTTCTTTTTGTTAATAAGAGGTCTTTTATAAGTATCAGCGGGAGCAAAAATAATTATATGAATAAAACAAACTATTGAGATAAAGACTTTTAAATAAATATTAATGTCCAAATATTTACTAACAATAGCTAATCCCACGAATAATATTGTAGATATAATATAACATTGTAAACTTGTTTTAGCATGCATTCCAAAAGATGTAGTTCTTAAAATGTTATAGAATATCAATATCCAAAATACTTCTTTAATTACTCCAAGAAAAAGAGATATTAACGCTATTACAATTGTCTTTGTAAAAGTAATATATAGTGCTTCAATTCCATACTCAATTTCTTCTAATTTTTCTTCAGAATAATTGGGATATTTTTTTTTTATAGTACTAATTGAATATTTTAAAAACTTCTTCCGCATATCCTATTCACGAATCAAGTATAACATCAGAAAATATATTATTTTACCTTTATAAAACAAAATAAAACTCATACTTTGTATAAAGTAATATAATTAACTACCAGTTAATAAAAAATGCACTATATGCGATGAAAATATAATTTTAATTATTGTTATAAACATAATTTAAAGAAATAACAATAAATAGTCTGATTATTCAGTAAAAATGTTACATAAATTACGGCTTATTTTTCAGAAGAAATGTTACATATATAAAATAAATTATCCTATAGCTAATTTTCAGTAAAAATGTTACATCTTTTTTCT